>JACPAT010000297.1 GCA_016180655.1 Candidatus Methylomirabilota bacterium | reverse complement strand
CCCCACCATGCGGAGCGCAAGCGTGAACACCCACCCCTGGTAACGGCGGACCAGCGTCTCGAAGGCCCCGGCATCCCCGGCCTGCGCCCGGTCCACCAACCCGCGGTCCTCGCCCCCTGCTCTTCCGGCCGGCGGCGCCGCCGATACCGCTCCCGACGCAGTGGGTCGCTGCATGCTTAGACCTCGTGGCAGCGCCGGAAGTTCCGGCCCCGCCGCCGCGTCGGCTCACCCGCCTGGACACTTCCTGCGGTCGTCGTCTCGTGTCTGCCGGTCATGCCAGGCATCCGGATCGCAGAGGCCCCGGCCCGGGCAGGACGCTGCCGCCCTGGTCCCCGGTCAGGATAGACCCTCGTCAGGGGTGCAGTGTCGCACACGGCGCGACGGGGCGTCAAGGGAAGCCCCCCGGGTCCCCTCGGGGCCCCGGGTGCATTTTTTTCTTGCCAGCCCCGAAGGCGTCTGGTAATGTCCGCCCAGTCGAATTCGACTGATCAGTCGGATATGACCGAAAGGCCGATTCGAGGCGAGCATGCCAGAGCTGGCCCTCAAGCAAAGCCGGGCAAACCGGCGCCGCGCCCAGAGCTTCGAGAACCTCGTCCAGGCGGGCCTGGCGGTCATCGCCAAGCGCGGCCTGTACGAGACCACCGTCGAGCACATCACCGAGGCCGCCGACGTCGGGAAGGGGACCTTCTACGCCCACTTTCCCTCCAAGGAGGACCTGGTCCATCACCTGGTGCGGCTCGGATTCGACGAACTCATCGCCGCGGGGCGGGCGGGGGCGCCGGCGGGACGGACCCCGGCCGACCGCCTGGCCGGGCTGATCCAGGAGCAGTTGCGGGTACTGGGGCGCCGCCGCGATCTGGTCATCCTGCTGCACCAGGTGCGGGGGCTCCTCATCCTGCAGCCCGAAGCGCGGCAGCGTCTCCGCCAGGAATACCAGCGCTACGTCCGGTTCCTGGCGGAGGAGTGCCGGGAGGTCCTGGGGAAACCCGGACTCAGCCAGGCAGAGGCCCAGGATCTGGCCTGCGCCATCGCCGGGTTCGTGGCGGGCACGCTCTCCTACGAGATGTTGCTGCGCGGGCGCCAGGGCATGCAGGCCGCACTCCGGGGGCCCATCAACGCCTTTGCGGGACCCATCAACGCCTTTGCCGCGGGCGTGGCGGCGCGGTACACTCCGTCGCGGCGCCCGGGGAACGGGAGCCGCCCCCGCTGAGGGGCCCTCGCCTCCCGAGGAGGGGATCGAGACATACGGGGCAGAGCGTGGTGGCCGGTCCACGTCCGCCGGGCCGGCCACCCACAGCGTTTTTTCTTGCACTGGGGGGCGGCGTTGCATATGCTGGCGCTCAGGTTTGCTCGATGACTCTTCGCGACATCGGATACGCGCCTGGCGTCCAACGGATCGAGAAAGGAGGCATCTGATGCGAGAGCAGTCACGCATGCGCATCCTCTTCACGGTGGGTGTCCTGGTGGGCTCCCTGGCGCTCCTCGGCTGCCCCAAGCGGCCCGAGGTGGGCCAGGCCGGCCCGGGAGCCGTGGGCCCGTCGGCGGCGACGGCGCCGAGCGGCCCGGCTGGCCCCACCCCCCGGGCGGGGGAGACCCCGGTGACCCGGGCGACCCCGCCGGCCGAGACGGCCGTGCGCCCGGCCCCGCCCGCGGCGGCCGCGGTCCCGGCCGCCTCCCCCTTGAAGGACGTGTTCTTTGACTTCGACAAGTCCAACGTCCGGGACGACCAGAAGGCGGCCCTGACCGCCAACGTCGCCTGGCTGAAGGCGAACTCCGGGGTGAAGCTCACCGTGGAGGGCCACTGCGATGAGCGGGGCACGGCCGAGTACAACCTCGGCCTGGGGGAGCGCCGGGCCAAGGCGGTGAAGGACTACCTGGTGGCCGCCGGGATCGCCGCGAACCGGATCGCCACCATCAGCTACGGCAAGGAGCGCCCCTTCGTCCTCGGGCACGACGAGAGCGCCTGGAAGTGGAACCGCCGGGGGCACCTGGTGATCACCGGGCAGTAAGCACGCGCGGTTTCGGAATTCCACGAGGCCGCCTGTCCCCTTCCGCGGGGCAGGCGGCCTCGCTTTTCTACGAGAGCCGCGAGCCGAGACGGGGCGGGGTCTCGCCGCAAAGTCGAATGTCGAATTTGAGCAATCCGAAATCCGAAATCCGAAATTGGACCAGGGGGAATTTGGCTTGCACTGGCTGCACGTTTTTGCAAGAATGCTGGTCGCCCGGGCGGCCTATCACCACCGGGGCGGGGGGACGACTCTTGGAGGCTTGCTGGCCCAAGGGGGAGCGCCATGCCCAAAGGTTACGTCGGAAAACTGCTCTGGGTGGATCTGGCTTCGGGGAAGATCTCGACCAGCGTGCTGGACGAGGCGACGGCTCAAGGCTACCTGGGCGGAAGTGGCCTGGGTGCCAAGCTGATCTATGACCGGCTGAAGACGATCAAGGATCCCCTCCATCCCTCCAACCCCCTCTGCCTCCTGCCCGGCCTCCTGTGCGGCACGCTGGTCCCCGGGGCCAACCGGACGGTCGTGTGCGCGCTGTCGCCGGCGACGGGCGCCTGGGGCGAGGCCCGGGCCGGCGGGGCGTGGGCCCCCATGCTGAAGTATGCCGGCTACGACGGGGTGATCTTCACCGGGAAGGCGAAGAAGCCGGTGTACGTCTGGATCGAGAACGATCAGGTGGAGATCCGCCCGGCGGAGACGCTGTGGGGGAAGGGGTTCTACGAGACGGACGAGCGGCTGTTGCAGGAGACTCACCGGGACGCCATCGTGGCCGGCATCGGGCCGGCGGGGGAGAAGCTGTCGCGCATGGCCTGCGTCATGTTCGAGGGCAGGTATGCCCGCTCGGCCGGACGCACCGGCATGGGCGCCGTCATGGGGGCCAAGAACCTGAAGGCGGTGGTCGTCCGCGGCACCGGGGGCGTCCCCGTGGCCGATCCCATGGGCCTGATGAAGCGGGCGTCCGCCTATGGCGGAAAGGAAAAGCAGCGGTTCAAGCGGAACTTCGAGCTGGGAACGGCCGGCGGGGTGATGGGCGTGGAGGCGGTGGGGGACATGCCCATCCGCAACTTCATGGGCGGGCGCTGGGCCGAGAAGGCGGAGCGGATCTCGGGCCAGACCATGTTCAAGAAGTACGGGAAGCACGAGCGGTCCTGCCTCTCCTGCCCGTCGAACTGCACCCTGGTGGTGGGCATCCCCGGGACGGCCGTGGGCCACGCCCCCGAGTACGAGACCATCGGCGCCTTCGGGAGCATGTGCGAAAACGACAGCATCGAGATCATCGGGCAGTGCAACGAGCTATGCAACGATTACGGCCTGGACACGATCTCGGCCGGCAACACCATCGCCTTCGCCATGGAGGCGTTCGAAAAAGGGCTGCTGACGCAGACCGATCTGGGAGGCATCCGGCTCTCCTGGGGGAACGGGGAGGCCATGCTCGCCCTGCTGCACAAGATCGGGCGGCGCGAGGGGATCGGGGATATCCTGGCGGACGGCACGCGGCCGGCGGCAGAGCGCCTGGGCAAGGACTTCGGGGACATGGTGGTCGAGGTCAAGGGGGTCGAGATCCCGATGCACGATCCCCGCGCCTACTGGTCCAACGCCGTCAACTATGCCGTCGCCAACCGGGGTGCCTGCCACATGGAGGGAGTGACCTTCACCGTGGAGAGCGGCCTGCCCTTCCCGGACCTGGGGTACACGGCGCCCATGGATCCCTACATCACTGACGGGAAGGCGCAGCTGGCGGTGAAGATGCACGATCTCATGGTCATCTACGACGGCCTGGGGATCTGCAAATTCTACATCGTGGTCTCCTACGGCCCGACCATCCTGGCGGAATGGTTGAACTACTGCACCGGCTGGAAGGTCACGCCTGAGGGGCTGATGCGGACGGCCGAGCGGATCTTCAACGTCAAGCGGTTGGTCAACGTCGCCCGGGGCCTCTCCCGCAAGGATGACACCCTGCCCAAGCGCCTGCTCAGCGTGCCGCAGCGGGATGACATCGGGCCGGTGGACCCCCAGGGCATGGAGCGCATGCTGACGGAGTACTACCGGATCCGGGGGTGGGACGAGAAGGGGACCCCCACCCGGGAGCGGCTGAAGGCGTTGCGGTTGGCCTGATCCGCAGGGCAACCACTTCGGATCTGCGGTGGGGGTGGGCATGCACGTTCTACAGTGGATGAACCGAGATCTGGTGACGGTGTCGCCGGACGAGAGCTTCCGCACCGCCATGCACCTGATCCGCCAGAAGGGGATCCGCCACATCCCGGTGGTGGAGGGGAAACGGCTGGTGGGCATCATCACCGACCGGGACCTGCGCCAGGCGTCGCCGTCGGGGGCGACGAGCCTGAGCATTCACGAGCTGCATTACATCCTGGAGAGACTGACGGTCCGCGAGGTCATGACCAAACAGGTGGTCACCATCCGGCCGGAGCAGACGGTGGAAGAGGCGGCCCTGCTGCTCTTGGGACACCGGATCGGCGGGCTGCCCGTGGTGCGGGAGGGGGAACTCTGCGGCATCATCACCGAGACCGACATCCTGCAGGCCTTCCTCCAGCTGCGGGGCAAGGGGCCGCTGGACGTCGCCTCCTCCATCGTGGAGATCGAACGGGAGAAGCGCGCCCAATGACGCGACCACCCGGTACCACCGTCCTGGTCCTGGCCGCGGCCTTGCTCGCGGGGTGCGCCGTCACCTCCGGTTCCACCCGCGAGTCCGTGGGCGAGACGATTCACAGCATCAGCGTCAGCAACACGATCCAGTTCCGCTACCAGGGGGACCGCGTGCTGGCCCCCCTGGGGCTCCGGGTCGAAACCTATCGCCGGGAGGTCTTCGTCTCCGGCCTGGTCCAGAACGACGCGCAGCGGGTCCGCGCCGTGGCCATCGCCCGCGACACGCCGGGGGTGCTTGCCGCCTACTTCGTGGATACGGACCTGCCCGGCCGGCCGGTGAGCCGCGCGCACTACCGCGCCGGCGCGGAACAGATCTGGTCGGCGCTGGTTGCCGCGGTCCGCGCGGCCGGCTACCAGGTCGAGGAGCGGCGAGAGGGCCGCAGCCTGGTCACGAGCTGGAGGCGGCTCTCGCCGAGCTGGCGGACGCTCTGGATGGGCAGCCAGGAGCGGGTGCGTCTTTCCCTGTTCCCTCACGGCCACGCCAACGGCGTGGTGACGGTGATCGCCGTGGTCGACCGCCTGGACGAGGGGAGCGTTTCCTGGCAGATCGAGCGCGAGCAGGCTGTCCTGGACGGCATCCGGGAAGCCCTGGAGCGGGCGGCCGCGTCCCGCTCGTAAGCCCCCCGCTTGCCCTCGCCTTCTCCCCCGTCTCACCCCACACCCACTTCCCGCCACTCCTGTGACGATCCCCGCGCCGTCTCCGTCCCCGCGGGCCGGAAACCGCCCTGCGGCCTCGGCGTCGAGCCAAGGAAGACGAGCTCCTCCGGCGGGGTCCGGGGAGGAAAGGGCGGGATGGCCGACTCGATCCTGGAGGGATGCGGTGCTGGGGCGGACAAGGACGGGCGGCTAGACGACTTCTTCCATGGAGATCACCTGGCGCTTGTTGATGGCCATGAAGGGGGTGCGAGATTGGGCCTGCCCCTCGGCCACGGCATCGGTCAGGGCAAAAAAATCCCCCTTGAGGTTCAGGGCGTCCAGGGTCCGGATGTTCTTTGGCTTGCTCATCTTGCCGACGAGCACGCCAGCGATGGTTACCACCCTGACCTTGACCGAGGTTTCCTCCATCGCCATGGTGTTGCCTCCCTTGGATTGGCCGTGGATTGTCCGTGAACTGGCGTGAGCCCTGGCTGGGACCGCCCGTCGAATTGGCATCCCATACCACTACTGCCGCGCGATTGTCAACCGTTTTGGCCGCCAAATGAAAATATTCCCCCCTGGTCTCGCGCGCAGACAATTCCCCACGCCAGGCGAAACCGTTTGATTTTTCTGGGGCTCTGTGGTACAAGATCGCCTTACTTCGGCGACGGCCCGGGCCGGATCGGGATCGGGGACCGCCGTCGTCCCTGCCAGGGGCCTCCATGGGCGACGTGACGGTCGTGACGGGCGGAACGGGCTTCGTCGGGGCCGCGGTCATCCGGCACCTGGTGGCGGCCGGGCATCACGTCCGGGCGCTGGCCCGCCCCGGCAGTGACCGCCGCCTGCTCGCCGACCTTCCCGTCGAAATCGTCGATGGCGACCTGACCGACACCGCCTCTCTCGGGCACCTCTTGAAGGGCGGCGAGCGACTGTTCCACGTGGCCGCCTTCTACAGCCTGTGGGCCCGGGATCGCCGGGTGTTCTATGACATCAATGTGGAGGGCACGCGCCGGATCCTCCGGGCGGCGGCGGACGCGGGCGTGGGACGGGTGGTGTACACCAGCACAGTCGGGGCGCTGGGGATCCCACCCGGCGGCGGTGCCGGGACCGAGGAGACGCCGGTCAGCCTGGCGGATATGGTGGGGGATTACAAGCGGTCCAAGTTCCTGGCCGAGGAGGTGGCGCGCGAGTTTGCCCGGCAGGGGCTGCCCGTGGTGATCGTGAATCCCAGCACCCCGGTCGGCCCCGGGGACATCAAACCCACTCCCACGGGACAAATGATCGTGGATTTCCTCCGCGGACGGATGTGGGCGTACCTCCCCACTGGGCTGAACCTTGCGGACGTGGATGACGTCGCCGCGGGACACCTGCTGGCGGCCGAGCGGGGGCGGGTCGGCGAGCGGTACATCCTCGGCGGCAGAAACCTCACCCTCCGCGAGATCTTCGAGCTCCTGGGACGGATCACGGGCATCCGGCCGCCCCGGCTCAAGGTGTCGGCCGGCCTGATCCTGCCCCTGGCCCGGCTGTCCGAGTGGATCGCGGATCACCTCACGGACCGGCCGCCCATGATCCCGGTGGATGCGGTCCGGATGGCGCAAAAGACCATGTTCTTCGACGGCCGGAAGGCCATCCGCGCGCTGGGGCTGCCCCAGTCCCCGGTGGATGACGCGCTGGCTCGGGCGGTGCGGTGGTTTCGGGAGAAGGGGTATGCCCCGACCCGATGATGGAGAGCCGAGAGCCGTGAGCCGAGAGAACCGCAAAGGCATCGCCGGACAGCTGATTGTCGGATGGGAGTGACAGGCTGAGTGGCAATGGCCGACGTTCCCCGGCTCCTCCTGGGGAGCCTGCTGCTTCGCCCCTACGTCTTCGCCTTCCTGCTGCTGCACCTGCTGGGGGCGAGCGCGCTCCTCGGCTGGCGGCGCACGGGCGCCTTCACGCTCATCACCTGGGGGGTGGCGTTCGCGGCGGAGCACAGTTCGATCCGGACGGGCATCCCCTTCGGATGGTATTATTACATCCCCGCGACGGCCACGCGGGAGCTGTGGATCGTCGGCGTCCCGTTCTTTGATTCCCTGTCGTTCGCCTTTCTCCTGGTGGCCAGCTACGGTCTGGCCTGGTTTCTCCTGGCCGGCGGCCGCCCCTGGTGCAATTTCGGATTTCGGATTTCGGATTTTGGATTGCAGGACCCCAAATCCGGGTACCCTCTGGGTGTCCGACATCCGACATCCGAGATGTCCCGCCGGGGGGTCGCCCCGCGGCCTCGCCGGACGCGCCATCTGGCGCTCGCGTCGCTCCTGTTCGTCCTGGTGGACGTGGTGATCGATCCAGTGGCCCTGCGGGGTGACCGGTGGTTCCTGGGCCAGCTCTACGGGTATCCCGAGCCGGGCATCTACTTCGGGGTGCCCCTGGCCAACTTCCTGGGGTGGGGCGTGGTGGGGGGAACGGCCACGGCGCTGTATCATGCATGGGAACGCCGCCTCCCCCAGGCGTCGGTGGCGCGGTTTGAGGGCCGGGCGGTCCTCTGCCCCGCGCTGTACTTCCTGGTCCTGGCCTTCAATCTGGCGATCACGTTTGCCCTGGGGGAATGGCGGCTCCTGCTGTGCGGGGTCCTGCTCACGCTGCCGGTATTCCTCTGGACCATAGCCGTCCTCGTGAGGCCGCGAGCGCTCGCCTGGAGACCGCGGCCGGAGGAGATACGCGCATGAGGTTTCCCATCCAGCTTCACTACACCTTGACGAAGTACATGGTGATGAACGCTCTGCGGGGGAGAAAGCGATACCCGTTCGTCCTGATGCTGGAGCCGACCCACCTGTGCAACCTGGCCTGCGAGGGGTGCGGCAAGATTCGCGAGTTCGAGAGCACCATCCGGGACATGCTCCCCCTGGAGACCTGCCTGAAGGCGGTGGACGAGTGCGGGGCCCCCATCGTCTCCATCTGCGGCGGCGAGCCGACCATCTACCCGCACCTGGGCGAGCTGGTCAACGAATTGCTCCGCCGCAAGAAGTTCATCTACCTGTGCACCAACGCCATCAAGCTGGACAAGTGGCTTCCCCAGTGGAAGCCCAGCCCCTACATGACCATCAACGTCTCCATGGACGGCCTGGAGCCGACCCACGACCTGGTCCGTTCCCGCAAGGGGCTGTACCAGATCGACATCCGGATGATCAAGCTGGCGAAGTCCCTGGGCTTCCGGATCGTCACCAACACCACCGTCTACAAGGAGACCAAGATCGACGAGATCGAGCAGCTCTTCGCCGACCTCGCGGCCATCGGGGTGGACGGGTTCCTGGTCTCCCCGGCGTACGAGTACACGGTCCTCAAGGGCCGGGACATCTTCCTGGAGAAGCGCCAAACCCACGAGAAGTTCCAGCGCGTCTGGGAGCTGTCCAAGCGGTACCGCCTCCTCAGCACGCCCATGTACCTGCGCTACCTCAAGGGTGAGCGGGAGCTGAAATGCTCCCCCTGGGGGAACCCCAATTACAACCCCCAGGGCTGGAAGGGGCCCTGCTACCTCATCACCGACGCCCACTACCAGACCTTCGACGAGCTCATGACCAGGACCGACTGGGAGAAGTACGAGAACAAGCGGGACGACCGCTGCACCAACTGCATGATGCACAGCGGGTTCGAGCCCACCGTGATCCGGGAGGTGGGGAAGAGCTGGAAGGATCTCTGGGAGATGCTGCGCTGGAACTTCGCGTGACACTCGAACAGGCTGCTGAAAAAGGCCCATCTGCTGCGTCAGGCGCTCGTCGCGGCACTGCGACGTACGTACCGCAGTACGCCTCGTGCCCCCACTTCGCGCCTTTCTTGCACCTGCCCCTTTTTGAGCAGCCTGAGCTACCAGGGTGCCTTCCGTCACCCTGGCAGGAGATCCCGTGACCCCCCCCATCCCCAGCAGCCCGCGCCCCCACACCGCCGCGCCGGCCGAGGCCGCCCTGGATCAGGTCATCCAGCGCGGGGTCGAGCTCCTCCTGCAGGGCCAGGACCCGGCCGGCTTCTGGGTCCACGAGCTGGAGGCGGACGCCACCATCACCTCCGAATACCTCCTGCTGCGCCGGTGGCTCACCATCGCCGACGCCGCCACCGAGGCGAAGGCGATCCGGCACCTCCAGGCCATCCAGCTCCCCGAGGGGGGCTGGCCCATCTACCACAACGGGCCCGCCGACATCAGCGCCACCGTCAAGGCCTACTTCGCCCTGAAGATGGCGGGCGTCTCCCCCGACGCGCCCGGCATGGCGCGGGCGCGCCAGACGGTGCTGGAGCTGGGCGGAATCACCCGGGTCAACGTCTTCACCAAGATCCTGCTGGCGCTCTTCGGCGAGTATCCGTGGGACGGGGTGCCCTGCATGCCGGTGGAGATCTGCCTGCTCCCCCGCTGGTTCTATTTCAACCTCTACGAGATCTCCTACTGGTCCCGGACCGTCCTGGTGCCGCTCTTGATCATCTTCGCGCACCGACCCGTCCGGCCCGTGCCCCGCGACGCGGGACTGGACGAGTTGTACCTGCTCCCGCGGGAGCAGACGGCCTTCTCGCTGCCGCGGGACCCCCGGACCTTCACCTGGCGGAACTTCTTCCTGGTCGTCGACCGGATCCTGCGATTCCACGATCGGTTCGCCCCCCGCGCGTCCCGGCAGCGCGCCATCCGGGAGGCGACACGCTGGATGCTCGAGCGCATGCAGGGCGAGGGCGGCCTGGGTGGGATCTACCCCGCCATGGCGAACTCCGTCGTGGCCCTGACCTGTCTGGGCTACCCCGTGGATCATCCCATGGTCCGAAAGGCCCTCCGCGAGATCGATGCGCAGCGGGTCGAGACGGCCGACACGCTCCGCGTCCAGCCCTGTCTGTCGCCGGTGTGGGACACCGCGCTCACCATCAACACGCTGATCGATGCCGGGCTTCCCCCCGATCACCCGGCCCTGGGCAGGGCCGGCGAGTGGCTGCTCGGCAAGCAGACGCGTCGCGCCGGCGACTGGCGGCTGAAGGCGCCCGCGACGCCGCCGGGAGGCTGGCCCTTCCAGTTCGAGAACGAGTTCTATCCCGACGTGGATGATACGGCCGCGGTGCTCATGGCCCTCCGCAAGATCCGCGTCCCCGACGAGGAGGCCAAGACCCGCGGGATCGCCCGCGGGCTCAACTGGATCCTCGCCCTGCAGGGGAGGGACGGGGGCTGGGGGGCCTACGACAAGGACAACAACCGGATGGTGTTCAACCTGATCCCCTTCGCCGACCACGGCGCCCTCATGGATCCCAGCACCGAGGACCTGGCGGGCCGCGTCCTGGAGGCGCTGGGGTACCTGGGGTTCCGGCCGGACGAGCCGGCGGCGGCGAAGGCCATCGCCTTCCTCACGACGCGCCAGTGCTGGGACGGCTCCTGGTACGGGCGCTGGGGGGTGAACTACCTCTACGGCACGTGGTCGGTCCTGGCCGGCCTCGACGCCATCGGCGAGGACATGGGCGCCCCCTACGTCCGCAAGGCCGTGGCCTGGATCCTGAGCCGCCAGAACCCCGACGGCGGCTGGGGCGAGTCCTGCTATACCTACGACGATCCCCGCACGGCCGGCATGGGCAAGAGCACGGCCTCGCAGACCGCCTGGGCGCTCATGGCGCTGCTGCACGCGGGCGAAGCGGCGCATCCCGCCGTGGCCCGAGGCATCCGATTCCTCCTGGAGACGCGGACGCCTGACGGGCTCTGGCACGAGGCGGAGTTCACCGGGACGGGCTTCCCGCGAGTCTTCTACCTCCGGTACCACGGCTACTCAGTCTTCTTCCCCCTCTGGGCCCTGGCCCTGTATCGCCGCCGCCTGTCGGCCGCGACGGGGAGTCGCCAGGCGTCCGTCACCCGCCTCCGGCATCCCGAGACACGGGTGTGAGCCGCAGGGATCGCCCGGACCGGCGACGAGGCACCTCCCTCCTGCGTTCCTGCCTGCCGCATCACTGTCCCACAGGCCACGCGTGGGTTCCGGGGACATTCGTCGGGGTCTCCGGGATCTCCATGGCGGACGCTCGCGGGTAGGGCGGCGGTGGACCGTCCCATCGCGCTGGTGGTGGCCCTGGCGCAGGAGCGCCGGCCGCTCCAGCGCCGGCTGGCGGCCGCACGGCAGGGGCGAGCGGACGAATTCCGTCTGATCGTCGGTGAACTCGCGGGCCAGGCCGCGGTCCTCATCCAGGCCGGCATCGGACGGGACCGTGCCCGCCGCGCCCTCCTGGCGGCCGCGCACCGGTTCCCCTTTCGCGCCGCCTGGTCATTGGGATTCGCGGGTGGGCTGGCCGAGGCCCTGTGTGCCGGCGATGTCGTCTGCCCGGCCGCGGTCTTGCTGGACGATGGGCGGACCGGCCGATCCTTCGGCGTGGCCCCCGCCCAGACGGCGGTGCGCGCCGCCCTCGCCGCCGCTGGACTCCGCATGCATGACGGGCCCCTCCTCACGGTGGATGATCCCCTGCGAACGCCGGAGGTGAAACGGGCGGCGCATCGGCGCACCGGGGCGGTCGCGGTGGACATGGAAGCGGCGGGCGTGGCCGAGGCGGCGCGGGACCTGGGGATTCCGTGGCTGGCCATCAAGGCGGTGGTGGATGCGGCCGGGGAGGCGCTGCCCGCCTTTCTGGCGGGCTGCACGACGGCCCAAGGCGAACTCCGCTGGCGAGGCCTGCTCCGGGGCCTCGCCTCCGGCGGATGTCGGCGCACGCTCTGGCGGCTTCACCGGGCGTCCGGCCAGGCCGCCCGGGGACTAGAGCGCGCGCTGGACGTGGCGTTCGCGGCGTGGTCGCCTTGACGCCACCGTCGCACTCCAGTAGGATGGAGGCGCCTCCGGGCGGGGGGGATCTTCCGCCAGGGGTCGTGAAGACATTCCAGATCGGGTTCGCGGGCGCAGGGCTCAGGGCGCGGCGCGGCACGCCGGCTCCAGGGGAAGGGGCTCTCTCCCGGGGCCATGCATGGAGGACCCAGGGGATTCCCAGTCTCAGGCAGTGGCTGGTCGGCGTGTTCCTCTTGGGGTCATTTTTCTTCGTTGCCGCCTGTGCCGCCGGACGGATCGTCGGGGAGACCTATCGCGATCCCGACCATGGGTTTCAGGTGCGGCTGCCGCCGGCGGGTGCGGGCTGGATCCCCAGGCCGCTGGAGGGGGCAACCCTGTCCTTCGAATCTCCGGAATTGCGGGCGGCCATGGCGCTCCTGGTCGAGTGTTCCGCGCCGGAGACAGGGGACCTCCCGGGGGTGGCGCGGCACCTGTTCTTCGGGTTGGAGGGGAAGCGGATCGAGGCCCGTGAGGTCGTCCGCCTGCATGATGCCCCCGGGCTGCGGACCCGGCTCCGCGCCCGCCTGGACAATGCGCCGGTCGAGGTCGAGGGGGTGACATGGCGTCGGGCGCGGTGCCTGTACGATTTCATCTATGTCGCCCCCCCGGCCGCCTTCCCCCAGGGCCACCCGGATTTTGAGGCCTTCGTGCAGAGTTGGGCACCCCTCTCCGAACGGTGAACCGTTCCGGCGTTCCATCCCGGCCGAGTGCCATTCTGGCTGACTGATGCCTTCGCTCCGCAGCCTTGTCGAGGAACTGGGACAGCGCGCCTTGCGCCTGATCGTGGATCTGGGCGCCATGTCCCTCCTAGCCGGCCGCACCCTCTACCACGCGGTGACGCCCCCGTATCAGCCGCGACTGCTGATCGCCCAGATGGACCACATCGCCGTCCGGTCGGTCTCCATCGTGGGCGTGGCGGGGCTCTTCGTGGGGCTGGTGCTGGCCCTCCAGACGGCCTACGGCCTGGCCCGCTTCGGCGCCAAGGGGACCGTGGGGATCATCGTCGGCCTCAGCATGGTGCGGGAACTGGGGCCCGTCGTCACGGCCATCCTGGTGGGCGGCCGCGTGGGTTCCGGGTTCACGGCCGAGCTGGGCTCCATGAAAGTCACGGAGCAGATCGATGCCATGCGGGCCCTGGGGGTGAACCACATCAAGAAGCTCGTGGTGCCCCGCGTGGTGATCACGATGCTGGCCCTGCCCCTGCTCACGGTCATCGCCAATGCGCTGGGGGTCTTCGGGGGCATGGTGATCTCCCAGTACGAGTTCAACGTGGATTACCACCAGTACTACACCACCTTCACGCAGTACGTGAAGCTGGCGGACATGCTGAGCGGCCTGGGGAAGACGGTGTTCTTCGGCTTTCTCATCGGCCTGGTGGGATGCTACAACGGCCTCACGACCCGGGGCGGGACGGAAGGGTTGGGGCGGGCCACGACGGGGACGGTGGTGATGTCCTCGCTCCTGGTGTTCATCTCCGACTTCTGCTTCGACGGGCATGCGGTCCTGCGCGGGCTGGACCTGATCATCCGGCCGGGCGAATCGCTCACCATCATGGGCGGGAGCGGGACGGGCAAGAGCGTCCTGCTGCGGCTGATCATCGGCCTGCTGAAGCCGGAGGCGGGCCAGATCCTCCTGGAAGGCCAGGACATCGTGCCGCTCCCGGAGCGGGACCTCTTGTCGGTGCGCCGGAAGGTGGGGCTGGTGTTCCAGGGTTCGGCCCTCTTCGATTCGCTCCCCGTGGGCGAGAACGTGGCCTATGCCCTGCGGGAACACACCCAGTGGGACGAGGCGGCCATCCGCGCCCGCGTGCGGGAGGTCCTGGACCTGGTGGGGCTGGACGCCGTCGAGCAGAAGGACCCGGCGGAGCTGTCGGGCGGGATGCGCAAGCGGGTCGCGGTGGCCCGGGCCATCGCGCTGCCCCCCCGGATCCTTCTGTACGACGAGCCCACGACCGGCCTGGATCCCAGCAACGTGGAGAAGGTGATCGAGCTGATCCTGGACCTGAAGGGCAAGTTGGGGGTGACCTCCGTGGTCGTGACCCATGACATCGCGAGCGCCCTGAAGGTGTCCGACCGCCTGGCGTTGCTGCACGAGGGCCGCATCGCGGCCGTCGGCACCCCCGAGGAGGTCCAGGCCACCCACGACTCGTTGATCCGGGACTTCATGATCGGGCGCGTCGAGCGGTAGCGGCAAAGGGGTTCCTCCCGTCGGGATGCACGAGGGGTGAGACGGCCATGACGGAACGGCAGATGCAACTGCGGATCGGGGCCCTGGTCCTGGTGGCCATCCTGCTCTTCATGGGCTTCGTCCTCTCCATCGGGCGGCGGAGCGCGCTGTTCGAGGACCGGTACTCGCTCTGGACCTCCTTCAGTTCCACGGAGGGCCTGACGGTGGGGGCGCCCGTCCGGCTGGCGGGGGTCACGGTCGGCAACGTGACCCGCGTCGCATTCGGCCGCGACCCCAAGGACCGCCGGATCATCCTGACCCTGACCGTGGAGCAGCGGGTCCGCGATCGCATCCGCGAGGACTCGGTGGCCAGCATCGGCACCATCGGCCTGGTGGGGGACAAGGTCCTGGACATCACCGTGGGGAGCTTCGACCGGCCGCCGCTTGCCCCGGGGGCGCAGCTGGCCAGCGTGGATCCGCCCGACTACTCGCGGCTCCTGCAGAAGGGCGACCGCATCCTGGACAACGTGACGCGGATCACCGCCTCGCTGGACGAGTTCCTGGCGGGCGGCGAGTCGGCGGGCAAGCGGAATTTCAGCGAGGCGCTCCGGTCGCTGCGGACCACGCTGGTCGAGGTCGAGAAAGGCGAGGGGCTGCTCCACGACGTCATTTACGGCACGGAGGGGGCCCAACTCCTCGGCCGCCTGGACCGCACCGTCCTGTCGCTGGAGCGCCTGGCGAAGGCGATCGAGAGCGGAGACGGACTGCTGCACGCGCTGGTGTACGCGCCGCAGGGCGAGACGCTGGGCCGGCTGAACCAGGCGCTGGCGAACCTGGAGGACCTCCTGCGCGAGGCCAAGGAGGGCCGGGGCCTGCTCCACGCCCTGATCTACGAGCCGCAGGGCGCGGAGCTCCTGGCGCGCCTCAACCGGACCGGCGAGGAGCTGGAGAAGCTGGTGCGGGAGGCCCGCGAGGGAAAGGGGCTGATCCCGTCGCTCCTGTTCGACCCGGCGGGGGCCAAGGTCCTGGAGGAGGTGCAGGCGGCCGCCACGGCCCTGCGGGCCCTGACGGCCGACCTCCAGGTCGTCACGACGCGCCTGCGCCAGGGGGAGGGAACGATCGGCGGCCTCCTGGAGGATCCCACCGTCTACGAGGACCTCTCGGCCCTGCTCCGCGGGGCGAACCGGAGCTGGGTGCTCCGCAGCCTCATCCGCGCCACGCGCGAGGACGGCGCGCGCAAGGAGCCCTAGCCCCACGAGGGGGATTTGCGATTGAGGATTGCCGATTTTCGATTGAGGCGCAATCGGCAATCTACAATCCACAATCCAACATGACATGCCCATTCACCTGGTGATCCACGGCCACTTCTACCAGCCGCCCCGGGAGAATCCCTGGACCGGGGCGATCGAGCGGCAGGAGAGCGCCGCGCCCTTCCACGACTGGAACGCCCGCATCGTGGCGGAATGCTACGAGTCCAACGCCCGGTCCCGCGTCCTGGACGGAAACGGCCGCATCCTGGACATCGTCAACAACTACGAACGGATCAGCTTCAACGTCGGACCCACGCTCCTCGCCTGGCTGATGGAGGCGGTGCCCGACCTGTGGCAGGGGCTGCTCCTCGCCGACCGCGCCAGCCAGGCGCGGCTGGGCCATGGCAACGCCATCGCCCAGGCCTACAACCACATGATCCTGCCCCTGGCCACGCCGCGCGACCGTCAGACCCAGATCCGCTGGGGCATCCGCGAGTTCGAAACCCGCTTCGGCCGGATGCCCGAGGCCATGTGGTTGCCCGAGACGGCGGTGGACGCCACGACGCTGGAGCTCCTGGTCGGGGCCGGCATGCGCTACGTCATCCTGTCGCCGGCGCAGGCGGCGCGCTGGCGCCCCCTGGGCGAGGACCGGTGGATCACGCCCACGGAGGCGGAGCTGGACCCGCGACGTCCCTACCGCTGGCACCTGCGGGATGCCCAGGGAAACGTGCAGGGGGACCGGGGGATCGACGTCTGCTTCTACCACGCGCCGCTGTCGCGGGGGATCAGCTTTCAGCACTACCTGCGGGATGCCAGCACGCTGGCGAGCCGGATCGCCGACGCCGCGGCGGGGTTCCCCGACCCGCTCATCCTCATCGCCACGGACGGCGAGTCCTTCGGCCACCACGAGAAGTTCGGCGACATGTGCCTGGCCACGCTCTTCGCGCGGGAAGTGCCGCAGCGAGGGTTTTCCGTGTCGAACCCGGCGGCGTACCTCGCCACGCACCGGCCGGCGTGGGAGGTCGAGTTCTTGCCGCAGAGCGCCTGGAGCTGCTCCCACGGGGTGGGCCGCTGGCGCGAGGACTGCGGGTGCAGCGCCGGCGGGGGGCCAGGCTGGACCCAGCGCTGGCGCCGCCCCCTGCGGCAGGGGCTGGACCGGCTGCGCGACGCCCTGGGCGAGATCTTCACGGAGGAGATCGCCCCGCTCCTCCGGGATGGATGGGCGGCCCGGGACGATTACATCGAGCTGCTCCTGGACCCCGGTGAGGCGGCCCGCGCGGCGTTCTTCGCCCGCCACGAGACGCGTCCCCTGAGCGGCGAGGAGCGGGGGCGGGCCTTGCGCCTCCTGGAGATGCAGCACCAGGCCATGCTCATGTACACGAGCTGCGGCTGGTTCTTCGCCGACATCTCCGGGATCGAGACGGTGCAGAACCTCCGGTACGCGGCCCGCGCCATCGAGCTGGCGGCGCCCTTCGCCCCCCTGGACCTGGAGGCGGTGCTGCTGGAGAACCTGGAGCGGGCGCGGAGCAACGTGGCCGCCCACAAGGACGGCCGGCACCTCTGGGAGCGGCGGGTCCGCCCCTCCCACGTCACGGCCGAGGACGCGGTGGCCCGGCTCCTCTTGGAGGGGGCGCTGGGCCGCGAGGTGACGGTCCAGGTGCGCTACCGGTGGACGCTCACGCCCGACCCGGTTGTCCGGCGGGAGGGCCTGCTGCTGGCGGGGGTCCGCGCCGTCTCGCAGGTGACCGGGGAAACCGTGCGGTTCGCCGGGGCCTGCCGGCGCGACGGCCGCTTCGACTTCCTGGCGGGGATCGTCCCGTGGCCGGCCTCGGGCGACTGGGCGCGCTTCGTGGAGGAGACCACGGCCGCCCTGGGCCCCGAAGCCCCGGACCTCACGGCCTGGGCCGGACGGCACGCGGCGCGGCTCATTCGCCTGCGCAATTTCCTTCCCGATGAGCGGCGGGCTATCCTGGAGGAAGTCCTGGCGGAGACGCAGGGGAGCCTGGCGCGGGCCTGCGACCTGGTGTGTGCGGACGCGCTGCCGGCCGCCGAGGCCATGGTGGAGGCCGGGATGGAGCTTCCCGCGTGGCTCCGGGCGACGCTGGAGGCGACCTGGTCCCGCCAGCTGGCCGAATCGCTGGGGAAGTTGGACGGGATGACGGATCCCGCGCGCTACGCGGGCGCCCTGGACCTAGTGGCGCAGGCACGGCACCTGGGCCTCAGCCTCGATCTGGCACCGGCGTCGGCGTGGTTCGGGCGGATGCTGGTGGGGCGGCTGGAGCGCATCGCCGAGACCCCGGATGTGCGGGCCTGGCAGGAGTTCCTGGAGCTCTTGCAGATCGGGGCGCGCCTGACGCTCTCGTTGCCGGAGCGGGACCTGCAGGATCGGGTGGTCCGGGTGCTGCGCACCCGCGTGCCGGTCCTCTTGGCGGGGCTCAAGGATCCGCGGGAGGAGGCCTACGTGCTCGTCACCGCGATCCTGGCGGTCGCATCCCGGCTGACCCTGAACACGGACGAGGCCCGTGACCGGTTGCGCCCGCTGGAGGAGCGGTTTGCGGGGGATCCGACGTACTGGCCATAAACAGAGTCGAGAGTCGAGAGCCGCGAGCCGAGCGCCGAGCACCCAAGACCGAGAACCGAGAAGCGAGAGCCGCGAGCCGAGCGCCGCGAGCCGAGAGCCACGAGCCACGAGGCGGGAAACGTGAAGCGTGAAGCGTGACTGACCCCCAACCCCTAGCCCCTGTTCTTGAGATGAGTGGAATCCGGCGGCAGTTGCAGATCAAGTTCGTGACCGGCCTTGTGGTCATCGTTCCCATCGCGGTGTCCGTCTGGACGTTCTGGGAGCTGTTCACCTTCGTGGACGGGCTCCTGGCGCCCGTCATCGCCGACCAGTTGGGGCGCCACGTCCCCGGGGTGGGCCTCCTGGTGGCGATCCTGCTGGTCCTCCTCATGGGGGTCTTCGCCACCAACGTGGTCGGGCGGCGGACCCTGGGGTGGCTGGACGGCCTGCTCTACCGGATCCCCATCTTCCGGAACATCTACTCGGCGGTGAAGCAACTGCTGAACGCCTTCTCGCCGGACAACCAGGTGGCCTTCAAGGAGTTCGTGCTGGTCTCGAATCGTGAGAAGGGATCCTACAGCTTCGGCTTCCTCACGGGCGAGGTGGCGCTGCAGCGCGGCAGCGGCGAGACGGAGCCCCTGGTGGCCGTGTACGTCCCCACCAACCACCTGTACCTGGGGGATATCCTGCTGGTCCGGCGTGAGGACATCATCCAGACGCGCCTGACCATTCCCCAGGGCATCCAGATCGTGCTCTCGGGGGGCATCAGCATCCCCCAGATCCTGCGCCAGAAGCCGCCGGACCCGGACCGCTGGTAGGCGTCGGCCAGCGCCTGGCGTGGTCAGTCTTCCGTTCCCCGTTTTTCGATGAAGCGGAGCGTGTCATGGACGGCATAGTGTTTCAAGGCCTCTGGCTGGAGGCCATTTTCATCGGGATTCTCATCCTGCTGAACGGCTTCTTCGCCGGGGCCGAGGTCGCGCTGATCTCGGCCCGGCGGAGCCGCATCCAGCAACTCGCCGCCGGGGGCGACGGCCGCGCCCGGCGCGTGGCGCTGCTCCAGGAGGACCCGGACCGTTTCCTGGCCACGGTGCAGATCGGGGTGACCTTCATCGGGACGTTGGCCTCGGCCGTGGGCGGGGCCGCCTCGGTGCGGGCGCTGTCGCCCGTGATCCGGGAGATCCCCATCCCCGGCCTCCAGGCGGCCGCCGAGCCTGTCGCCCTGGCCGCGATGGTCGTGGTGATCACCTATGTCATGCTGATTCTGGGGGAGCTGGCGCCCAAGTCGCTGGCCCTGCGCCATGCCGTGGCGCTGGCCCGCTGGGTGGCCGGTCCCATTGACCGCCTGGCACGCTCGACCTCCCTTTTCGTCCGATTCCTCACCGCGTCCAACCGCTTCGTCCTGCGCCTCCTGGGGCAGAAGGGCGCCGCGGAGCGGGCCTTCGTCTCCGAGGAGGAGGTGAAGCACATGCTCCAGGAAGGGCGCGTCCAGGGCGTCTTCGACAAGACGGAGGAGGAGCTGATCCACAGCGTCTTCGAGTTCACCGAGGCCTCGGTGAATGAGGTGATGATCCCGCGGCCCCGCATCGAGGCCATCGACGTGGAGACGCCCGTGGAGCAGATCCTGGCCTATATCATCGAGACCGGCAAGTCCCGCTATCCCGTCTATCGCAACTCCCTGGACGAGGTCCTGGGCATCCTCTACGACAAGGACCTCTTCCGCCTCATGGCGGAGAAGAAGCCCATCGTGCTGACGGAGATCCTGCGGCCCGTCTTCTTCGCGCCCGAGACGGCGCAGGTGAGCCACCTCCTCAAGGAGATGCAGAAGCGCCGGATGCCCATGGCGCTGGTGGTGGATGAATACGGCGGGGTGAAGGGGCTGGTGACCATCGAGGATCTGATCGAGGAGATCGTGGGGGAGATCCATGACGAAGCCGAACGGGAGCACCGGCCGGTCGAGCGGTTGCGCGACGGCTCCTACCTCGTGGACGCCTCCATCAGCATCGGCGACCTGGCCGAACAGCACCACCTGCCGTTCCCGGAGTCGGCCGAGTACGAGACCCTGGCCGGCTTCCTCCTGTCGCAGCTCGAGCGGATCCCGCGCGGCGGGGAGGTCGTGACCTACCAGGACTGGCGCCTGACCATCGTGGATATGGATAGCCGGCGCATCGCCCGCGTGAAGATCGAGCGCCGCGGGCGGAGCGAGGGGCCCCCTCGCCCCAAGGATGCCCCGCGGGACACCCGATGAGGCACGCCTCCTTCCCGCCCGCAGGGCAGCCACGGCTGCCATGACGGCCCGCCTGCGGCTCCTCCTGCTCCTGACCTGTTTGGTCGCGGCCGTGGCGCTCGGCGTATTCGCCCTGAGCCAGAGCCGCCCGGTCCGCCAGCGCGCCCTCGTCTGGGCCCAGGCGCTTTTGGCCGACGCCGTCGGTCGCGAGGTCCGGGTGGAGGAGGTGACGCTCCGCCCCTGGGCCGGGAGCCTGGAGCTCACCCGGGTAGAGGTGGCCCGCGACGCGACCCTGGCCGACGGCGCGCTCTTCTCCGCGGAGGCGATCCGCGCGCGGTGGAGCTGGACCGCGCTCCTCCGCCGCCGGCTCGTCCTCCGGCAGATCACGCTGGTCCGCCCCCGGATCGCGCTGGCCGCCGCGACCGCTCCCGGTCTGACGCTGGCGGACATCCTCCCCGTGCTCTTCCAGGTGCAGCCGGTGCAGGCCGGTGGGTGGACCCTCCGCGTGCGGCGGGCGAGCCTGCAGGATGGCCAGATGGCCTGGGTCGAGGCGGATGGGACACAGGGAACTCTGGAGGGCCTGGCGGGCAACCTCGCCTGGCGGGAGGCGGCGGACGGGACCGTGTCCACCGCGGGCACGCTCTCCGCCCTTCGCGTGCACCTCGCGCGCGGGGAGACGACCCGACAGCTCGAGCGAATCACGCTGACCCTGGCTGGAACGGCCGATGCCGTCACGGTCAGCGCCGCCGAGTTTTTCATGGCGGACGCGAGCGTGCGGGTGCAGGGGGGGATCGCCGACCTCGGCGGGACCCCGCGCCTGGATCTCGGCCTGGACATCCAGGCGCCGCTCCGCGCGGCGCTTGCCGCCCTGGGGTCCGACTGGCCGGCGGCGGGAGGGCTGGCGGTGAACGGCCGGCTGCAGGGACCCTGGGAGCGGGTGGTCTTCCGGGGTGAGGGCGCCCTGCGCTTCGGGAAGGACGGCGGAAGCGGTGAGCCGCTTCGATTCTCCCTCGCCTGGGAGGGCGGACGACTGGAGGCCGAGACCCTGGGCGGCGGATCGTGGGCGGGCGGGTCGCTCCGCGGGACGCTCTCGCTCGTGCCGGCCACGGGCTTCTACCGGGTGCGTGCCAGCCTGGCGAACACCGACCTCAGCCTGCTGGCTGGCCTGCCCGTCCAGCTCTGGCAGGCGCAGACCGGACTCCCGTTGCCGCCCGAGGCGCGGGGGCGGGTGACGGGGGACGTGGATCTCGCGGGGCTCGCCGCAGACCTGTCCACGCTCCGCGGGCGCGCGACCCTGCGGGTGGAGGGCCTGGCCCTGGCGGGCGAGACGCCGGCCGGCCGGCTGGAGGCGCATCTCCGCGCCACCAGCTCGCGCCTCACCGTCGAGACGTTCACGCTCAAGGTCTCGGGCGGGGAGATCCAGGGCCGCGGGGGGCTGGGCTTCGCCGACGGAAAGCTGGAGCTGCCGATCCGGGCCGACCTGCGGGACGTGGCCGCCTTCGGGCGGGGATTCGGCCTGCCATTCGTGAGCGGGCGGGCCACGCTCCTGGGGCGCCTCGTGGGCACCCGGGAGGCGCCGCGCCTCCTGGCGCGGATCGCCTGGCGCGAGGCGCGCATCGCGGGGCATCCCGTCGACCTGATCGAGGGGGACGTGGAGGTCGCCCACCGGACGCTCAGGACGCCGCGGCTCACCCTGCGGACCGGCCGGACCACGGCCGTGCTGCGCGGCAGCCTGGAGGCGCGGGGCACCGCCCCGCTCCGCCGGGTGAATCCGAAGCAGGATCTCGTCCTGGATGTCCAGGGACAGGTGAACCCGGCGCGAGTCGCCGACATCGGAGCGCTGCTCCCCGAGGACCTGGAGGTCCAGGGGGCGTTCCGGGCGAGCGGGCGGGTCGCGGGGACGCTCCAGGCGCTGACGGGCGAGGTGGAGCTGGCGCTCGAGAACTTCCGAACCTGGGAGGAATCCTGGCAGCGGGGGGAGGCCCTGCTCCGCCTCCGGCAGGGCGCGGTGGAGATCACCCGCCTCTCGCTCCGGCGCGGGGGCGAGCAGCTCAGCGGCGAGATCGGCGTGGGGGCGGACGGCGCCCTCCGCGGGCGCCTGACCAGCACCGTGATGGATCTGGCCCAGGTCGGTTCGCTGTCGGGCAGCGACCTCGCCGGCCGGGCCACCTTCCGCCTGGACCTCCAGGGCACCCTCCGCGACACGCGCACGCTGGGCCAGGCGACAGCCAGCGCGATCGTCTACCGCCAGATCCCGTTCGGCCCGGGGACGGCCACGTTCAAGGTCGAACGGAAGGCCGTGGATGTGGATCTCACCTTCCGGGACGGGACGCATCGCCTGCAGGCCCGAGTCGGGCCGCCGCCGAATCGCGGCTTCCGGGGGGAGCTCACGCTGTCCGACGCGGAGTTGGACCTGGTGGCCCGGGCGGGAGAGATCGAGGCCCTGCGCCCCTGGCAGAGCCGGGGAAGCGGGCGGATCCTCATCCAGGGCCCGGCCAAGGCGCCCACCTCCGGGACGGGCGAGGTGGAATTTGCGAGCCTGCGCCTCCGCATGAGGGGCGAGGTGTGGGAGAGCCGGGGGCCGGTCCGCGCCAGCTGGAGCGGGCCGACGGTGACGTTGCGGCAACTGCGTCTTCGCTCCGGCGAGCGGGAGTTCGACCTCCACGGGACGCTGGGCGAGGGGGGACAGACCGACCTCGCCGTGACGGGGCAGCTTCCCCTGGTGGCCCTGGCGGGATATCTCCCGGCCGTGCGCCCCGAAGGCGGGCTGGCGAAAGCGAACCTGCGCCTGCGGGGGCGGCAGAGCGCGCCGGAGCCTCAGGGGACGCTGGAGATCCAGCGGGGACGCCTCAGCCTGTCGGGGATCCCGGCGGAATTCCGGGAGGTCCAGGCCACCCTGGACCTCCAGGGTAACCGGACGCAGATCCGGGAGTGGCGGGCGCAGCTCGCCGAGGGAAACTTCCGGGCGGCCGGCGAGATCGGCCGGGGGGGCGGGCGCTGGGACCTTCGCCTCACGTTCCAGGAGGATGACGGGCGAGCGGAGCAGCTCCTGGCCGGACTCTACCGTGGGAAGGGCGAGGTGACGGGCAGCCTGTCCCTGGGCGGGATCCTGACGAGCCAGGGGGAGGAGACGACCGACTTCTGGCGGAACCTGCGTGGGGACCTCAAGCTCGTCATGCGGGACGGCCGGATCGGACGCCATACCGTGGTGTCCAAGATCCTCTCCATCCTGAACGTGGCGCAGCTCCTGGAGTTCAAGGGGCCGGAGCTGCTCGCCGAGGGCATGCCGTACCAGCGGCTCACCGCCGACATCAAGATCGAAGGCGGCATCGCTCGGACGGAGAACCTGGTCCTGGACAGCCCGGCCATGAAGGTGAACGCCGTCGGCCAGGTCAACCTCGCCGACGACACGCTGGACCTGACCGTGGCGGCCAAGCCGTTCCAGACCGTGGACCGGATCATCACCACGATCCCCCTGGCCGGCTGGCTCCTGGGGGGAAAGGAGAAGAGCCTGCTGGTCGCCTACTATCACGTCACGGGACCGCTGAGCGACCCCCAGGTCACGCCGATCCCGCTGAAGTCCGTCGGCCGGAACCTCTTCGGCATCTTCCGCAACCTGCTGGA
>JACPAT010000335.1 GCA_016180655.1 Candidatus Methylomirabilota bacterium | reverse complement strand
CAGCAATCAGCCGTCAGCCGTCGGCGACCTCATGGCTCATAGCTGATGGCAATGACCATGAGCCAAGAGCCATGAGCGATTAACCGGGACGTTCGTCCCGCGGGATCTGGCCCCTCCGAGGTCGGCAAATGCCTTGCATTGTGAACGGGTTTCACTATACTTAGCCGGGTTTCGGGCACATCATGCCACACGTCGCCTTCTACATCACCGGCCACGGCTTCGGGCATGCCACGCGGATGGCGGCCGTCGCCTCGGCGCTGGCCGAACAGGTGCCCGGCCTGCGACTCAGCCTGATCACCACGGTGCCGGAGTGGCTGCTGCGCCTGAATCTCTCGTGCGAATTTCAATTGCGGCCCCGCGCCCTCGACGTGGGCGTCATCCAGATTGACTCCATCCGGCTGGACCCGGCCGCCACGCTGGCCGCCTACGCCCGGCTCCTGGAAGGACTGCCAGCCGCCACCCGGGAGGAGGCCGAGGCCCTGCGCAGCGACGGCGTGGACCTGGTCGTGGCCGACATCCCGCCCGCGGCGTTCCTGGTGGCGCAGCGGGCGGGCCTGCCGGGCGTCGGGATCAGCAACTTCTCCTGGGACTGGATCTATGCCGAATACGTCCGCGCCCTCCCGGAGCATGCGCCGATCCTCAGCGCAATCCGGGAGGCCTACAGCCGGGCCGACCTGTTCCTGCGCCTGCCCTTCCACGGCCCGTGCGACGCCTTCAAGAGCATCCGGGACATCCCCATGATCGCCCGGCACGCGCGGCACCCGCGGGAGGAGGTCCGGCGGATGCTGGGCCTGGACGGCGCTCGGCCGGTGATCCTGCTCTCCTTTGGCGGCTTCGAGATCCGGGGGATTGACTTCGACCGCGTGGAGTCGCTCGGGGACTACTGCTTCCTCGCGACGCAGCCGACGCCCCGCCCGCTCCGGAACGTCCGCGTGCTGAGCCTGGACGGGCTCAGGTACGAGGACCTAGTGGCGCAGGCGGACGCCGTGATCACGAAGCCCGGGTTCGGGATCGTCTCGGACTGCCTGGCGAACCGGACGCCCATGCTGTACACCTCCCGCGGCGAGTTCGCGGAGTACGCGCCCCTGGTGGCGGGGCTGGAACGATTCGGGGTGTCCGCGTTCATCGGAACCCAGGACCTGCTCGCCGGAAATTGGCGGGCCAGCCTGGACGACCTGCTCCGCCGCCCCCGCGTGTGGCCCGACCTTCCGGCGAACGGCGCGGAGGTGGCCGCCGGGATCCTTCGCGACTATGTGCCACGAGGATCACCCCGGCCTGCGGGCTGACGCCGCGAGCCTAGAAGCGAACGGATCTGGCTGTCGCGCCCCGGGGACCCGACGTGTCCACCTGGGGCCCCCGGGCAGGAGAGGAGCGGACGATATGGCCACCCCGACGGCGAAACCACAAAAGACCGTCCTGATCATCGACGATCAACCGTTTTTCATCACCCTCCAGCAGACCATGCTCCAGAAGCAGGGCTACCGGGTGCTGGCGGCCTCCACCGGGGCCGAGGGCCTGGCCAAGGCCACGCAGCACAAACCCGACCTCATCCTCCTCGACGTCGAGATGCCGGGCATGGACGGGATCGCCGTGTGCGAGAAGCTGAAGCAGGATGAGGAACTCAAGAAGATCCCGGTGATCATCCTGACGGCCACGCAGAGCACCAAGCTGAACGAGAGGGCGTTCCAGGCCGGGGCCGAGGTCACCGCCATGAAGAGCATGGCCGGGGAACGCCTGCTCAACATGGTGCGCCTGATCATGGACCGGCGCACGCCGCCGGCCTGAAGCGCGGCGGGTGACCTGTGGATCGCGGCCAGCGCGTCGCGGAGACGTGAGGGCCCGCAGCGAGGCCCACCTTCCGCGAGTGGACCCGCCACCAACCAGGCTTGCCAAGGGACTACACCGATGTTCACTCTTGCCGAACGGATGGGGCGCCTGGGGACCGAGTCGGCCTTCGACGTCCTCGGCAAGGCCCGGGCGCTGGAGCGCCAGGGGCGGGACATCATTCACTTGGAGATCGGCGAGCCCGACTTCTCCACCCCCCCGCACATCGTGGCCGCGGCCAAGAAGGCCCTGGACGACGGGTACACGCACTACGGGCCGACGCCGGGGCTCCCCGAGCTGCGCCAGGCCATCGCCCGGCATGTCTCCGAGACCCGGGGAATCCCCATTCATCCGGACCAGGTGGTGGTCACGCCCGGCGCCAAGCCCATCATGTTCTTCACCATCCTGGCCCTGGTGAGCCCGGGCGACGAGGTTCTCCTGCCCGACCCCGGCTTTCCCATCTACGCCTCGGTCGTCCGCTTCGCCGGCGGAGTACCGGTCCCGATCGCCCTGCGGGAGCAGCGGGACTTCGGCTTCGACCTGGATGAGCTTGAACGGGGCCCAGCGGCACCGGATCCCCGTCCTGTCCGACGAGGTGTACCGCCGCTTCAGCTATGGTGAGTCCCCGCACTCCATCGCCAGCCTGCCCGGCATGGCGGATCTCACTATCCTCTTGGATGGGTTCTCCAAGGCCTACGCCATGACGGGCTGGCGCCTGGGGTACGGGGTGATGCCCGTGCCGGTGGCGGAGGCGGTCAGCCGCCTCATGGTGAACAGCAACTCCTGCACGGCGTCCTTCACCCAGATCGCCGGCGTGGCGGCCCTGGAGGGGGACCAACGGGATTCCCTGGCCATGGTGGAGGCATTCCGGCGCCGCCGCGACCTGGTCGTCGCCGGATTGAACGCCATCCCGCGGGTGTCGTGTCGCATCCCTGCCGGGGCATTCTACGCCTTCCCCAACGTCGCCGCCTTCGGCCGGCCAGCCCAGGTGATCGCCGATCACCTGCTCCAGGATGCCGGTGTGGCCGTGCTGGCGGGAACCGGCTTTGGCCAGTACGGGGAGGGGTACGTGCGGCTGTCCTACGCGGCGTCCGAGGCCCGGCTGTCAGAGGCCCTGGATCGGATGGCGGCGTCGCTGGCGCGGTTGGGATGAGGATGCGATCAAAATCGTTCGGCGGTTCGGTCGAACGTTTTAGTCGCGGCGGTCGCCGCCGGCCCGTGCGACCGTCCACCGCCGGACCCAGGGCAAGAGCAGGAGGGCCGGCCAGGCCAAGACGAAGGTCAGGCTGAAGTAGGCGGCGTACCCGACTCCCTCGGTCACCCATCCCGAGAACGTCCCGGCCACGACCCGGGTGAGGCCGAAGAGCGCGCTGAGCAGCGCATACTGGGTCGCGGCGTGGGCCTTGTCGCAGATGCTCATGAGAAATGCCAGGAAGGGTGCCGTACCCAGACCGCCGCAGAAAGATTCCACGATCGAGGCCGCGTACATGAGGGGCGTCGAAGGGGGGAGGGCAGCCGCCAGAGCATACACCAGGTTCGAGGCCGCCTGGGCGGCCCCCAGCACCAAGAGCGCGCGGAAGATCCCCCAGCGGGCGGTGAGGCTTCCGCCCAGGAGGGCCCCCAGGATGGTGGCGACCACCCCCAGCGTGCCGGGGACGGCGCCGATCTCGAGCGGGGTGAAATGCCGGTCCACCCAGAACGGACGGACCATCGGGCCAAGCGACATGTCTCCCAGCTTGAACGTCAGGACGAACAGCATGACCGTGAAGAACCCGGGGTGGCCGAAGAACTGTTCCAGCGGGGTCCAGACCGCCCGCCCCAGGGCGCTGGCCCCGGCAGCCGCGCCCGCGACAGGCTGAGGCGCCGCATGCGGCATGCGGCACGAGAGCAGGCAGCAGAGGGCCATCATGATCGCCGCGATCCCGAACGCGGCTGGCCAGCCGATCAGGCCCGCCAGCGCCACGAACAGGCCGCCGGCGCAGATGAGGGCCACGCGGTAGGCGGTCACCCGGATGCCGTTCGCCGGCCCCATCTCCGCCTCGTCCAGCAGCTCGATGGTGTAGGCGTCGATGGCGATATCCTGCGTGGCCGAGCAGACGGCGAGGGCGAAGAGCGTTGCCCAGACGACGCCGCTCATGCGTGAGGGATCCAGGACCGGGAGGGCCAGGAGGCCGAGGGTGAGGAGGAGCTGACATCCGACCACCCAGGTGCGCCGTCGCCCCCACAGATCCACGGCCGGGGCCCACAGGAACTTCAGCGTCCAGGGCAGTCCCACCAGGCTCAGGAGCCCGATGTCGGCGAGGCGGATCCCGTGAAACCGGAAGAAAACGGGCAGGGCGTCATTCAGGATGCCGAAGGGGAATCCCTCGACGAAATACAGCACGGCCACCCAATAGAGCTTCTTCCTCGTCGTCACGCGCCCTCGCCGCGGCGGCTCCCCGCCCGTCGCAGGAACGACTCGTCGATGTCCGATCGCTGGCAGGCTCCTTATAGTCCGGTCGCCGCCAGCCTGTCAAATCGCCGGGAGGTCTCCAGAGCATGAGGTCCGGCGTTCCCGGTGCCTCCTCTGGCCATCGAGGACCCCGCCACGCGCGAGGTGGTCGAGCGGTACACGCTGGCGCGCCAACTGAAAACAGTCCGGGTCACCGGCACCCTCAAGACGACCGACTGGGTGATGGACCGGCCCCCCTTTGCCGCCACCCTGGCGCGGCATCTCCACCCGCCCATGGAGCGGTACCGCATCACGGAGAAGGGGAACGGGCGGTACGAGGTGGATGACCTCGGGGCGTTGCGGGGAACGGTTCGCCTGATTGCCCGGGGGCCGGACCGCCGGGTCTATTTCGTCGAAGGACAATTCCGGTCCCTGGCGCACCTGCTGAAGCTGTCGGGCAGCATGGTGTTTACCCTGGAGTACCGGGAGCGCTGGGAGGGCAACGAACCCTACGTGGAGGTGGACCCGCAGCTCTTCCTCCGCCTGGACAACATCGTGGCGCACGGCATCCTGAAGATCCTGGCCCCGCTGCTGCACGGGATCATCGACCGCCGCGTGGCGAATCTGACGGCCGCGGCCCAGATCGTCAGCCAGCGCCTGACCAGGGATCCCCAGGGGCTGTACCAGGAGATCCGGACGTGGCCCGACGTCCGGCCCGAGGAATTGGACGAGTACCGCCGCGCCTTCCGCACCGACGAGGAGGGCGGATGACGGACCTGCCGA
>JACPAT010000334.1 GCA_016180655.1 Candidatus Methylomirabilota bacterium | reverse complement strand
CCGGTGACCTGCAGGTACACCTGGACGGAGAGGACGGGGAAGCCGCTGCCGCCCAGGATGAGGGGATTGCCGAAATCCGCAATGGACTCGATGAACAGGATCAGCAGGGCGCTGGCGATCCCGGGCAGGCACAGCGGCAGGGTCACGCGGCGGAACGCCTTCCACCGGGTCGCCCCCAGGTTCATGGCGGCGTCCTCCAGGGTGCCGCCCAGCGACTCCAGGACGCCGCGCAGCGTGAGATAGGCCACGGGGAAGAAGGTGAAGATCTGGGCCAGGAGGAGTCCCCGCATCCCGTAGATGGCGAACTCCTGCAATCCGAGGAGCTGCCGCGTGATCAGGCCGTTGTTGCCGAACAGCAGGATGATGGAGAGCGCGCTGACAAACGGCGGGGAGATGATGGGGAGGATGGCCGCCAGGGTCAGGATCGACTTCCCGGGAACATCGGTCCGCGTCAGCGTGAAGGCGAACAGGAACCCGATGATCGTCCCCCCGGCGGCCGTGAGGACGCCCATCAGGACGCTGTTCAGAAACGCCTGGCGGAAGAACCAGTTGCCCAGGAATTCCCGGTAGAGCCGGGGGCTGAAGGTCCCGTCGGGAAACAGGCTGACCGTCAGGACGCGGACCAGCGGGTACACGATGAAGAGCAGGAGCAGGGCGAAGATCGCCGCGACGGCGACGCCCAGGAGGGGTTCATCCCGCAGCCGGTGGAGGTCGCGAACCGACTGGGCCCACCATCGGACGACGGACTGCATGCCCACCGGCGGCTACTTCGGGGCCCGCAGGACCTCGTTGATCCAGCGATCCACCAGGCGCTTCTTTTCCTTCCCGGCCCAGATGGCGTCGTAGTTGATCGTCGGGATCTCCTCGAAGGCGGGGAGGCCCTTGGCCACCTTGGCCTTGGGGTGGACCGGGAAGAAGTACGTCTTGGCATCCGTCAAAGTGGCCTGGCCGGGGAGGGAGATGGCCCAATCCACCAGCCTCTTGGCCGCCTCGGGATGCGGCGCCCCCTTCAGGATGGAGATGGCCGGGGCCTCGAAGCCCACCCCCTCCTTGGGGAAGGTGATCTTCAGCGGGTACCCCTCCTCGATGAGCTGGAGGAACGCCGGCGTGAACTGGATGCCGACGCCCGCCTGCCCGATGGCCGCTGCCTTGGACGGCGCCGTGCCGCTCTGGGTGTAGGTCTGGATGCTGGGGTTCAGCTTCTTGAGATAGTCGAAGGCCTTCTCCTCGCCCATGATCAGGACCAGGGCGGCCACCATGTTGTAGCCGGTCCCGGAGGTCTGGGGGCTGGGCGTCTGGACCTGCCCTTTGAATCCCGGCTTCAGCAGGTCCGCCCAGGACGCGGGCGGCTCCACCCCTTTCTGCTTCAAGGTGTTGACGTTCGAGGCAAAGCCCAGCGGGTTCATGTAGAACGAGGTCCAGTAGCCCTCGGGGTCCTTGAATTTGGCCGCCAGGTCCTTGGCGTTGGGCGAGACGTAGGGCTGGGAGAGGCCCTTCTCTTTCAGCACCACGTGATTCTCGCTGGGCGCGCCGTACCAGACGTCGGCCTGGGGGTTGTTCTTCTCCGCCTCGATGCGGGCGACCGCGGGCCCCGAGGAGAGGAAGGTGAAGCGCACCTTCACGCCCGTGGCCTTGCTGAAGGCTTCCAAAAGCTTCTTGGCGTTCTCCTCATCCACGCTCGAATAGACCACCAGGGTGTCCTGCGCCCGCGCCAGCCCCGGCAGAAGCAGGCTCATAACCAGGAGCCCACACACCATCCATCGCCGCGTCATGGCATCCTCCATGCGGTGACGTGCGTTCCAATCTCCGGTCGGCAATGAAGTGCTCTCATACCACAGTTCGCCGCCTCTCGCCAGTCTTCTCTCCTCATCCTCTCCTCTGCGCGGGGAGAGGCGAGGTGAGGGGGGGGTATCAGGCCAGCGTTTCGCCCGGCTTGAGTTCCAGCACCTCGGTGCCCGGCTGGTCCTGGATGAGCGCGCGGAGCTGGTCCGGGCGACCGGTGAGGACCGGGAACGTCCCGTAGTGCATCCCGAGGACCCAGCGGGGTTTCATGAGGCGGCAGGCCACGGCCGCCTCTTTGGGCGACATCGTGTATAGGTCGCCGATGGGCAGCATCGCCAGCTCCGGCTGGTAGATCTCCGCGATCAGCTTCATGTCGCCGAAGACGCAGGTGTCGCCGGCATGGTACAGGGTGAAGCCGTTCTCGAACCGGACGATCACCCCGCAGGGCTCGCCGGCGGGGAGAACCCGGTCGCCGTCCACGATGGTCGAGCTGTGGAAGGCATTCGTGAGGGTGACGGTGATGTCGTCCACCGTCCAGCTCCCACCCTTGTTCATCCCCATGGTGTTCTCGACGCCCTTCCCCTTCAACCACTCGCATAACTCAAACATGCCGAGGACGGTCGGCTTGAACCGCCTCCCCAGGTCCACGGCGTCCGCGATGTGATCGAAGTGCCCATGCGTGATCCCGCTCGAAAGTCTTGGCGTCGTTGGGGCAGACCGGGTTGTTGGTCAGCCACGGGTCGATGACCACGACCTTGCCCCTGGGGGAGACGATCTTGAACGTTGCATGCCCGAGCCAGGTGATCTTCACGCCGCGATTCAGTGCCATGGCACCCTCCTTTGGCGGAGCAGTCGGCCGTCAGCCCTCAGGGATCAGCCCGCGTAACAGGCCCCGGCATCATTCCGGGGGGTTGAATATTAATCGACCGTCGCCCGGAGTTGCAATACCCGAAACTCCCTGAGTGCGGGGATCGGGGATCGGGGGTCAGGGACCGGTCCGAAAAACGGCCCCCGGCCCTTGACCCCCGCAGAAGGCTGACAACCGAAGGCTTCTCTTACACCGCGGGCCAGGCCTCGCTCTGGGCGCAGGACCCGGTCTGCGGCTCTTGAGAGACTCCCGGCGCTTGGGACCTTCCTCCTGAGGGGCGAGGGCCGCATCCCCATTCGCCGGATATCCCGGCTTCCCTAGGAGGGCACAGATGGGAGGATTTCGAGGAATTGACGAGGCGGAATGATTCTGACTCCACGGTAGGTCTTGATGTGGGTCAGGTCCCGGTCGCCGCTGACGATGTAGTGGGCCTTTCCTTCAAGGGCGGCGGCAAGGAATTTATCGTCGCAGGGGTCCCGGGACACGCGGACTT
>JACPAT010000333.1 GCA_016180655.1 Candidatus Methylomirabilota bacterium | reverse complement strand
CTGATCGTGGTGGGGCGGAAGGTCCGGGACTTTTACCGGCGGCGCGGGCAGTACGCGGTCCGCTCCGAGTACGCGCACTTCTTCGACAGGCTGGCCTACTCCCATGCCGCCCAGATCGCGCAGGACCTCACCCAGGCCTACGTTGAAGAAGCGGCGGACGAGGTGCATCTCGTCTACAACGAGTTCAAGTCCGTCGCCACGCAGCGAGTGGTCGTGGAGCAGTTGCTCCCGATCCAGCCGGCGCCCGTGCCGGAGGGTGCCTCGGTGGTCGAGTTCATCTTCGAGCCGTCCCCGGATGCCGTCCTGGAGCGCCTGCTGCCCAAGCACGTCGAAGTGCAAATCTACCGGGCGAAATGATCGACCTGCTGACCCTCCAGTTCAACAAGGCGCGCCAGGAGCGGATCACCAAGGAACTCCTGGAGATCGTCGGTGGCGCGGAGGCCCTCCGGTCGGCCCGCGGGTAGAAAGGCGTTCGGCTGTTTCCGCCTCTGGCGGATTCGGTGGTCCGAGAACAACCGAACACCCGAACCCTCGAACGCCCGAACGCTGTTGAGGACATGATGAAGACCGAGCATTGTGTGATATGCGGCAAGCCGCAGCCGGCGCCGGCGGATCCCCTGAAGGCGCAGGCCGAGACGCCGGGGAGGCTGGGGCGTCTCACCCGGGGCCTGTCACGGGCCCAACTGCTCCGCCGGCCGGCCCCGGGCAAGTGGTCCATTCACGAGATCGTCTGTCATCTGGCGGATACCGAGGTGGCAAACGCCTGGCGGTATCGCAAGGTGCTGGCGGAGGACGAGGTGGGACTCACCGCCTGGGATCAGGATCGGTGGGCCGCGGGGCACCAGTACCGCCGCCAGGATCTCCGGCTCGCCCTGGAGCAGTTCCGGGTCCTCCGGGCGCGGAACCTGGCCTTGCTCAAGGTCGTGGGGCGAAAGATGTGGGCCCGCACGGCGCACCATCCGACATTCGGCACGCTCAGCGCGGGGCAGATGCTCACGCACCTGGCCCACCACGACGCGAACCACCTGGGGCAGATCGAGCGGATCCGCGAGACCTTGAAGAAGAGCCGAGAGCCGAGAGCCGGGTGCCCGCGCGATAGCGCGGGTGGCGACGAGCGGCAAGGCGAGCGTAGCCGAGAGCCGAGAGCCGAGAGGCGTGAGCCGAGAAGGGCGGGCGAGGGAACGGCAAAGGAGTCGGTGATGGCGAACATCGGGAAGATCGCGCAGATCATCGGACCGGTCGTGGATGTGGAGTTTCCGCCCGGCAAGCTCCCGGCCATCTACAACAGCCTCGAGGTCAAGGCGAAGATGGTCCAGGACATCTTCTCCTACAGCGAGCGGCTGGTCCTGGAAGTGGCCCAGCACCTGGGCGAGAGCCGGGTCCGGGCCGTGGCCCTCTCTTCCACCGATGGGCTCACCCGGGGCATGGAGGTCGTGGACACCGGGGGCCCCATCACGATCCCCGTGGGTCCGAGCAGCCTGGGCCGGATCATGAACATCATCGGGGAGCCGGTGGACAAGCAGGGCCCGCTCACCTCCGACACCATGTACCCCATCCACCGCCCCGCCCCCACCTTCGAGGAGCAGGACACGAAGGTCCAGATGCTGGAGACGGGGATCAAGGTGGTGGACCTGCTGGAGCCCTACACCAAGGGCGGCAAGACGGGGCTCTTCGGCGGCGCCGGCGTGGGCAAGACGGTCATCATCATGGAGCTGATCCGCAACATCGCCCAGGAGCATGGGGGCATCTCGGTGTTCTCGGGCGTGGGCGAGCGGACGCGCGAGGGGAACGACCTCTGGCTGGAGATGAAGGAGTCGGGGGTCATCAACAAGACCGCCCTGGTGTATGGCCAGATGACGGAGCCTCCGGGTGCGCGGTTGCGCGTGGGGCTGACCGGCCTCACGGTGGCGGAATACTTCCGGGATTCGGGGCAGGACGTCCTCCTGTTCATTGACAACATCTTCCGGTTCACCCAGGCAGGGTCGGAGGTGTCGGCCCTCCTCGGCCGGATGCCCTCGGCCGTGGGATACCAGCCGACCCTGGCCACCGAGATGGGCCAGCTCCAGGAGCGGATCACCTCCACCAAGAAGGGCTCCATCACCTCGGTGCAGGCGATCTACGTGCCGGCCGACGACATCACCGACCCCGCCCCGGCCAACGCCTTCGCCCACCTGGACGCCACCACGGTCCTGTCCCGGCAGATCGCCGAGCTGGGGATCTATCCCGCCGTGGATCCGCTGGCCTCGACCTCGCGCATCCTGGAAGCGCGCATCCTGGGCGAGGAGCACTACAACGTGGCCCGCGCGGTCCAGAAGGTCCTGCAGCGCTACAAGGACCTCCAGGACATCATCGCCATCCTGGGGATGGACGAGCTGTCCGACGAGGACAAGCTGGTCGTGTCGCGCGCCCGGAAGATCCAGCGGTTCCTGTCGCAGCCCTTCTTCGTCGCCGAGGCCTTCACGGGGCAGCCCGGCCGCTACGTCTCGGTGAAGGAGACGATCCGGGGCTTCAGGGAGCTGGTGGAAGGGAAGTGCGACGACCTGCCGGAGCAGGCCTTCTACATGGTCGGGGCGATTGACGAGGCGCGGGAGAAGGCGGAGAAGCTGAAGGCGGTCAAGTAGCCAGAGTCGAGCGAGGAATGGCAGAGCTCGGACGAAGCATCTTCCGGTTGGAGGTCGTGACCCCGGAACGGCTCATCGTGAGCGACGAGGTCACAGAATTGATGGCGCCGGGATCCGAAGGGTACTTCGGCGTCCTGCCGGGACACATCCCGTTCATCACGACGCTGAAGATCGGGGAGCTGACGTATTGGAAGGGCAAGGACGAGCGGCACCTGGCGGTCACGTGGGGCTACGCCGAGGTCCGCGGGGACAAGGTGATCGTCCTGGCCGAGACGGCGGAGCGGGCCGAGGAGATTGACGCGGAGCGCGCCCAGC
>JACPAT010000332.1 GCA_016180655.1 Candidatus Methylomirabilota bacterium | reverse complement strand
GTAAAACGTGAAACGTGATGCCGGACCCGGTTTTCTTGTCATTCTCGGCTCTCGGCTCTCGGCTCTCGACTCTCAGACGGAGGAGACCATGATCCTGGAGAATCCCCTGAAGAAAACGCTGAAGGCCGGCGGCGTCGTCTGCGGGACCATGATCTCGCACCTCCGGCTGCCGGCGGTGGCCGTGATGATGAAGAACGCCGGCTGGGACTACGTCTTCGTGGACTGCGAGCACGGCAGCTTCTCCCCGGAGAGCCTGGCGGACTTCTGCATCGCCGCGCGAGGCGTGAACCTGCCGACGATCGTGCGGGTGCCCAGCATCCACGAGCCCCAGCGCCTGTACCAGACCCTGGACCTCGGCGCCACCGGGCTGCTCTGCCCGCAGACGGAAACCAAGGCCGAGGTCGAGGCCATCATCCACGCCACCAAGTATCACCCCCTGGGCCAGCGGGGGATGGCCACGCGAAACGTCCACACTTCCTGGGGGCGCTACAAGGGGGCCGAGCTGACGGCCCGGCTCAACCAGGAGACCATGATCGTCCTCCAGATCGAGTCGGCCAAGGCCGTCGAGAACTTGGACCAGTTGATCTCCGTGCCAGGTGTGGACGCCGCATTCATCGGGCCCAACGACCTTTCGCAGACCCTGGGCCTCCCCGGTGACCCATCGGCCCCCGAGGTCGTGAAGTACGTCGAGCGGGCGCTGGAGACCTGTCGGCGGGCCAACGTGCCCTGCGGGGTTCACACCTTCGACGTGGCGGGGGCGAAGCAGTGGATCCAGAAGGGCATGCGGTTCATGGCCTGTGGCAACGAGGTGACGTGGCTGGTGGACGCCGGACAGAAAGCATCAGCGGAAATCAGGGAGGCTGTCCCGCGGTAGTAGGCAGTTGGCGGAAAGCAGAAAGCAGAGGGGGGGCGCGGCACCCGCGCCCCCCTGGTTTGACCCTTGCTCTTGTTCTTCCCCGACCCCCGTCCTCGGTCCTCGGTCCCCTGTCCCCCGTCCCCCGACCGCCGTTCAGATTGCCCTTGATTCGCCGGGTGCCTCCAGCGTAGGATTCCCGGCGTGAAACACAGGGAGGTCAACCGGAGGGGAGGTCCGCCTCTCGGGCAGCTGAAGTCCGAGGTCCGCGAGCCCGTCCGCTTTATCGTCGGCCGCCGCCGCCACTACCACAACGAAGACCGGGCTCACGCTGGTGTCCCGAGGACACTTGACCCACCGGTCAGTGCCACCTCACCCTTAAAGGGGGACGTTCGTTCAAAAGCAACTTGTGGCTCGGCACTCCAGAGAAGAGAGGTGACGGCATGCCACGGCAGCCGATGGTGGATGCGTCGCGGACGCCCCACTAGGCCGCGGGCCCCCGACTGAGGGAACCAAGATCTCCTGCCCTTCCCTTCCCCGTTGGGAGCTACAGCCCTCCCTCGTGAACCGATTGGCGAACGGCACCGAGGGCGATGGAGTGGATGCGATGCCCCCGGTGACGACAAGTTGCAATTGAACCAGCGGTCCCGCGCGACCGATCTCGACCCAGACCGGACGAATTCAGGCAATGCTTGAATTGCCCGGCGACTTGGCGTAACGTTAGATCAAGAGGCGGAGCCCCAGGAATGATCCCGATCGTGTGCTAGAATCCCGTCATGGAGATCCGGTTTTTCGTCGATCCGGAAACCGACGAGCCGCACATATACCGCCACAATGTCCACGAATCAGAGGTGGAAGATATTCTCCTGCGGCCCATGGAAGACCGCCCCGGGAAAGAAGGCGCCCGGGTGGCAGTGGGTCAGACGCGCACAGGCCGGTATCTGCGAGTCATATATGTCCCAGATCCGACACCAAGGTCGGTTTTCGTGATCACTGCATATGACCTGGGGACGAAGGCCTTGAGGGCCCTGCGCAAAAGGAGTAAGAAGAAGCCATGAAGCAATCGAAGTTTCCGCCAGGCTGGGACGAAGAGCGTGTCCGGCGGGTGCTCGAATACTACGAGAACCAGACGGATGAAGAAGCGGTAGCCGAGGATGAGGCCGCCTTCGAGTCCACCACGCAGACCCTCATGGAGGTTCCGGTCGAACTCGTCCCTGAAATTCGTGAACTCATCGCCCGACGCCGGGCAGGGTAACTCGCGAGGGCCACACGCCCAACGAAGCACAGCAGTCGCCGCCGTAGAGCGGCGCGGCTGAGTACTGGTGTGGGGCAGGAAAGGAGAAGGAGGAAGAGAACCCCAGGCCTTACACCAGGTCTTTGTAAATCCCCGGCCGCCGGTCCGGGAAGAACGCCCAGTCGTCCCGCACGAGCTTGATCCGGTCCAGATCCAGGTCGGCCAGCACCACCCCCTCGTCGGCCCCCGTCGGCTCGGTGACGAAGTCTCCGTTGGGATCCACGCAGAAGCTCTTCCCGTAAAAGGTCATGGACCCCTCGGTGCCTACCCGGTTCACGCGAACCGCATAGAGGGAATTGTAGACCGGATGGCCCGCTCCCACTTGGTGGCACCGCTCATGGTCGAGCAGGCCGTCGGGCAGAAGATGATCTGGGCGCCCTTCAATGCGAGTGCCCGCGCCCCCTCCGGGAAGAAGTTGTCCCAGCAGGTCTGCACGCCGATCGTCGCGTAGCGCGTCCGGAACACCGGGAAGCCGAGGTTTCCCGGGCGGAAATAGAACCGCTCCTGGTAGTTGGGAAGATCGGGGATGTGATTCTTCCGGTAGACGCCGAGGATGGCGCCGCTGGCGTCGATCACGACGCTGGTGTTGTACTGGGCGGCGTCGTCCCCTGACTCGAAGACGGGCGCGATGAGGACCGCCTGCGTCTGCTCGGCCAGGAGTTGCAAGGAACGCGTCAGGGGACCGGGGATGGGTTCTGCCAGCTTGCGCTTCTCCTCCACCGCCTTGCGCGGGAACCAGGGCCAGGCGAAGCACTCGGCGAAGCAGACGATCCTGGCCCCCCGCTCGACCGCGATCCGCGCGAGATCCAGGG
>JACPAT010000331.1 GCA_016180655.1 Candidatus Methylomirabilota bacterium | reverse complement strand
GGAACTGGGTGTCGCGCTGGAGGAGGGCCCCGAGGATTTCGCCCGGATCGCCCGCTCCCCGGAGGAGATGAGCTACGCCCAGCTCCGCGCCTACATCGAACGGCTGGTCAGCAGCGGGGTGAGCGCGACCCGCTACCGCGTGGACCTCTACGCCAAGATCGCCACGGCGCTGGTCAGCCTCGTCATGGCCCTCATCGGGGTGAGCTTCGGATTGCGGACCGGCAAGGCGGGGGTCATGCTCTGGGTGGGGGCATGCATTCCGATGGGGTTTCTCTACTGGATGCTGCTCTCGCTGGGCTTCTCCTTCGGCCGGGGGGGCGTCCTGCCCCCGCTGGTCGCCGCCTGGCTGCCCAACCTCGTCTTCGGGACCGCCGGCCTCCTCTCCCTCTGGCGCCTGCGCGGCTGATCCGGAGCATCCAACCGCCAAGGCGCCAAGATCGCCAAGGCGCCAAGATCGCAAAGCGGCCTCAGGCGATCGAGTCTTCGGGAACAACCGAACGACCGAACCGCCGAACAGCCGAACGCTCTTGCGTCAAGTTCCCATCTCCCACGACTCGAGGTACTTCCGCTGCTCCTCGGTCAGGGCGTCGATCTTGACTCCCATGGACTCGAGCTTCAGCCGGGCGATCTCGGCGTCGATGGCGTGGGGCACCCGGTGGACCTTCTTCGCCAGTTTCCCCCGCTGCTTCACCGCGTACTCCGAGGCCAGGGCCTGGTTGGCGAACGACATATCCATGACGCTGGCGGGATGCCCCTCGGCCGCCGCCAGGTTGATGAGCCGCCCCTCGCCCAAAAGGCAGATGCGCCGCCCGTTCCGTAGCCGGTACTCCTCCACGTGATCGCGGATGGGCGCGTGGGCCACGGCCAGGGATTCCAGGGCCGGGATGTCGATCTCCACGTTGAAGTGGCCGGCGTTGCACACCACGGCCCCGTCCGGCATTGCCTCGAAGTGCTCCTTCCGGATGATGTGGATGTTCCCCGTGACCGTGACGAAGACCTCGCCCAGTCGCGCCGCCTCCAGCATGGGCAGGACCGTGTAGCCGTCCATCACGGCCTCCAGGGCCTTCAGGGGATCCGTCTCCACCACGATGACGTTGGCCCCCATGCCGCGCGCCCGCATGGCCACGCCGCGCCCGCACCAGCCGTAGCCGCACACGACCAATCGCGTCCCGGCCAGGAGCAGGTTCGTGGCCCGGAGGATGCCGTCGATGGTGCTCTGTCCCGTGCCGTAGCGGTTGTCGAAGAAGTGCTTGGTGTTGGCGTCGTTGACCGCGATGATGGGGTACTTGAGGATGCCGTCCCTCTCCATGCTCTTCAGGCGGATGACCCCGGTGGTGGTCTCCTCGGTGCCCGCGATGATGCCCTCCGCCAGGTCCTGCCGCTCGCTGTGGATGATCCCGATGGTGTCGGCGCCGTCGTCCATGGTCAGGTTGGGCCGGAGATCCAGCGCCGCATGGATGTGGCGGTAGTAGGTGTCCTTGTCCTCGCCCTTGACGGCGAACACCGGGATGCCGAAGTCCTTGACCAGGGAGGCCGCCACGTCGTCCTGCGTGCTCAGCGGGTTGCTGGCGCACAGGCGGACCTCCGCTCCCCCGGCCTGGAGCGCCCGCATGAGGTTCGCCGTCTCGGAGGTCACGTGCAGGCAGGCGGAGACCCGGATCCCCCGCAGGGGTGTCTCCCGGGCGAAGCGCTCCTCGATGAGGCGCAGCACCGGCATGGCGTTCCGTGCCCACGCGATCCGGCGCGCCCCCTTCTCTGCCAGGCCCAGATCTTTCACGTCGTAGTCCATGCCGCATTCCTTTCAGACAAAGGGCCAGGGGATCCGTCCTGCTTCCTCCCCTGGCCCTAGCCTTCGTCGGGTCTCCGAGGCTGTTTCCGTCCCCGGCCCCAACCCCCAGCCCCTGACCCCTAACCCCCGCTCTTCAGGCTCCCAGCCGTCCCGCCTCCTTCTTCAGGAAGTCGGCCCGATCGGTGCGTTCCCAGGTGAACTCCGGCTCGCTCCGGCCGAAGTGCCCGTAGGCGGCCGTCTTGCGGTAGATGGGCCGCCGGAGGTCCAGGGACTTGATGATCCCGGCCGGGGTCAGCTCGAAGTGGCGGCGCGCCAGATCCTGCATCACCTCGTCGGGGACGCGACCGGTCTGCTTGCTGTCCACCATGACCGACACCGGCTCCGCCACGCCGATGGCGTAGGCCAGCTGCACCTCGCACTTGTCGCACAGGCCGGCCGCCACCAGGTTCTTGGCGATGTAGCGGGCCATGTAGGAGGCCGAGCGGTCCACCTTGGTCGGATCCTTGCCCGAATAGCAGCCGCCGCCGTGGCTCCCCACGCCCCCGTAGGTATCCACGATGATCTTGCGCCCGGTGAGGCCGGTGTCCCCGTGCGGGCCCCCGATGACGAAGCGGCCCGTCGGGTTGATGTGGTACGTGACCCGCTCCGGGTCCAGGAGCTCCGGCGGGATCACGGGGAGGATGACCGCCTCGATGATATCCTCGCGGATCTGCTTGAGGCTGACATCCGGGCTGTGCTGGGCCGAGACCACCACCGTGTCCACGCGGGTCGGCTTGCCGTCCGTGTACTCGACGGTGACCTGCGACTTCCCGTCGGGTCGGAGGTACTCCAGGATCTCCTTGCGCCGGACCTCGGTCAGGCGTAGGCACAGCTTGTGGGCCAGCATGATGGGCATGGGCATCAGCTCGGCCGTCTCCGTGGTGGCGTAGCCGAACATGAGGCCCTGATCCCCCGCCCCCTGGATGTCCACCCCCAGCGCGATGTCGGAGGATTGCTCCTGGATGGCGGTGACCACCGCGCAGGTCTCGAAGTCGAAGCCGTACTTGGCCCGGGTGTAGCCCACGTCCCGGATGACTTCCCGCGCCACCTTGGGGATGTCCACGTAGCAGCGGGTGGTGATCTCCCCCGCGATGAAGGCCAGGCCGGTGGTCACCAGCGTCTCGCAGGCCACCCGTCCGTAGGGGTCCTGGCTGTACACGGCATCCAGGACGGCATCCGAGATCTGGTCGGCGATCTTGTCGGGG
>JACPAT010000296.1 GCA_016180655.1 Candidatus Methylomirabilota bacterium | reverse complement strand
ACGGGGCGCCCCGGCCCGGTGTTCATTGACGTGCCCATGGACCTGTTCTCCCGGCCCGTTGACCTCCCCATCCCCGACGCGACCGCGCGGCGGCCGACCGGGCGCGTCCTGGGCGATCCGGCCGAGGTGGATCGGGCCCTGGACCTGCTCCTGGCCGCGGAGCGGCCGGTGATCTATGCCGGCGGCGGCGTGATCCTGGCGGATGCCCACCGGCAGTTGCGCCAGTTCGTCGAGGCCACCGGGATCCCCCTGGCCACCACCATCATGGGGAAGGGGACAGTCCCCGAGGATCATCCCCTCTGCTTCGGGATCACGGGCCTCTTCGGCTCGCCCGTGGGCAACCGGCTGACCCGAGAGGCGGATGTGCTCCTGGCCGTGGGCACCCGGTTCTCGGAGATGGATTCCAGCTCCTGGATCCCCGGCCAGACCTTCAACATTCCGCCCACGAAGCTCATCCACGTGGACATTGATCCCCAGGAGATCGGGAAGATCTACCCGGTGGCGGTCGGGATCCAGGGCGACGCGGGCGCGGTCCTCCAGCAGTTCCTGGAGGCGCTGACGGGCCGTCGACGGAGCCCGCGAAGCGGGCCCGTGGACCAGACCGCCCGGGTACGGGACCTGCGGCGCGCCTACCAGGAATGGTTCGACGGGGAGGTGGGCCGGCACCAGCAGTCCACCGCCCGGCCCATCCGGCCCGAGCGTATCCTCTGGGAGCTTCGCCGGGCCTTGCCCAGGGATGGGATCATCCTCACCGACACCGGCTGGAACAAGAACGGCGTGGCCCAGCAGTTCCCCATCTACGAGCCGCGGACACAGCTCCCGCCGGGGGGATTCGCCACCATGGGCTTCGGGCCGGCCGCGGCGATCGGGGCCAAGGTCGGCGCCCCGTCGAAGGCCGTTGTGGCCCTGGTCGGGGACGGGGCCTTCGGGTCGGTGAGCCCGGCCGTGGCCACGGCCGTCGAGTACGGGCTGGGGGTGATCTGGCTCGTCATGAATAACTTCTCCTTCGGGGTGATCTACGGGATGCAGCAGAAGCATTTCGGCCGGTTCCTGGGGACGGAGTTCGTCCGCGAGGGCACCCGCGAGATCTACAATCCCGACTTCGCCAAGATGGGGGAGTCCTACGGGGCCCATGGCCGCCGGATCGAAGACCCAGAGGAGCTGGGACCCGCGCTCGCCGAGGCGATCCGCCGGGGCGAGCCCACGGTCCTGGACGTCATCATGGACAAGAATGTCCGCGTCCCGGTCTCCGGGATCTGGGACGTCAACCAGATCTACGGACGGTATCGCTAGCCCGGATAATTCGCGAAGGCCTCCGCGAATTATCCGGGGCAATGACCAAATCCCACGAGCAAATCCCCCCGTCCCCCCCTTTGCCAAAGGGGGGCGGAGGGGGGATTTCGCCTGGGTGACGGCCAAACTGACCTACATTGCGGCGAACTTACAGTTCTGTTGGTGAATAATCCGTTGGAGGAGGACTGGGCAACATGGACACGCACCTCACAGACCGGGTGGCCATCGTCACCGGAGGCGGGCAGGGCATCGGCGAGGGGATCGCGCAGAAGCTGGCGGCCGAGGGCTGCCACGTGGTCGTGGTGGACCAGAATCAGGCGACGGCCGAGGCCGCGGCGTCCCGCATCCGGGCCCTCGGGCGGAAGGCCCTCGGCTTCCCGGTGGATGTCTCCTCCTGGGACCAGGTCCGCTCGATGGTGGACCGGGTGGCCGCGGAATTCGGACGGGTTGACATCCTGGTCAACAACGCGGGCATCTCGCCGAAGAAGGACGGCCGGAAGATCCTGGTGCACGAGATCGAGCCCGAGCAGTGGGACCTGGTGATGGCCGTGAACCTCAAGGGGGTCTTCCACTGCATCAAGGCCGTGGTCCCCATCATGATGCGGCAGCGCTCCGGGCGGATCGTCAGCATCTCCTCCCAGGCCGCCAAGATCGGCTTCTCCGGGCCCGCCGCCTCCCACTATGCCGCCTCCAAGGCCGGCGTCTCGGCCCTGACGCGGTTCGCGGCTCACGAGCTGGCCCCCTACAACATCCTGGTCAATGCCGTGGCCCCCGGGACCATCCAGACCCCGATGCGGAAGCTGACCATCCCGGAGCTGGACAACCTGGCCATCGCCGGCATCCCGCAGGGCCGCTTCGGGACGATCGACGAGGTCGCCAATGCCGTGGTGTTCCTGGCGTCGGACCTGGCCAGCTACATCACCGGGGAGATCATGGACGTGAACGGCGGGTCGGTGGTCGACTGAATATCCACCTGCTCCCGGCCCAACCCTCTCCTCCCCCTTGACGGGGGAGGATGCAGGTGGGGGGGAAGGGAGTAGCTTGCCGGGCGTGAAGGGCAAGGGTTTCTATCATCCCTGGAAAATTACTGGACACGAGGGGGGAGAGGTTATGCCGGAGGCACGCTACTACGAGGACGTCAAGGTCGGGGACGAGTGTATCACGCCCGCGGTCACCGTCACCGACGCCCACATCCTGGCCTACGCGGGCGTCTCGGGGGACCATTCGCCCTTGCACGTGAACGAGGAGTTCGCCCGGACCACCCAGTACGGGACCCGAATCGCCCACGGCCTCCTGGGCCTGTCCGTCACCGACGGGCTCAAGACGCAGGCCGACTACCGCTTTCAGCCGGGGATCTCGCTGGGGTGGACCTGGGACTTCGTGGGCCCCATCAAGATCGGGGATACCGTTCACGTGAAGTTCCGGGTGGCCAGCATGCGCACCACCAAGAAGCCGGGGTGGGGGATCGTGTTCCTGGCGTCGGAGCTGATCAACCAGCGCGGCGAGATCATCCAGCGGGGTGAGCACCGCCTCATGATCCCCCGGCGGAACGGGGCGGGGGAGGGCTGAGCGGTGGGCGAGGAGCGGGGCCCCCGGCTGCTGGAGGGCATCCGGGTCCTGGATTTCACGCGGTACGTGGCCGGACCCTATCTCACCCGGTGCCTGGGAGTCCTGGGCGCCGAGGTGATCAAGGTCGAGCGCCCGAAGCGCGGGGACGAGGGACGGGAGCATCCGTACCAGGTCAAGGGCCAGAGCGGGATGTTCCTCCAGCTCAACACGGACAAGAAAGGCCTGTGCCTGGACCTGAAACATCCCAAGGGCCTGGCCGTCGCCAAGGAGCTGGCCGCGCGCTCCGACGTGGTGGTGGAGAACTTCCGTCCCGGGGTCATGGACCAACTCGGCCTCGGCTACGAGGCCCTGCGCGAGGCCAACCCGCGCCTGATCTTGTGCTCGATCTCTTCCTTCGGCCAGTCCGGGCCGTACTCGCAGCGGGCGGGATTCGGCCTCATCGCCGACGCCCTGAGCGGGGCCATGGACATCGTCGGGTTCCCCGATCTGCCGCCGCCGATCATCCGCATCCCCATCGCCGACACCCTCACCGGGGTGCACGGGGTGGGCGCCATCTGCGCGGCGCTCTTCGCGCGGGAACGGCATGGCCGCGGACAGTGGATCGACCTGGCCCTCCTGGACTGCATGGTGGCCCTGCACGAGAACGCGCTGCAAGCGTACCTGCTGAGCCAGGGCGTGGTGCGCACCTCGCGATGCGGGCAGCACCAGCCCAGCTCGACCATCTACGGCGTCTTCGAGGCCCGGGACGGATGCCTGGTGATCGCGGCACACGCCGACCTCGCCTGGGCCCGCCTGGCGAAGGCCATGGGGCGGCCCGAGCTGGCGGAGGACGAGCGCTACGCGACGATGCTCGGGCGGATCCAGCACCAGCAGACGCTGGTGCCGCTGGTGAGCGACTGGGTCAAGGGCTTTGGCTCGATTCGTGACGTCCTGGCCTGCCTCGAGGCCCACCAGGTCCCCTGCGCGCCGGTCCACCGCGTGGAAGAGGTCGTCCGCGATCCGCAGGTGCTCGCGCGGGAGATGCTCGTGGAGCTCGATCATCCGATTGCCGGGCGGGTCCAACTGCCCAACCTCCCGTTCAGGTTCTCCGATGCCGAGACACACCCGCGGGCCCCTGCCCCCCTCCTGGGGCAGCACAACCGGGAGATCCTGGCCACGCTCCTCGGCTACTCCGAGGACTCGATCGGTTCCCTCGAGGAGGAGGGGGTGCTGTACCACGAACCGGCAGTCAAGCAGGCAGGTGCGGGATCGCCCCTCCCCCCGGAGTGAGAAACAAGAACACCCGAAGAAGGAATCGCATGTCCAACGAGCCACTGCCCCTGGCAGGTGTTCGCGTCATTGACATCACCCACTTCCTGGCGGGGCCGTATCTCACCCGGTGCCTGGCCGCCCTGGGGGCCGATGTCATCAAGGTGGAGCGACCCCCCGCCGGCGAGGAGGCCCGCACCCATCCCTACCACGTGGACGGCCAGAGCGGCTACTTCCTCCAGCAGAACATGGGGAAAAAGGGCGTATGCGTGAACCTCAAGGACCCGCGCGGGCTGGAGGTCCTGCGCCGGCTGGCGCGCATCGCGGACGTCCTGGTGGAGAACTACCGGCCCGGCGTCCTGGACCGGTTGGGACTGGGCTACGCGGAGCTGTCGGCCATCAACCCGGGCCTGGTCTACTGCTCGATCTCCGCCTACGGCCGCACGGGCCCGTATGCCGGACGCGCGGGCTACGGCCTCTTGGCCGAGGCCCAGAGCGGGGTCATGGACCTGGTGGGCGTGCCGGGAGAGCGACCGCCGGTGCTCCGCCTGCCCATCGCCGATGGGTTCGCCGGGATCCACGGCGTGGCGGCCGTGTGCGCGGCCCTGGTCGGGCGGCACGCGACCGGCCGGGGCCGGCACATCGATATCGCCCTCTACGACTGCATGGTGGCCCTGCATGAATTCGCGATCCAGCACTACAGCCTGAGCGGCGGCACCGACATCCTGACCCGCAGCGGCTACGACCTGCCCCAGTCCACCGCCTACGGCGTCTTCACCGCCCGCGACGGCTACGTTGCCATCGCCGCCCACATGGACGAGGCCTGGAAGCGCATGGCCCTCTTGATGGGCGGGGAGGCGCTGGCGGCCGATCCCCGATTCCAGGATACCATCGGGCGGAACGCCCACCGGGAGGAGATCCTGCGACGGATCGGGGAATGGGCGATGGTGCAGCCCTCGGTCAAGGAATGCGTGGCCGCGCTGGACGCGGCCGGCGTCCCCTGCGCCCCGGTCCAGCGGATTGACCAGGTGGTCGCCGATCCCCAGGTCCGGGCGCGCGGCATGCTCTTCGAGCAGGAGCATCCCGTCCTGGGCCGGGTGACGCTGCCCAACGTCCCCTTCACGTTTTCGGACGCCGATGTGACGCCGCGAAGGCCGGCGCCGCTCTTGGGACAACATAACCGCGAGATTCTCTGCACGATCCTCGGCTATTCCGCGGCGCAGGTGGCGGAGATGGAACGGGACGGGGTTCTCCACGCGGAGGAGGCAGTCGGTCGGCTGCCTGGCAACCGCACCGCGCCGGAATCCTCCCCCTCCATCGGCAGTCGCTAACCGGCAATCCCCCGAGGGGCCATCACGCTCCCGGACGGTTTGGGCCATCCGGCAATCCGGCATTCAGGGGTGCCGGGTTGCCAGACGGCCTGACGGGGGGCGCCAGTGTGCCCCAAGCCTAGGTGCTTCTGGCCAGAATTACGGTGACGTATTGTCTCGACGCAGCCTTTCGATCCCCTCTCCCCACTGTGGGAGAGGGCCAGGGTGAGGGGGGACCGTCGGGTACCCTCTGGGTCTGGGTGCGGCGCCTCTTCTTGCACCCTCACCCCCGCCCTCTCCCATCCAGGGAGAGGGGGCAGAAATGAGTGTCACCGTATTTGCGTTCCGCAGCACTCAGGAGCACGGCGAGCAGATGACGTCGTCGGTCTGGGTCATTCTCGGTCCCGGGGAGATGCCTCCCGCACCGGGGGGACTGCCCTTGCTTGCCGAGGCGAGACGCCTGGTTGAGCCGGCCGGTGGGGTGACGGTCGTTCTGACCGGGCCCGCCGCGGCCGTGGAGGAGTTGGCCGCACAGGGAGCCACTCGGATTCTTGTGCTGGATGCGGCCGACGGCGGGGTGGATCCGATCGCCGCCGCCGAGGTCCTCACCGAACGGCTCCGGGACGAGCGTCCCGAGACATGCCTCCTGTCCGCGTCCCGCTGGGGAAGCGAGGTGGCGGGTCGCCTGGCCGCCCGCCTGGGAGCGGCCCTGCTTCCGGGATGCGTCGGGCTGACCCGCGATGGCGCAGGCAGACTCGAGGGGGTACGACCCGTGTACGGGAGCCGGCTGGTGGCCCGGGTGGCCGCCACCGGCGGGTCGCTGCCGATCGTGACCCTGCGACCGGGAAGCGAGAGCGCGGGAGGCGTGTCCGGCCGACAACCCGCCACGCTGGAACGGATTCCCTGTCCGGCGCGCCCCGATTGGATCCGAGTCCTCGGGGAAGAGCAGGTGCCCCCCGAGGCGCTGGACCTCGGTGAGGCGGACGTCGTTGTGGCCGGCGGCCTCGGGGTGGGCTCGCGCCAGGGGTTTGCCCTGGTCGAGGAACTGGCCGGCCTCCTCGGGGGCGCGATGGGGGCCACCCGCATGGCGGTGGATGCCGGGTGGGCGCCGTTCTCGCGGCAGATCGGCCTGACCGGCCGGATCATCTCGCCCCGCGTGTACGTGGCCTGCGGCATCTCGGGATCGCCCCATCACATGGACGGGGTGCGGCAGGCAGAGCTCGTCGTGGCCATCAACACGGACCGCCATGCACCTATTTTCACCTACGCCGATGTGGGGATCCTCGGAGACGTGCGCGAAGTGCTCCCGGCCCTGATTGCCACGCTCCGACGCCTCCGGCCAGAAGCGCGGGATGCGGCGGCGCTCCTGGGTGGGGGCACGGGCAGGCCGGGACCCCTGGATGCGCGCTCATGAACGCCGACGTCGTCATCGTGGGGGCGGGGCCAGCGGGCCTCTCCGCGGCCATCACCCTGGCCAGGGCCGGGGTCCGACCCCTGGTCCTGGAACGGGGCCTGTACCCGGGCGCCAAGAACATGTTCGGCGGCGTCCTGTACGGCCGGGCGCTCCACGAGATGCTTCCCGCCTTCTGGGAACGCGCCCCCGTCGAGCGGCGTCTCACCCGCCGGACCTTCACCCTGCTGTCCCGGGATGCGGCCGTCTCACTGGACCTCCGCTCGCCGCGACTGGGGGCGACGCCGGATGCGGGATGGATCATCGCCCGCAGCCGGTTTGATCGGTGGCTGGGCGAGGAGGCCGAGGCAGCGGGCGCTCTCATCGTCCCCGAGGCCACGGTGGACGATCTCCTGTGGGAGGGTGGCCGGGTCGCGGGCGTCCGCGTCCGCCGGGAGGAAGGCGAGGTCCACGCCAGGGTCGTCGTGGCGGCGGATGGTGCCCTCTCCCTGCTCGCGCAGCGCGCCGGACTCCGGGGTCCGGTGTCCTCGGATACCGTCGCCCTGGCCGTCAAGGAAGTGCTCCACCTGCCACGCGAGGTGATCGAAACCCGCTTCCAGCTCCGTGACGACGAGGGGATCGAGAGCATCTTCGTCGGCGGGGCGACCGGGGGGCAGCCGGGAGGCGGGTTCCTCTACACGCTCTGCGAGGGGTTGGCGGTGGGGGTCATCGTCCGGCTGGACGCGCTGGTGGCGGGCCGCACGCGCCCGCAGGATCTGCTGGAGGCCTTCAAGACGCACCCGGCCGTGGCCCCGCTCCTCGCCGGTGGAACGGCGCGCGAGTACTCCGCGCACCTGATCCCCGAGGGGGGATACGCCGAACTCCCCCGGCTGGTCACGGACGGGTTCCTGGTGGCCGGGGACGCCGCGGGCCTGGTGGCGGTGAATGGCATTCACTTCGAGGGAATGAACCTGGCCATCGCCTCCGGCATCGCGGCCGCGGAGGCCATCCTGGATGCACGGGAGCGTGCCGACTTCTCGGCGGCCGGCCTCGATGGCTACGGCCGGCGGCTGCGGGACGGCTTCGTGCTGCAGGATCTCAGGCGATTCCGCCACGCCGCCCTGTTCCTCCGCTCGCCCCGGCTGTATCGCGAGTATCCGGAGGCGGTCTGCGACTTTCTGGAGCGTCTCTACCGGCCGTCTCCCCCAGCCAAGACGGGCCTCTGGCGCGGTCTCGTCGGATCGCTGCGCCGGCGCCTCTCGTGGACGGACCTGCTCCGAGACGCCTGGCGAATGCTGCGGAGCCTGTGAGATGGCCATCGAAGACCGACTGCGACTGGTCTTTTACCGGGTGGACCCCGAACCCCACCTCCGGGTCAACGCGGACGCGTGCCCGGCCTGTCCCGACGGTCCCTGTACCTTCTGCTGCCCGGCCGAATGCTTCCAGCGCGACGGGGACCGGATCCGGTTCCTGCATGACGGGTGCCTGGAGTGCGGGGCGTGCCTCCTGGTGTGTGCGCCCGGGGCCATCACCTGGACCTTCCCCCGGGGCGGTTGTGGCGTGGCCTACCGGTTCAGTTGAGGAGCATGGGATGCGGCTGATCGTCTGCGTGAAAGCGGTCCCCGACCCCGGCATCCCCGTGGGGGCGGGCCCTGGCGATCCGTCCTGGGATCCCGCCTCCTGGCTCTGGGACCTGAATCCGCCCGATGGCGCAGCGCTCACCGTGGCGGCATGCCTCCGCGGAACGGAGGGCACGGTCACTGCGGTGAGCGTTGGCCCCCACGCCGCGCGGGCGCTGCGGCGCGCCCTGGCCTGGGGGGCCGATCGCGCCGTCCTGCTGGTGGATAAGGGCGGCCTGGACCTCGACATCGTGACGGCGGCCCGCATTCTGTCGGCGGCCATCGGGCGGTTGGGTTTCGACGCCGTCCTCTGCGGGCAGGCGGCCGTTGACAGCCAGGGAGAGAGCCTGCCGGCCGTCCTGGCCGGGTTCCTGGAGTGTCCCCTGATCTCGCCGGTCGTGGAGGCGTGGCGGGAGGCCGATGGGCTCGTGGCCCGGACCCGCCTCCCGCGCGGTCGCCGGGCCCTTCTTCAGCCGCGGCTCCCTGCCGTGCTGGCCGTGGAGGGGGCGCCGCCCCAGGTGGACGCGACGCTCCCGGTGTACCTCCAGGCCCTCACGGCCCCACTGGAGGCCTGGGACATCTCCACCCTGGAGGTGGGCGCCGTGGCCCCGCAGGTCACGCACCTCGGCCTCGGGGCCCCGCGGCCGCGTCCCAAGAAGATCTTCACCCCGGACAGCCGCCTCTCGGCCGCGGAGCGGCTACGCCAACTGATGACCGGGGGGCGGGTGGAGAAGAAGACCGACCTCTTCACGGGGACGGCGGCGCAGGCGGCCGAGCATCTCCTGGGGGCGCTCCGGCGCGAGGGGAGCATTGCATGAGGCAACGCAGGGCATGAGGTCTGTGTGACAGAGAGGGAGACACCATGCGACGGGTGCTCGTCCTGAACGGATCGAACCTCAATCTCCTGGGTACGCGCGAACCGGCAATCTATGGGCGGACGACGCTGGCGGAGATCGAGAAGCAGCTCCGGGAGCTGGCGCTGGACCTCAAGCTGGAGCTGCGGTTCGTGCAGTCGAACCACGAGGGGGTGCTGGTGGATGCCATCCACGAGGCGCGAGGCTGGGCGGAGGGGCTCCTGATCAACCCCGGGGGCTACACCCACACCAGCGTGGCCCTGCGCGACGCCGTCACGGCCGTGGCCCTCCCCACGGTGGAGGTGCACCTGTCCAACAACCACAAGCGGGAGCCGTTCCGGCAGCACTCCTATATCGCACCCGTGGCGGTGGGGCAGATCATGGGCTTCGGGGCGGACAGCTATCTGCTGGGGCTGCGGGCCCTGGCGCGCGTCCTGGAGCGGGAGGGCGGGAGCGGGGTGGGGAAGTAGCCCGGCTTATTCACGAATGCCCCCAGACACCCTCACCGGGTATCCCCTGGGTGTCCTCTCCCACACCGGGCACCCTCTGGGTGGGGTACCCGGGAGAGGGGCCGATTTCTTGATCCCCTCTCCCCACCGCGGGAGAGGGACGGGGTGAGGGGGCAGCCCAGAGGCACGAAGCGAGTTCACGAATAATCCGGCGTAGGGAGGCGGCATCCGGAACGCGTCACGCCGTCGCGGGGGAGGGTCCACCAGTATGGATTGCCATCTGACAAATCGCGTGGCGGTCGTCACGGGCGGGGGCCGGGGGATCGGCGAGGGGATCGCCCTCCGCCTCGCGGCCGAAGGGGCGCACGTGGTCGTGGCCGACCAGAACCCCGAGACGGCCAGGGCGGTCGCCGACAAGATCGAAAAGGCGGGCCGGAAGGCTGTGGCCTTTGGGGTGGACGTGACGTCCTGGGACCAGGTCCAGGCCATGGTGGCCAAGGCCATTCGGGACCTGGGCCGGATCGACATCCTGGTGAACAACGCGGGGATCTCCCCGAAAGTGGACGGGCGCAAGATCCTGGTCCACGAGATCGACCCCGCGCAGTGGGATCAGGTCCTGGCGGTGAACCTCAAGGGGGCGTTTCACTGTGCCAAAGCCATCATCCCGCACATGATGGCGCAAAAGTCCGGCCGGATCGTCAGCATCGCCTCCATCTCGGCCAAGACGGGCTGGGCCGGGCCGGCCGGGGCGCACTACGCCGCCTCCAAGGCCGGGCTGGCGGCGCTCACCCGGTTTATGGCGCACGAGCTGGCGCCTTACAACATCCTGTGCAATGCCCTGGCACCGGGGCGGATCGAGACACCCATGCGCGCCCTCAGCAACGCGGAGGAGAACGAGGCCATGCGGGTGCGGATTCCCCTCGGACGCTTCGGCACGGTCGAGGAGGTCGCGAATCTCGTGCTCTTCCTCGTGTCGGATTCGGCGTCCTACATCACGGGCGAGATCGTGGACATCAACGGCGGCTGGCTGATCGACTGACGGGACGAAGGAAGCGAGATGCATCCGACCTATCCTCATCTCTTCACGCCGCTCCTCATCCGGCGCATGCGGCTGCCGAACCGGATCGTCATGCCCGCCATGGCGACCAACTTCGCCAGCGAGACCGGCGGCGCGACGCCCTGGATGCTGGGCTATTACGAGGCGCGGGCGCGGGGCGGCACCGGCCTCATCGTGGTCGAGAACTGCACCATCGAGTACCCGCGCGGGAAGAACGGCGCCGTGCAGCTCCGCCTTGATGACGACGCGTTCATCCCGGGCCTGGCGACGCTGGTTGACCGGATCCACCGGCATGGCGCCCGCGCGGCCCTGCAGATCAATCATTGCGGCGCCTCCACCAGCCGCGCCAAGACGGGTGAGAGCCCGGTGGCCCCGTCCCCGGTCACCTATGTGAAGGGGCAGGAGGTTCCCCGGGAGCTGGCGACGGACGAGATCGCCGACCTCGTGGAGAAGTTCGGCCGGGCCGCCGCCCGGGCCAGGAAGGCCGGCTTCGACGCCGTGGAGGTCCATGGCGCGCATGCCTACCTCATCGCGCAGTTCCTGTCCCCGTTCACCAACCGGCGGACCGATGGCTACGGCGGCTCGCCGGAGGGACGCCTGCGCTTCGCGCTGGAGGTGCTCTCGCGCGTTCGGGAGGCGGTGGGGTCCGAGTTCCCGATCGTCTTCCGGATCTCGGCGGTCGAGTTCCTGGAAGGCGGGCGGGAGCTGGAGGGGACGCTAGAGCTGGTGCCGATCCTGGAGGCGGCCGGGGTGGACTGCTGGGACGTCTCCGCGGGGACGACGGTCGGCCACCATCCGTCGGGGACCCGGTCCATCGAGCCCATGGCCTATCCCCAGGCCTGGCGGACCTACATGGCGAGAGCGGTCCGGGGGGTGGCGCGGGTCCCAGTGATCGCCGTGGGCGTCATCCGGGATCCCGGTGTGGCGGAAGGGGTGCTGGCCCGGGGCGAGGCGGACCTCGTGGCCATCGGCCGGGGCTTGATCGCGGACCCCGACTGGTCCCGCAAGGCGCGGGAGGGGAGAGACAAGGAGATCCGTCGCTGCACCTCCTGCAATCAGGGCTGCATCCGTCGCCGGGTCTTCCTGGATCTGCCGATCACGTGCGCGCTGAACCCGGCCGTCGGGAGGGAGGAGGAGGCTCCCGAGACTCGCCCCGCGGCGGCCCGGCGTCGGGTCATGGTGGTCGGCGGGGGTCCCGGCGGGATGGAGGCGGCACGCGTCGCAGCCATTCGGGGGCATGAGGTGGCGCTGTGGGAGGAGCACCCGGCCCTCGGGGGCGAGCTGCCGGCGGCGATGGCCGCGCCCCACAAGGAGAAGATCGGCTGGGTGCTCGAGTACTACCGGCACGAGCTCTCGCGCCTGGGGGTCAGCGTCCGGCTGGGCAAGCAGGTCAGCCCCGAGGTCGTGGCAACCGAGGCCCCGGACGTGGTGATCCTGGCAACCGGGTCCCGGCCGATCCGCCCGTCGTGGCCGGGCGTGGACGGCCCCCACGTGGCGACCGCCGTGGAGGTCCTGCTGGGAGAGGTCCCCCTGGCCCCCGGGAGTCTCGTCATCGTCGGCGGCGGGCAGATCGGCTGCGAAACGGCCCTGTTTGCCGCGGCCTGCGGACGCCAGGTCAGCCTGCTGGAGATGCTGCCGGCGCTCGCGACGGACATGGAGGTCATCTCCCGAAACGAGATGCTGGAGCACATCGCCGGCGCCGGGATCCTGGTCAGGACCGGTCACCGGGTGAGCGCCATCCTGCCGGACGCGGTGACGGCCCAGGATGCCCAGGGTCATGAGGCGGTCTTCCCGGCCGACCAGGTCCTGCTGGCGGTCGGCCTCGCGCCTCGGGCCGACCTGGAACCGCTCCTCCGCGGGCGGGGGATCGAATGTTACGCGGTGGGGGATTGCGTCCAGGCGCGGGAGATCCTGTCCGCGGTGCGGGAGGCGTATGACACGGCGCTCCGCATCTGACCCTGTTCCGAAATTACCAAGGCTGCGCAGGCTTGCAGCGCGCCAACGCAAGCCGTACCAGAGCCTGGTCCATGAACTCCTGGAGGCAGCCGCCCACCGGTTCAGCGAGCCCAGTTCTCCACATGGAGGCCCGGGATGCCGCGGAAGTGCCGTTCGTTGTTTGTCACGAGGCGGTAATTGAGAGTC
>JACPAT010000138.1 GCA_016180655.1 Candidatus Methylomirabilota bacterium | reverse complement strand
GTCAGTTCGAGCGGATAGCCCTCCTTCTGGAGGAGATAGGCATCCTGGAGCATCAGGATCCCGGCGACGAGTTCGCCGCGCCCGGCCATCTGGCCCGGCCCCATCCCCGTCTTGGGGTACTGGGCGATTTGGCCATTGAGCTTCTTCAGGTAGTCGAACCCCTTCTCCTCGCCCATGAGCTGCACGATGGTGCTGAGGAACGTGTAGGCCGTCCCGGACGTGCCGGGGTTACTGACAGAGACCTGCCCCTTGAACTCCGGCTTCAGGAGGTCGGTCCACGAGCGTGGGGCGTTGAGCTTCCGCTCTGCCAGGATCTTCGTGTTGCTGGCGAAGCCGAGGACCGACGTGAAGAGGCCCGCCCAGTGGCCTTCCGGATCCCGGTACTGCGGGGCGATGCGCGCCGCCACCGGCGAGACGTAGGGCTGGAGCAGCCCCTCCTGCTTGGCCGCCAGGTAGGAATCCCCCGGGCCGGCGAACCAGATGCTCGCCTGCGCGCGCGCCTTCTCGGCGCGGATCCGGTTCAGGGCCTCGCCCGTGGACATGCGGATGTAGCTCACCTTGATCCCGGTCTGCTGCTCGAAGGCGAGCGCCACCTCGCGCACGACGACCTCGAGGGTGCTCCCGTACATGGTGAGCTTGCCCGTCGGCCGTTCCTGCGCCACGGCAGTCCCGGGCACGACGAGCAGCAACGCGAGCAACATGAGGAGGCACATGACCCCCATTACCATCCCGGATGACCGTTCCGTTCGCATCGCGATTCCTCCTTCCCAACCAGGACTCTCGCCAGACTGACTCACGCTGTCCGAACCGTGACCTGAGAAATCAGGCGCTCCACATCGGCGGGGGTGCAGACCCAGCTCCCCGGAAGCATGGCGGAGGCGAGGCCCGCCGCCACCCCCACCCGGAGCGCCGCCGGGGGCTCCATGTCTTCCAACAGCCCGAGAAGTAGCCGCGCGAGCAACGAATCCCCGGCCCCCACCGTGCTCACCGGCTGCACGTGGGGAATCTCCGCCAGCCAGGCCTGCCGTGCGCAGGCCATCAGGGCGCCGCGCTCCCCCAGGGAGATCACGACGATGTCGATCCCACGATCCACCAGCTCGACGGCCGCGCGTCGGATCTCCTCCGTCATCGTGAGAGAGATTCGGACGAGCGTCTCGGCCTCCGCCAGGTTCGGCTTGATCAGGTAGGGCCGGGCGCCGGGGGGCAGGCTCCCCGTCAAGACGACCGCCGCGCTCGTCCGAGCGTAGGCGCGCACCTTCTCCAGGAGCGCCGCCCGCGCGTCTGCCCCGATAGGCGGCCCCGCCTCGTTGACCTTGATCTCGCTCCTGCCGTCGGTGATGGCGAGGTTGATGCGCGTCTCACCCTCAACCCGCACGAAGTCTATTTGAATCTCGGGATGGTGAAGCTCCTCCTCCACCCGTCGCCCCGTCGCCCTCCATGAGAAGACACAGCGCCCGCTCCCCGCGATGTGAGGAAGGCGACGACCTGCCGGCGCGAGGGCAAGGAAGGCGACGACCTGCCGGCGCGAGGGCAGGCTGGGGATCCCGCCGCGCCGTTCCGTGCTCAGGGCCGCGGCGGCGTTGGCGAAGGTCAGGATCGCTTCCAGCACGGGTCCGTCGGGGAGAGCCACGGACGGATCCGGCGACGCGTCGAGCAGGCCCACCAGCATCCCGGCCACGAAGGCATCCCCCGCCCCCGTGGTGTCCACCACCCTGGCGGGGAATCCGGGAACCTTCCCCTCGCCCCCCGCTCCGTAATAGGCGCACCCTTCGCGCCCTAGCGTCGCCACGGCCAGGCGGGGGCCGGCATCCACCAGGGCCCGCAGGCCGCGCGCCACGCCATGTTTCCCCGTCAGGAACACCAGCTCTTCCTCGTTGACCTTGACGCAGTCCGCGTGCCGGAGCCCTTCCCAGATCCACCGTCGGGCCGCGCGCGCATCCGGCCACAGGTTCAGACGAAGGTTGGGATCGTACGAGCAGAACCGGTGGGCGTGGCGGGCCTCCCGGATCGCCGCGAGGGTGGCCCGCCGGGCGGGTTCCGCGATCAGGCTGATGGAGCCGTAGTGGAAGATCGTCGCGTCCCGGATCATCGAGCGCATCGGCGGGGTCAGGCACAGGCCCAGGTGGGCCGGCCGGTCCCCGTAGAAAAGGAAGTCGTGATCGCCGTCCGCCTTCAGCGAGACCAGCGCGACGGCGGTCCGCCGGGCCCTCGCGCGCCCGACCCCCGCGACGTTCACGTTGTGCCGGGCGAGCTCCGCCCGCAGGAAGGTGCCGAACGGATCCTCGCCCACGGCGCCCAGGAAGGCGGCTCCTCTTCCGAGACGCGACACCCCGACCGCCACGTTGGCCGGGGCGCCGCCGGCCGCCTTCCGGAAGCCGGGCGCCCCGTCCAGGCCGACCCCGCTCTTCTGCGAGACCAGGTCAATCAGCGCCTCGCCGAGACACACCACCTCAGGCGACGTGGGGCTCATGGGTCCTCCCGCGGGGGAGCGGCACACGAATCGCGGATCACGAGCGAAGGGGACAGGACCACCTCTTGTGGGTCGCCCGACAGGGTCCCCTCGAGGCGGGCAAACAGGAGGTCGGCGGCCTTCGCGCCCATGTCGTAGGTCGGTTGGGCCACGGTGGTCAGGCGCGGGCGGAACACCGAGGCCCACTCGAAGTCGTCGAAGCAGGCGACGGACAGATCCTCCGGGCACCGCAAGCCCTGTTCCGCCACCGCGCGCATCAGCCCGATGGCCATGACGTTGTTGGTGGCGAAGATGGCGGTGGGGCGCCTCGAAAGACGCAGGAGGGCCAGGGCAGCCTGGTACCCACCCTCCAGCCTGGAGTTGCCCGTTCGCATGAGGTCCGGATCCAGGGGTTGGCCGAGGGCCTCCAGCGCCTGGCGATAGCCCTGGATGCGCTCGTGCGTCGTGGAGATATGGGGCAAGCCGGTGATCGCCGCGATGCGCCGGTGGCCGAGCCGGAGGAGATACTCGACGACTTGGCGGGCACCCCCCACGTTGTCCACCACCACGGCGTCCGCCGGGACGCTGGAGATCTTGCGGTCAATGAACACCAGGGGCGACCGCCCTTCGGGAAAGAAGCCGTCGTAATCGCCCGTGGCGCCGGCGGGGGCCATGATCAGGCCGTCCACGCGGCGGGATCGCAGCAGGCGAAGGTAGGCCCGCTCTTTTTCCAGATGCTCATCGGTGTTGCACAGGATCAGCGCGTACCCTTTGGCGTTGGCCCGATCCTCGATTCCCCGGATGAGGGCGGTGAAGAAGGGGTTGGTGATGTCGGAGATGATGAGACCGAGCGTCTGGGTGGACCGCTTCTTCAGGCTGCGGGCGATCCCATCGGGGTGGTAGGCGACTTCGGCGATGGCCCGCCGGACCCGCTCCTGGAGGGCGGGGCTCACGTACGCGGACTGGTTGATGGTGGCGGAGACGGTCGCAATCGACACCCCGGCGGCCCGGGCTACGTCATGGATAGTCGGCATGTCCTCGACCCTTGTTCCTCAAAATCGAATTCATTCGTTTGTCTAACGAAACGTTTAGCAAAACGTTTAGCAGAAGTATTACAGGCCTGTCAACCACGATTTTTGCTAGGTTCCAACACGGAGGACGGGGAGGTTGGGAGGGCCACCCCAACCGCAGGGAAGGTCGTTGATCGTGGTGGCACCGGGCTCCCTTTTTGAACTCAGGCGAGTGCGGTTGTGGCCGACAGTGCAATTACCTTCCGGCCTCCAGCGCCGACTTCATGATCCGGAACAGCTCCGTGTTGTGCCGGAAGCCCACCAGCTCCTCGCGGCACCGCCTCTTCCCTGGGGCACAGGGCGCGCCGTTGTGCGGCCCCGACGAAACCTCAGGCCCCCCGGCTACACTGCCCTCGCCAGCACTGTTCAGGCAGCAGAGAGCGACCGGCTTCCGAACTGCAGGACGTTGTGCTTATCGTTGTTGATCATACAGCCACCGTCCACCACGAGGGTTTGACCCGTGATCCAGCCCGCGTCTTCCGCCGTGTCCTCCGGCCGCCCGAGGCGTCCCAGCGGGTACCGCGAGAGCACGCGCTGGAGCGCCTCGGGGCTGGCGATGGAGGAACTAGCCATGCCAGTGAGTGTCGTCCCGGGGAGAACCACGTTGACGGTGATGTTATGCACCGCGAGTTCTAACGCCATCGCGCGAGCCAGGGAAACCACGGCCCCCTTGGCGCTGGCGTACGTTGCCAGGTGCGGCTCGGCCATCAGCGCCGCGCTGGATGCGACGAACACGATGCGTCCTGCACCGGCCGCCACCATGTGCCGGGCCGCTGCCTGGGCACACAGGAATCCGCCCTTGACGTTCACACGAAACGTCCGATCCCATGAATCCTCGGTCACGTCGAGAACGGCGGCCTTCTCCAGGACACCGGCGTTACTTACCAGGACATCGAGACCACCCAGCCGTTCCACTGTCCAGGCGAGCAGACGCCTGGCTTCATTTCCCTCGCCCACATCGGCCTGGATCGCCGTGGCCCTCCGCCCCATCGCGTGGATTTCCGCCACGACCTCTTCGGCCGCCGCGTGCGTCACCCGGTAGTTCACGGCCACGTCCAACCCGTCCCGTGCCAGGGCGAGCGCCGTGGCCCGGCCGATCCCTCGGGATGCCCCCGTCACCAGTGCCACCCTATTCCCGCTCCGCATTGAGTTCCCCCATGCACACGTCCAGTGCCCGTGCCAGGCCACAGAACCCCGGTGTTTACGACAGGTCAGAGGCGGCCGGCCGGATCTCCAGCGCGAAGCGCTGTAGTTGCTCCAGCAACACCTCCACCGTCGGTCCGCGGAATCCGAACACCAAGTGGCTCACGCCCAGACGGGCGTAGGCCCGGATGTCCTCGAGGATTTCTGTCGGGCTCCCGACGAACGGAACCCGGGGTGAGGGCGGCTTATCCGTGAAGGCAAGCGACGCCCGGAAGGTCAGTGCAATCTCCCCTGGATCCCGACCCGCCTCCCCTGCCAAGCGTCTGAGTGTGGCCACCGCCTGGGCGTACTCTTCCGGATGAAGTCCGACGGGCGGACGGAGACCGATGGGGTGCCAGCCATCGCCGAGCAGGGCGGCCCGTCGAAGGGCAGCCGGCGTGTGGCCGCCAATCCAGATGGGCGGATGCGGCTTCTGGACCGGCTTCGGGTAGAACCGGATATCCTCCACGCGAAAGAACCGGCCCGCAAACTGCGGTTCGTCCCGCGTCCAGAGTTCCCGCAGGAGGCGGATCGCCTCGTCCGTCACCGCCCCCCGTTGTCCGAACGTGTCCAGCCCGAGGGCCCGGAACTC
>JACPAT010000137.1 GCA_016180655.1 Candidatus Methylomirabilota bacterium | reverse complement strand
GAGGCGGCGCTCACCGGCTCGGCCGGAGCGCCTCCGGGACGCTCGCAGCCACCTCGTCCAGGATGACGCGCTTGGCGCGTTGCCCGTCGAATTCCGCTTGAAGGTCAGATACTCGGTGTGACACTTCATGCGGCACCTTCAGAAAACCGCAGAGCCACCACCGACGGAACCACAGATTACGCAGATTACGCAGATTGTCGGAAAAGATCGTCCGGAGCAATCTGTGAAATCTGCGGTTACTTCTGATCCGAAGGGGTCTCCATGCGGTAGCGGAAGTCGCAGAACGGGGCCCCCTCCATGATCGTCTGGGTCCGGGTGAGCGTGAGGTCCGGGTTGAATCCCTCGCCCAGGGCGTAATCCCGGCCGCAGGACAGCACCACGCCCAACTCCGGGATGCCCAGCGCCCGGTACATCTCCGCGTACCGGCAGCGGGTCACGTTGAACTGGTAGCTCGTCTGGGTGGCCTGCAGCACCTCGATCTGCAGCGCATCGCCCTTCACCCAGGGATCCTTGCCGCTGACGAAGTGGTCCAGGCTGTCGCCCCCCACCTGGCCGGCCAGCACCTTCCCCTGCTGGCGGGCAATCTCCACGATCACGCGCTTGGCGATCTCGATCACCCGCTCGCGGCCGAACTCCGCCGCCAAGGCGTTGATCAGGGGGGCCAGGATGCGCGCCTCGATCTCGCGCCGCTTCAGGACCCCAATTTCGTTCAACGTATCGGGTGGCAAGCTGTCCTGCATGGTTCCCTCTCAGGGTTTCGCCGGACCCGTCTCCGCCCGGCCCGGCATGGTCCCCTCGCTGAAGCCGTGGTGGGCCACGACCTCCTTCAGGCTCCAGTAGTCCCCGCCGAAGGGGTCATAGGCAAGCGGGGCCACCCGTCCCACGACGACCGCGCCCTCCTCCACCACCTCGTCGTCCGCATGCAGGGCCACCACCTCCGCCAGGAAGAGCACGTGCGATCCGAGCACCAGGGATCGGCGGGTCACGCATTCCAGATTGACCGGACACTCCCGGATCAACGGCGCCCGCACCTTCAGTCCGGCCATGGGGGTCAGGCGCGCCTCGGCGAACTTGTTCACGTCCCGCCCCGAGACCACGCCGCAAAAGTCCACGGCGCGCAGCAAGGACGCCGGTGGGATGTTCAGGACGAACTCTCCCGTCTCCCGGATGAGGTCATAGGACAGGCGCCCCGGACGGATGGCCACGCTGACCATGGGGGGCGTCGCGCACGCCACGCCGGCCCAGGCCAATCCCATGATGTTGGCGGATCTGTCCGCCCCCGCGCAGGACAGCAATATCACCGGCGCAGGCACGACGAATGCGGCCGTCTCCAGGGTGACTTTGCGCATCGCCTCTCCCTCCTGCCCCGTTACGGAAAGAGACCTCCCATATCTTAACCGCAGATTACGCAGATTTCGCAGATTTCACACCCAGAATTATACAACGAGAATAATCTGCGTAATCTGCGAAATCTGTGGTTAAGGAGGAGGTTTTGAATTTGGTCTTTTCCTTCCGTCGGAATACGAATCACCCGGAACGGGCGGCCGCCTGGGCGGCGATCAGCCGGAGAACCTGATTCCAATCCGTCACCCGGGTGATACCTGGCGGCAGGTCGGCCTGATTCCAGGGGCGATCGAAGAGCAGGACCGGGATCGGGACGCCGGCCGCGGCCAGCGCAACGTGCAGTTCGTCCTCGATCAGGAGATCCAGCTTCAACTCCCGCACGATCCGCGGCTTGTACTCGGCCGAGGGCTCGCCGTCCCGGTGCACCACCTGCTCGAACAGCTCCAGGAGCCCCGCCTGCAGGAGCAACCGTCGGGTGTGTTCCCGGTGCTGGCTCAGGCGACCCGTCACCACGAACAACCGATGAGCACCAGCCGCCAGAGTCCGCATCGCCCTGGCCGCCTCGGGATAGACCGGGCGGGTCGCCAGGAAGTCGCTCGCCTCCAGCTCGCTGAAGAACCCCCACATCTGCGTCGCGGAGATCTCCGGATATCGGCGAAAGATCTCCCAGGCCGCGTCCTCGATCCTGACGTCGTGGCCGAAGCGCCGCCGGAACGCCTCCAGGTATCCGGGCAGCGACTCCGCCAGCACGTCGTCCACATCAATGCCGATGCGCAATGACCCTGGCACTCCCCTGCTCCTCGATTACTTCAACCGCCAAGGCGCCAAGGACGCCAAGAGAGCCCCACGATCATGGCTAACGGCCTCTCCTCCCATTTGGTCATTGGTCATTGGGTCATTGGTCATTTGTTCTCAAGTTCCCCCCAGGATGTCCGGCTTCAGGTCCAGACCGGCGCGAGGCGCGTGGTCCATGGCGACGGACTCCAGGACCAGGACCTGCGTGGGCGCCGCCACCAGGTGGGCGATCCGGGTTTCGAACTCCGCGCGGTCACCTCCCTGGGCCCAGCGCTGCCAGTCCGCCAGGGTCTCCCAGCTGCTGATCACCACCCAGAGCGACGGGTCGCTCGGGCAGCGAAGGGTCTCCCCGCTGATGTACCCGGGTTGGTTCAGGGCCTCGAGCCGCCTCTGCTCCAGCGCGGCGCGCAGCTCCGCCTCGCGACCGTACCGGACCCACCGCTGGATGATCACCCGAACCGGCATGACCCCCTCCTCCACGGATTTCC
>JACPAT010000136.1 GCA_016180655.1 Candidatus Methylomirabilota bacterium | reverse complement strand
GTAGGTCGTCACCTCGGACATGTTGGAGTCCCCCACGATGACGTGGAGGCGGCGGTACTTCTCCTCGTCGGCATGGGGCTCGTCGCGGGTGTTGATGATGCCGCGCGAGCTGGTGGTGGCCCCGGAGATCTCCTGGTAGATGTGCTGCGCCCGCTGGGAGATGTAGTAGTGGTTCCCCAGCCGGGTCTTCAGGACCTTGCCCGCCCCGGCAAAAATTTGCCGGGTGACGAAGAAGGGGATGAGCTGCTCCGCCAGCTTGTGGAAGTTGACCCCGCGCTCCACCAGGTAGTTCTCGTGGCAGCCGTAGGTGTTCCCCACCGAGTCCGTGTTGTTCTTGAAGATGAAGATGTCGCAGTCGATCCCGTTCTCGTGGAGCTTCCGCTCCGCCGTCAGCAGGAGCTCCTCGATGATCCGCTCCCCCGCCTTGTCGTGGATGGTGAGGTCCAGGGCGTTGTCGCACTCGGGGGTGGCGTACTCGGGATGGCAGCCGGTGTCCTGGTACAGGCGGGCGCCGTTCCGGAGGAAGTCGTTGGTGCCGCGCTGGCGGGAGACGACCTTTTCGAAGAGGTAGCCCAGGGCGCTTTCCACTGACAGGTTCACGCGCCCGCCGGCCGAGGAAGAGATCAGGCCGTATTCGTTCTCGAGACCGAAGATGCGCCGCTGCATGGCGGCCAAGACGCGGGGAACTCAGCCTCCCCCGTCCCCCTCCTTCTCCATGAGGTCCTGCAGCTCCGCCTGGGGGATGCGGCGGAACTTGCGCCCCGCCCGATCCCGCTCCAGGACCGCCACCTCCAGGATGGCCGCCTTCACCTTCTGACTGGTGGCCGCCTCCAGGGCCCGGGTGGCCAGGCGCAAAGCCTCTTCCAGGCCCAGGCCGTCCCGGTACTTGTCCCGCAGGAACAGCTTCAGCTCCTCGGCCTGCCCCCCGATGGTGGCATACCCCTTCTCGTCCATGATGCTCCCGTCGAAGGCGATCCGGTACAGCTCGTTGGAAGCCGCGCCCTCCCCCACCTCCAGGACCAGGATCTCCACCTCCAGCGGCTTGATCTCCATGCTGAAGATGTTGCCGATCACCTGGGAGTAGGCGTTGGCCAGCGACTTCGCCGTCACGTCCTCGCGGCCGTAGGCATAGCCCTTGAGGTCGGCGTACCGGATCCCCTCCTTCCGGAGGCGCTCGAACTCGCTGTACTTGCCCGCCCCGGCGAAGGCGATCCGGTCGTAGATCTCCGAGACCTTGTTCAGGGAGGCGCTGGGGTTCTCGGCCACGATCAGGATGCCGCCCTGGAACTCGAGCGCGATGATGGACTTCCCCTTGGCGATGCCCTTGCGGGCGTATTCCGCCTTGTCCTGCATCATCTGCTCGGGGGAAACATAGTAGGGAAGCGGCATCGCCGTGTCCTCAGGTTGCCCGGCGGGCGTTCACGATCGCCTCGCACTCGGCTGCCAGGCGATCCTCGGGAACATCCTGGATCCCGGCCTGCGTCACCAGCTTGACGCTGGGGAAGATCTTCCGCACGAAGTCCGGCCCGCCCGTCCCCGTGTCCTCCTCGGCCGCGTCGTACAGCGCCTCCAGGGCCAGGCGGGTCGCCTCCGCCTCGGTCATCCCCGGCCGGTACAGCTTCTTCATGGTGGAGCGGGCGTCCTTCCCGCCGGAGCCGGTGGCGTGGTAGTCGGTCTCCTCGTAGCGCCCGCCGGCCAGATCATACTTGTAGATCCGGCCCTCGTCCCGTTTCAGATCGTACCCCACGAAGACCGGGATCACGATGAGCCCCTGGATGGCCAGGGGCAGATTGGCCCGGACCATCTGTGCCAGCTTGTTGGCCTTCCCCTCCAGGCTCAGGCCCGTCCCCTCGAGTTTCTCGTAGTGGGCCAGCTCCGTCTGGAACAACCGGGCCATCTCGATGCACGGGCCCGCGGCGCCGGCGATGGCGATGGCGGAGTGGTCGTCCGCCGCGTAGACCTTCTCGATCCGCCGCGAGGCCACCTGGTGCCCCTCCGTGGCCTGCCGGTCGCCGGCGATCAGCACCCCCTCCCGGTACCGCAGCGCCAGCACCGTGGTGCCCGTCGGAACCGCCGGGATCCCCTCGCGCGGCTCCAGCCCCTCCATGCCGGACTGCGGGAGCAGGGTTGGCTCCGCCTGCCGCACCAGGTCGAAGAAGCTGGAACCGCCGCCCGATTGGGTGATGGACAGATCCACGGGTTCCGCGCTCCCTATCCCGCCAGCCGCTCCAGGAGTTCCGCCACGCTGTCCGACCGCTCCAGCATCTCGCCCACGAGCTTCCGGGTGCCCCGGCCGGGTTCGGCCATGGGGATCTTCTTCACCGTGGCCTCGCCCGTGTCCAGGAGGATCGAGCTCCAGCTGGCCCCGTAGATGTGGTCGGGGAATTTCTTGAGACACGTCCCCCGGAAGTAGGCCCGGGTGTCCGTGGGGGGATGGGTCATGGCCTCCCGGATCTCGGCGTCGGTCACGATCCGCTCGACGTACCCGTCCCGCTCCAGGCGGTAGTAGAACCCCTTGTCCAGCCGCAAATCGTGGTACTGCAGGTCCAGCATGCTGATGCGCTGGTCGTCGAAGCCGATGCCCTTCTTGGCCATGTAGGAGTGGATGAGCTCCTTCTTGATGACCCAG
>JACPAT010000295.1 GCA_016180655.1 Candidatus Methylomirabilota bacterium | reverse complement strand
CCCACCGGCACCAGCCCCTCGGCGTTCTGCTGCGCGTGTTCCAGGTGCCTGAATTCCGTCTCCATGCGGCGAAGCATCTCCTGGAACATCTCGTTCATGCGCCCTTGCATGTCATTCATGCGCTCGCGCATGTTGAGGATCACCTCGACCCCCGCCAGGTTGACGCCCAAATCCTTGGTGAGCCGGAGGATCAATTCGATCCGCTCGAGATCCTCCTGGGAGTAGAGCCGGGTGTTGCCGTCGGTCCGGGACGGACGGAGGAGACCCTCCCGTTCGTAGGCACGCAACGTCTGGGGGTGGATGTCGAACATCTCCGCCACGACGCTGATCATGTACAGGGCACGTTTCTGCTTTGGCATCGGCCCTCGGGGGCGGTTCGGTGACCAGCCGCCTGACCCTCAACCCCGTCCGCGTCGCGGGTCGCCGGGATTCAACCGGGCGAACTCTCGCAGCAACTCTTGCGACCGGGCATCCAGATTCCGCGGAGGCACAATCTTGACGGTCACGAACTGATCGCCCGGCCCGCCGCCCTTGAGGTGGAGAACCCCCTTGCCCCGCAGTCGGAAGACCTGGCCGCTGCTGGTCTCAGGCGGGATGCGCATGGAGGTCATCCCGTCAATGCTCGGGACCTCGATCTTGGCGCCCAGGGCCGCCTCGGTGATCGTGATCGGAACCTCGACGTACAGGTTGTCGCCTTTCCGTTCCAGCACCGGGTGGGGGCGAACCCGGGTGATGATGTACAGGTCGCCCGAAGGGCCCCCATTGCGCCCCGGCTCTCCCATCCCCTGGAGGCGGACCCGCGAGCCGTTGTCCACCCCCGGAGGGATCTTCACGGCGATCCGCTCGGTCCCGAAGATCACCCCCCGGCCGCCACAGGTCGTACACGCCTCGCGACTGATCTTGCCGTTGCCCCGGCACCGCGAGCAGGCCTGGCTCGTCCGCAACAGCCCGTGGCCTCGGATCCGCCCGCTGCCGCCGCAGTGAGGGCAGGGTTCCAGCGCGCTCCCCGGCCGGGCCCCCGAGCCGCCGCACGTGCCGCACCGGGAGTGCTTCTGGAGACTAATCTCCGTGGCCAGGCCCCGGATCGCGTCCTCGAAGGTGATATCCAGGCTGTAATGGAGATCCTCCCCCGTGCCGGGTCCCGCGGCCTCGGGCTGACCCCGCTGGCCGAAGAAGTCCGACAGGAGATCACCCAGATCGCCAGGCCCCCCGGACCCGAAGTCCACGCGGTTGAAATCGAACCCCCCGGATCCGCCGCCGGCCTCGGGCCCGCGCGCCCCGGCCGCGAACGCCTCGTGGCCGAGCTGATCGTAGCGGCGGCGCTTCTGCGGATCGCTCAGGACCTCGTTGGCCTCGCTGATTTCCTTGAATTTCGCCTCGGCGGCCTTGTCGCCCGGGTTGACGTCGGGATGGCATTTCCGCGCGAGCTTCCGGTACGCCCGCTTGATCTCCTGATCCGAGGCGCCTCGGCGCAGCCCCAGGACGTCGTAGTAATCCCGCTTCACCATCCCCTACTCCCCAGGGCCAGCGGCCTGCATGTGCCCCCGGCCCTGGCCCGGGAGGTTCTCGAACGGCCGGTTCATCCTCATCGCACCTCGATGGCGATCTTCTTCGGCCTGGGCCCTTCCGCCTTCGGCAGCGTCAGCTCGAGAACCCCATCCCGGAAGACGGCGCGGATGTTCTCCTGCTGGACGGTCGCGGGCAGCGTGAAGCTCCGCTGGAAGGCCCCATAGGCCCGCTCGATCCGGAGGAAGTTCTCCTCCTGCACATCCTTGGCGAAGCGCCGCTCCCCTTTGAGGGTGAGGGTGTTGTCGCGGATCTGGATCTCGATGTCCTCCCGGGTGAGGCCGGGAAGCTCGGCCTTCATCACGATGGTCTCCGGCGTCTCGTAGATGTCCACCGCCGGGGCCCAGGTGGATGCCGCGATCCCCTCCTCGACCCGCGAGCGGGACAGCGTCTGCTCGAACAGTTTATTCATGCGGTCCTGGATGGACAGCAGGTCCCGGAACGGATCCCACTTCACCACGGCCATGTGCGCTTCCCTCCCTGGCGGCACGGAGCCCCGCACGCCGACTGCCTCCCGCGAGCGGGTTACAGGGCTATTTCTTGTTCTTGCCGAGATCCTCGAATTCGGCGTCCACGACCTCGCCCTCGGCGGGCCCGCCCTTGGCCTGGGCCTCCTTGCCGTCCCCGGATCCGCTCGGCGCCTGTTTCTCGCGGGCCTGCTTGTACATGACTTCCGCCAGGCGGTGCGAGGCCTTGGTGAGCGTGTCCATGGCCTGCCGGATCTTGTCCATCTCTTCGCTCTTCAGGGCCTCCTTGGCCTGCGCCAGGGCGTCCTCGATCGGCTTGATGTCCGCCACCGGGATCTTCTCCCGGTTCTCGTTCAGCATCTTCTCGGTGTTGTAGACCAGGCTGTCGGCTTGATTGCGGGTCTCGATGTCGGCCCGGCGCTTCTTGTCCTCCTCCGCGTGCCGGTCGGCATCCTTCACCATCTTGTCAATGTCGTCCTTGGACAGGCCGGAGGACGCGGTGATGGTGATGGCCTGCTCCTTGCCGGTGGCCTGGTCCTTGGCCGACACGTTCACGATCCCGTTGGCGTCGATATCGAAGGTCACTTCAATCTGCGGCACGCCCCGCGGCGCCGACGGGATGCCGACCAGATGGAACTTGCCCAGGGTCCGGTTGTCCCGGGCCATCTCCCGCTCGCCCTGCAGGACATGGATCTCCACGCTCGTCTGGTTGTCCGCCGCGGTGGTGAAGATCTCGCTCTTCCGGGTGGGGATGGTGGTGTTCCGTTCGATCAGCCGGGTCATGACGCCGCCCAGCGTCTCGATCCCCAGGCTGAGCGGGGTGACGTCCAAGAGGACCACGTCCTTGACATCGCCCACCAGCACCCCGGCCTGGATGGCGGCGCCGATGGCCACCACCTCGTCCGGGTTGACCCCCTTGTGGGGCTCTTTCCCGAAGAAGTCCTTCACGATCTGCTGCACCTTGGGCATCCGGGTCTGGCCGCCCACCAGGACCACCTCGTCGATCTGGGCCGATTCCAGGCCGGCATCTTTCAGCGCCTGGCGGCAGGGGCCGATGGTCCGCTGGATCAGGTCGTCCACCAGTTGCTCCAGCTTCGCCCGGGTCAGCTTGATGTTCAGGTGCTTCGGCCCGGAGGCGTCGGCCGTGACGAAGGGGAGGTTGATCTCCGTCTCCAGGGTCGTGCTTAGCTCGCACTTGGCCTTCTCGGCCGCCTCCTTCAGGCGCTGGAGCGCCATGCGGTCCTTGCTGAGGTCGATCCCCTGGTCCTTCTTGAACTCGTCCACCAGCCACCGGATGATGCGATCGTCGAAGTCGTCGCCCCCGAGATGCGTATCCCCGTTGGTGGACTTGACCTCGAACACCCCCTCCCCCAGCTCCAGGATGGAGATGTCGAAGGTGCCACCGCCCAGGTCGAAGACGGCGATCTTCTCGTCCTGCTTCTTCTCCAGGCCATACGCCAGCGAGGCGGCCGTCGGCTCGTTGACGATCCGCAGGACTTCCAGACCCGCGATCTTCCCCGCATCCTTGGTGGCCTGGCGCTGGCTGTCGTTGAAGTAGGCCGGGACGGTGATCACCGCCTGGGTCACCTTCTCGCCCAGGTAGGCCTCGGCCGATTCCTTGAGCTTCTGGAGGATCATGGCGGAGATCTCGGGCGGCGAATACTGCTTCCCGCGCGCCTCCACCCGGACATCCCCGTTGGCCGCGACCACCTTGTACGGGACCAGCGTGATCTCGTGGGTGACCTCGCCATGCCGCCGACCCATGAAGCGCTTGATGGAAAAGACGGTGTTCTCCGGGTTGGTGATGGCCTGGCGGCGGGCCACCTGGCCGACCAGGCGCTCCCCATCCTTGGTAAAGGCCACCACCGAGGGGGTCAGCCGACCGCCCTCGGCGTTGGTGATGACCACGGGGTCGCCGCCTTCCATGACGGCCACCACAGAGAACGTTGTCCCAAGGTCAATCCCGATGACTTTCCCCACGGCTACCCTCCTGGCTAGTTACCTGCATTGCATGGAACTTCGTGATTCCGGCCTATTGCTCATGCCATGGCTAATATAAAACCTGAGCCGAACCCTGTCAAGGGCCCCATTGGGTGCATAGGCTTGCCTCTGAGGAACTGATCTGACCTGTCATCGAGGCAGGGGGCCCCCATCATGCGGCCGTGCCCATCTTCTTGACACGGAAGCCCACCTGCCCTTTAATGCGGGAAACCCCATTGTGCAGAAAGGTCAGACATGTTGACTAGCCGCTGGTTCAAGGCGCTCACGCTCGCGCTCTATGCCCTGGCATTCTTCAGCTTGGGCATCTACGTCCACGGGGCCCTGACCAAGCCGGCCACTTCGGGGGCGGGCCCCGCCCGAGGATTGTTCGGTCCCTCTCCTGCCTCACCCTCCAAGGAAGGAGGGACCGTGCCCGGGAATCCCTTCGTCAGAGTCGCCGAGCTGGTGAGCCCCGCGGTGGTCAACATCAGCACGGTCACCTCGGGGAAGGGTCGGCCCCCGACCGAGCTGTTTCGCCCCTTCGGCAATGAGCCCTTCTTCCGCGACTTCTTCGATCGGTTCTTCGAGGGGATGCCCCGCCGCAGGCAGACGAGCCTCGGCTCTGGGGTGATCATTGACAAGGGCGGGCTGATCCTGACGAACAATCACGTGGTCAAGGACGCGGACGAGATCACCGTCAGGTTCGCGAACAAGCAAGAGGCCAAGGGCAAGGTGGTCGGCACCGATCCGAAGACCGACCTGGCCGTGATCCGTGTCACAACCAAAGAGGACCTGCCGGTTGTGGCCCTGGGCAACTCGGACACCCTCCACGTGGGCGAGTGGGCCATTGCCATCGGCAATCCCTTCGGCCTGGACCACACCCTGACGGTCGGGGTCATCAGCGCCACCGGCCGCTCCGAGGTCGGGATCGCCGCCTACGAGAACTTCATCCAGACGGATGCGTCCATCAACCCGGGCAACAGCGGAGGCCCCCTCCTGAACATCCGGGGCGAGGTCATCGGCATCAACACCGCCATCGTGGCCTCGGCACAGGGGATCGGCTTTGCCATCCCGGTCAACATGGCCCGCAAGGTGATGGAGGATCTCGTCAAGAAGGGAAAGGTGACGCAGGGATGGCTGGGGGTGGGCATCCAGTCGCTCACCCCGGAGCTGGCCAAGAGCTTCGGTGTGGGGGGTGACGAGGGGATCCTGGTGAACCAGGTGATGCCCAAGAGCCCCGCGGAGGCGGCCGGACTGAAGACGGGAGACCTGATCCTCAGCGTGGATGGCAAGCCGGCGAAGGATCCCCGGCAGCTCCAACGGATCATCGCCGAGGCAGAAATCGGAAAGAGCATCGAACTCATCATCCTGCGCGAAAAGCAGAAGCGCACGATCCGGGTCCAGATCGGGGAAGTGCCGGCGTCATAACCACCCGAAGCCCGAGCGGCCGCATCCTCGATGCTCCCTGGAAACAGCGGTGGGGGGTTGGCATACGGGAAAATCTTGACAAAAGTGGGGGCAGGGGTTACAAGATACCGAATTTTCTCGCCCGCTTGTTCAGGGGCCTTCAAGGACGCCCGAGAGAGTTCATCAACCTCCCTCTGACTGCTACACCCTGGCAGGCCCTGGTGGAGGATCTTGATGGGGCTTCGGCAACATCCTGGACCCCTGGCAATCCTGGCTTTGGCTCTCCTGGCGATCCTCGCGGCGAGCTGTACGCTCCCCGGCGTGCCGCCAACATCTCTCGTTGGCTCGCAGGATCCAACTGCTCTGAACCTCTCCACCGACTGGAACCTTCCGGCGCAGGAATCGGCCTCTCCCGCGGTCCCCGCGTCGGGGTCCACTCCGGTCGCGACGCCCGACTCCCCCCCGGCGCTTTCGCCCCTCGCCCTGGCCATGCAGCGTGCCGGCTCCCATTACGAGCGGGGCCTCCAGGCCATGCGCAGCGGGAACGCCGACCAGGCGGAGTGGGAATTCGATACCGCCCTCGAAACCCTGCTTGACATGAACCTCAACGGGCAGGCACCCACCAGTCTCCTGGGCCTGGCCAGGCTCCCCGCTTTTCCGGCAACGCCCTGGCTGGCCTCCCTGGCGGGCCCCTCGCGAGACCCGATGAAGGAGGCGCCCGAGCTCACGGAGCCGGATGAACCCACCCTGGACGCGCCGGCTCTCCTGGGCCCGGAAGACCTGCAGGCAGTGGCCGAGGCGCCGCCGGAGGGTGCCAGCCCCCTCCCCGAACCCGACGCCCAGAAGCACGATATCCCCGTCGTGTTCAACGAACAGGTCAAGATCTTCATCCAGTACTTCCAGAACCGGAAGTGGGGCGTCATCACCCGCGCCTTCGAGCGGGCCAGCCGCTACCTGCCGATGATGCGAAAGATCTTCCGCGAGAAGGGATTGCCCGAGGACCTGCTCAACCTGGCATTCATCGAGAGCGCGGTCAACCCCCGGGCAACCTCGCGGGCCAAGGCGGCGGGCATCTGGCAGTTCATCCCGTCCACGGGACGGCTCTACGGGATGCGGTCCTCCTGGTGGCTGGACGAGCGGCGGGATCCGGAGAAATCCACCCGCGCCGCGGCCGAGTACTTGAAGAATCTGCACCGCATGTTCGAGTCCTGGCCGCTGGCCCTGGCCGCCTACAACGCCGGTGAGGGGAAGCTCTTGAGCGCCATCCAGCGCCAGAGGACCCGGGACTTCTGGTCACTGCGCCTCCCCAAAGAGACGCAGCTCTTCGTCCCTGCCTTCATGGCCATGACCATCATCGCCCGGGAGCCCGATCGCTACGGCTTCACTCCGCCCCCCGAGGAGCCGGTGGAGGCTGACACGGTGCTCCTGCGGCATCCCACCGACCTGAAGCTGATCGCCCAGGCCGCGCGCACGACGGTCGAGGAGATCCGGGACCTGAATCCGGAACTGGTCCGCTGGGCCACGCCCCCCGATGTCCCCCGCTACACGCTCCGCATCCCGGCCGGCCGCCGCGACGAATTCCTGGCGGCGCTGGATCGGATCCCACCCGCGGAGCGCATCACCTGGGTCCGCCACCAGATCCGGAAAGGCGAGACCCCGGCGAGCATCGCCAGGCGCCACCGGGTGGACCTGCAGGCGATCCTGGAGATGAATGGGCTCCGCAAGCGCCAGGCGTTGAAGCCGGGCGGGACCCTGCTCATTCCCCTCGCCCGAGCCGTCGCGGTCGGGAGGACATCCCCGGACGAGCCACCCGCGGCCGCGCAGCCCTACACCGTGAAGAAGGGCGACACCCTGGGGAAGATCGCCCGGGCCCACGCCGTGTCTCCCGAGGACCTGCGCCGCTGGAACAGCCTGCCCCGCCATGCCGCACTCCGGCCGGGACGGACGCTGAAGATCCTGCGACCGGCGCAGGCCAAGGCGAAGGCTGCCCCTCGGTCCCGCACCCCCGAGCATTCCCGGGTGGGTCAGGGTGCTCCCGCCGTGAGACGCTATGTCGTCAAACGCGGGGATACCCTCTGGAAGATCGCCCGGGCCCACGCCGTGTCTCCCGAGGATCTCCGCCGCTGGAACAGCCTGCCCCGCGATGCGGCGCTCCGGCCGGGACAGGAGCTGCAGATCCGGGCGCGTGCCTCATAGGGTTGCGACCCGCCGCCTCCTGTTCCCCCGCGACAGCGGACTCCCTTTCACTGCGGATCCGGTAGGCGGATGCCGGCCGATCTCCTGGCTCGCCACGGGAACCCGTCCGGACCGCCCAGGCCCTGATTGACAAAGAGGGTCGCCGTGGGGCACGATGGGGCTGCGGGAACCCGCACCCAATCCGGAGGCCGGCCACCGCCGCCTCGGCACCGACCGATCCAAAATACTGGAGGATCCCTCAAGGAGGGGCGCATGAAGACGAAGATGGTTCCGATGCTGCTCAGCCTGTTCACGCTCTTGCTCGTGGCCGCTCCGGTGACCTGGAGCGCCGAGCCCATCCACATCGCGGTGAGCGCGCCGCTCACCGGCAACTTCGCCGAGTACGGGCAGAACTGGCAGAAGGCCATCAGCATGGCCGTGGAGTGGATCAACGCGGCGGGAGGGATCAAGGGTCGCCCCCTCGAGATTGTGTACGGGGACAGCAAGAGCGATCCAAAGGATTCCGCGGCCCTGGCCCAGAAGTTCACCTCCGACAACCGGATCGTGGCGGAGATCGGCGACTTCAGCAGCACCGCCAGCATGGCGGCCCAGCCGATCTACGACCGGGCAGGGATGGTCCAGCTCTCGCCCACCACGTCGCACCCAAAGTGGGCGCCGGGGAGTCCCTGGAGCTTCGGCATCGTCGGCACCCAGGCAGGCGAGGGGCCCTTCATGGCCCGCTATGCCATCGAGAGGCTCGGCAAGAAGCGAATCGCGGTGCTGCACATCAACAACGACTGGGGGATCGCCAGCAAGGAGTACTTCGTCAATGCGGCGAAGGAGATGGGGGCCCAGGTCCTGGGGGTCGAGTCCTACTTCGAGACGGAGAAGGACTTCACCGGCGTCCTCACCAAGCTGCGCGGCCTCAAGCCCGAGCTGATCTACGTCCCGTCCTTCTACAACGAGATGGCCCTGATCAGCAAGCAGCGGGAGAAGCTGGGGTGGACCGACGTGGTGGTGATGGGCCCCGGGTCCCTGTACTCCCCCAAGCTGCTGGAACTCGGGGGGGGGTCGGTCAACGGCCTCTACACCAGCGCCGTCTTCTTCCCCAATGACCCGCGGCCCGAGGTGCAGAAGTTCGTCAAGGGCTTCGAGGCGAAGTACAAGGCGACCCCGAACATGTTCGCCGGCGTGGCCTACGACGCGATCAATCTCATGTCCGAGACCATCCGGAAGGTAGGCACCGACCGGAAGGCCATCCGGGACGAGCTGACCAGGACCAAGGACTTCCCCGGGGTGACGGGGAGGATCACCTTCACGGAGCGCCGGGACGTCATCAAGGACTACCGCCACCTGGTGGTCAAGGACGGCCATTTCACTCTCTACGACAAGTAAGGGGCGCGACTGGGCGGGTCGGCCGGCGGGACGGAGAGGCAACGGCTCCTCCTCCCGCCGGCTGCCTTTTCGGCCCGGAGGACGGGAATCTCAATGCTCATTCCCCAGCTCATCAACGGCCTCACCCAGGGAAGCCTCTACGCCCTGATCGCCATCGGGTTCGTCATCATCTTCGGGACCATGAACCTGGTCACCTTCGCCCACGGCGAGGTGTACATGGCGGGGGCCTTCGTGGGCGCCTTCGCCATGACCCTGTGGCACCTGCCGTGGTTCGTCGCCCTGGTCATGGGCATGGCCGCGGCGTGGGTCCTGGGTTTCCTGATCGAGAAAGTGGCCTTCCGGCCGCTGCGCACGGCGGGCCACATGCCCCCGCTCCTCATCACCATCGGGCTCTCCATCATCCTCAAGGACCTCGCGGTCGTCCTGTTCGGCGCCGAGAACCGTCCCGTCCCCTCGATCTACGAGCAGACGGTCCGCCTGGCCGGCGTCCAGGTCTCGGTCCTGCAGTTGGTCATCCTGGGCCTGGCGGGCTCCCTGTTCCTCGTGCTGCGCCTCCTGATTCAGGGGACCAAGATCGGGCGGGCCATGCGGGCCACCGCCCAGGACCATGAGGCGGCCTACGCCATGGGCGTGAACGTCAACCGGGTCTTCAGCATCGCCTTCGCGCTGGCCTCCTGTCTGGGCGGGGCCGCCGGCGTCATGATCGGGATCTACTACAACGCCGTCTACCCCACCATGGGCGGCACCGCCGGCCTGAAGGGGTTCGCCGCGTGCATCTTCGGCGGGCTCACCAGCATCCCCGGGGCCATCCTGGGGGGGATCATCATCGGGGTGGTGGAAAACCTCACCGTCCAGTTCCTGGCCTCCGGCTACCGCGATGTCGTCGCCTTTCTGGTCATGGTCATCGTCCTGGTGCTCCGACCCCAGGGACTCCTGGGCAGGAAGCTGAGGACGGTGTAGACCGTGCCAGTCTACGAGTTCGTTCCCCGGCGGGAGAACTGGTACGTCTGGCTCCCCCTGCTGGCGGCGCTCGTGATCTTCCCGCTCCTGGTGCGGAGCGAGTACATCCTCAGCATCGCGGTCTATGCCGGGATCTACATCATCCTCACCTCGAGCCTCAACATCACCAACGGCTACACCGGCCTTTTTTCCTTCGGCCATGCCGCCTTCTACGGGATCGGTGCCTACACCGCCGCCATCCTGGCGACCCGTCTCGGCCTCTCCTTCTGGCTGACGCTGCCGCTGGCGGGGGTCGTCGCCGGGCTCTTCGGCGCGGCCATCGCCCTGCCCACCCTCCGCCTGACGGGGATCTTCCTGGCCCTGGTGACGATCGGCTTCCAGGAGATCACGTTCCTCGTGACCCTGAATTGGATCGGCCTCACGCGGGGCCCGATGGGGATCCCGGCAATCCCGCCACCGGCGATCGGGGGCGTCGCGCTCAGCGGGAACCTCGGGTATTACTATCTCATCCTGGCGCTCGACGTGATCGTGCTGGGGCTCCTGTCCCGCATCGTCACCTCGCGCGTGGGGCGCGCCTTCATGGCCATCCGCGAGGACGAGCTGGCCGCCCAGTCGGCCGGCATCCCCACCTTCCGGGTGAAGGTCCTGTCCTTCGTCATCGCGACCTTCTTCGCGGGCATCGCCGGGGCGTTCTTCGCGCACCACGCCCGGTTCGTGAGCGCGGATTCCTTCCGGCTGGATGAGACCTTTGCCATCCTGACCATGCTGATCGTCGGGGGCATGGGGAGCCTGGTCGGCCCGGTGCTCGGCGCGGTGCTCCTGGTGGTCCTCCCCGAGGCGTCCCGGTTCCTCGCCGAGTACCGCGGGGTGGTGTACGGCCTCATTCTCATCGGCGTCATCCTCTTCCGCCCCGAGGGCCTCGCCGGGGTGCCGGGGATCATCCAGGCCCGGGGAGCGTTGTCCCGTGTGGACGAGTCCTCCGGGGCCGGGGAGCCCGTCGGATGAGCCTCCTCGAGATCCAGTCGGTCAGCGTCAGCTTTGGCGGCCTCATGGCATTGAAGCGAGTCAGCTTCGCCCTCGAGGAGGGGGAGATCGTGGGCCTCATCGGCCCCAATGGAGCCGGCAAGACCACCCTCTTCAACTGCCTGAGCGCGTTTCAGCCCGTCTCCGAGGGACACCTGCGGTACTCTGGTGTCGCCCTCGAAACGCTCTCCCCCCACCAGGTCGCCGCGCTGGGCGTGGCACGCACCTTCCAGACCAGCCGGATCTTCAGGCGCATGACGGTCCTGGAGCATCTCCTGGTGGGTCGCCATCTCCACCAGCGGACAGACCTCTGGGCTGCCATCGCCCGTCCGGCCTGGGTGGCCCGCGAGGAGGCCGAGGCCCGGGAGTGTGGCCTCCGGACGCTGGCGCTCTTCGAGGACCGCCTGCTGCCCCGCCTCCACGACTTCGCCGAGACCCTGTCCTACGCGAACCGGCGGCGCCTGGAGATCGCCCGCGCCCTGGCGTCCGAGCCGCGCCTCCTGCTGCTCGACGAGCCGACCGCCGGGATGAACCCCCACGAAAGCGCAGGGATCGTCCAGCTCATCAAGAAGATCCGGCACCTCGGCATCAGCATCCTGCTCATCGAGCACGACATGAAGGTCATCATGGGCGTGTCGGACCGCATCGTGGTCCTGGACCACGGGGAGAAGATCGCCGAGGGGCTGCCCGAGGAGATCCGGCGGAACGAGGAGGTCCTCCGGGCCTACATGGGGAGGCGCTACGGCCGTGCTTGAGCTGCGAGGCGTCTGCACGCGCTACGGCCCCGTGCAGGTCCTGTGGGAGGTGTCCCTCACGGTCGGCGAGGGGGAACTGGTGTGTCTCCTGGGAGGGAACGCCTCCGGCAAATCCACCACCATGAAGACGATCCTGGGGCTCGTGCATCCCGTCCGGGGTGAGGTCCTCTTCCGGGGGCGACCCATCCACCGGGACACGCCGGCGCAGGTGGTGCGGGCGGGGATCGCTCCAGTGCTGGAGAGCCGCCGCATCTTCCCCCAGCTTACGGTGTACGAGAACCTCCTCATGGGGGCCTACACGCGCACCGACGGGCCGGGGATCCGGCAGGACATCGAGGCGGTCTACGAGCGGTTCCCGCTCCTGCGGGAGCGGCGCGGGCAGCTGGGGGGGACGCTCTCGGGCGGTGAGCAGCAGATGCTGGCCATCGCCCGGGCCCTCTTGGCCCGCCCGAGGCTGCTCGTCATGGACGAGCCCTCCATGGGGCTCTCCCCGTTGTTCGTGGAGAAGACCTTCGAGGTCATCCAGGATCTCAACCGCCAGGGGATCGCCATCCTGCTGGTGGAGCAGAACGCCAACATGGCCCTGGCCATCGCCCACCGGGGCTACGTGCTCCAGACGGGACGCATCGTCCTGGCCGACACGGCGCAGAACCTGGTCAACCATCCGATGATGCGGAAGGCGTACTTGGAACTCTAAACTGCAGCCAGGAGGCTGGGAAGCGGGAAGGCTGGGAGGCTTTACCCATCCTTGCCTCCTGGCCTTCTCGCCTCCCGGCATCCCAGCAGACCCACCCCGGAGGAGGAACGAGGATGACCAAGATCGAGCGAGTGCGCGCAGCCCTGGCCGGCAAGCCGGTGGACCGGCCGCCCTTCAGCATCTGGTACCACTTCGGGAACCAGCACGCCTCCCCGGAGCGGACGGCCCAGGCGCACCTGGAGTTCTTCGAGGCCTACGACCTGGACCTGCTGAAGGTGATGAACGACTACGACTACCCCATGCCCGAGGGGATGGAGGTCATGGCCACCCCCGAGGATCTCAAGCGGCTGGCCCCCTTTGACGTGACCCGGACCCCGCTGGGCCAGCAGCTCAAGGCCATCGAGTTGATCGCCAGCGCACTTCGGGGAACGGCCCTCTTCGTGGACACGGTCTTCAACGCGTGGAACACGCTACGGCGGAACCTGGTCAAGGAGGCGATGGGGCCTCTCATGACGGACCACCCCCGGGCGCTGGAGGGCGCCCTCCAGGTCGTGAACGACAACCTGACCCAGTACGCCCTGGCCAGCCTGGAGCGGGGGGCTGCCGGGATTTTCCTGTCGGTGCCGGCCACGG
>JACPAT010000294.1 GCA_016180655.1 Candidatus Methylomirabilota bacterium | reverse complement strand
CGAGGCGCGCATGTCCCGACTGCCCCTGCTCCTTCTCCCGAGGCACCCCACACAACCTTCCGAGAGGTGGCTCACCCCGGAAGGCTTTTCTTTTCTCCAGCAGGCTGGAGGTCATCATGAAAGCGGTCATGCTGCACGGTAAAGGAGATGTCCGGGTCGAGAACGTCCCGGACCCCGGGCTGCAAGAGGCCACCGACGTCATCGTCCGGATCACGACGAGCGACATCTGCGGATCGGACCTGCACCCGTCTCACGGCCGGTTGCCCCCCGACGATCCCTTCTCCATCGGCCACGAGTTCGTCGGGGTGGTGGAGGAGGCGGGGAAGGAGGTGCGGGCCGTCAAGCGGGGCGACCGCGTCGTGGCCCCCTTCTCGGTGAGCTGCGGGTTCTGCTACTTCTGCCGGAACCGGCTCCCCGCCCAGTGCGAGACCACGAACCACGCCGTCTTCGGCATGGGGCGGCGCGGCGGCGGCTGGCCGGGGGCTCAGGCGCAATACATCCGCGTCCCCTACGCCGACTTCATGCTGGAGCGCATCCCGTCGGAGCTGACGGACGAGCAGGCGCTGTTCCTGGGCGATATCTTCTCCACCGGGTACTTCTGCGCGGAGAACGGGGGTATCCGGCCCGGGGATACCGTGGCCGTCTTTGGCAGCGGTCCGGTGGGCCTGTGCACCCAGATGGCCGCCCACCTCTTCGGGCCGGCGCGGGTCCTGGCGGTGGACTACGTTCCGTATCGGCTGGAGCGATCGAAGGCCCTGGGCTGCGTCCCCGTGGACGCCAGCGCCGCCGATCCGGTGGAACAGATCCGTGCCCTCACCCACGGGCGGGGGGCCGACGTCACCCTGGAGGCGGTCGGGCACGAGGCGGCCCTGCAGATGGCGATCAAGGCGGTCCGGCCCGGGGGAACCATCTCGTCGGTCGGCGTCTACGTCGAGAAGTCCTTTGACTTCCCCATCGGTGACGCCTTCCTCCGGGACCTGACCCTGAAGATGGGCAAGTGTAACGCCAAGAACTACATCGCGCCCCTCATGCCGCTGATCCATCAGGGGAAAGTGGACCCCACGGTCATCATCACCCACACGCTTCCCCTGGATGACGCCGTGCGGGGGTACCAGATTTTCGACCAGAAGGAGGAGCGGGCGGTCAAGGTGATCCTCAAACCCTAAAGACAATTTCGAATTTCGGATGTCGAATTTCGAATTTGAGAACGGCAAATCCGAAATCCGAAATTCGAAATCCGAAATCACGCAGGTGGGGTTGCATGAAAATCGCGGTCATGGGCAGCGGGGGGATCGGGGGATATTTCGGCGGCCTCCTCGCCAAGGCGGGGGAGGACGTGACATTCATCGCCCGGGGCGCGCACCTGGAGGCGATTCAGAAGAACGGCCTGCAGGTGAAGAGCGTCGCCGGGGATTTCCACGTTCGACCGCAGGCGACCCGCGATCCCGCCGCGGTCGGTCCAGTGGACCTGGTCCTCTTCTGCGTCAAGGCCTACGACACGGAGGCGGCGGGGGCACAGGCCCGACCCACGATCGGCCCCCAGACGGTCGTGCTATGCCTCCTGAACGGCGTGGACAACGAGGAGAAGCTGGCCGCCCTCCTGGGGGAGGGGCACGTGATGGCCGGCGTGGTCCACATCCTCTCCACCATCAGCGCCCCGGGGGTCATCAGCCAGACCGCCGGTCCCCGAACGATCAAGCTCGGGGAAAAGGATGGCCGCGTCACCCCGCGGGCCGAGCGCACCCTCGGGGTCCTCAAGGGCGCCGGCATCCAGGCAGAGCTCTCGACCCAGATCCAGGTTGACCTGTGGGAGAAGTTCCTGTTCATCTGCGCCCAGGGCGGCGTCACGGCGCTGGGCCGGCTCAGCATCGGGGAGATCCTGGCGTGCGCGGAGACGGCCGCGTTCTACCGCGGCGTGATGGAGGAAGTCGCGGCGGTGGCCCGGGCCAGGGGGGTCGCCTTGCCCGGGGATGCGGTGGATCGGGCGCTGGCCTTTGCGCGGGGACTCCAGCCGGGGATGCGCTCCTCGCTGGCGCACGACCTGGGCCAGGGGAATCGCCTGGAGGTGGAAACGCTGGCCGGCAGCGTGGTGCGATACGGCCGCGAGGTGGGGGTGCCGACCCCGTTCAACTTTGCCATCTATGCGTGCCTGAAGCCCTACCACGAGAAAGCCATGGCGACCCGTTCCGCCTGACCGGATGGCGGAACACTAGGACCCGGTCGGCAGCCGGCGATCGGGTGTGAGGAACCAGCATGCGATGGATGGAACTGATCGGCGACCACCGGGTGTTCCTGGTCCGGGTGATTCCGGACATCTGGGCGGAGATCCAGCAGGGCTCACTGAAATCGGTGGACCTGCTCCGCCCAGGCCTGACCGAGCGGCGACCTGTGTTTCATGAGAGCGATGTCCTGCTCCTGTACCGTCCGCAACAGCCGGTGCAAGGCGCCCCGCCGGCCGAGCTGTCCCACGTCGTGGCGGTGCGGGCGGAGTTCTCCAATGACACCGGATACGGCCTGGGGCCCATGTTCCGGTTGAAGCCCTCGCTGGGACGGGAGCGCCTGCTCTTCGCCTCTCAGCAGGGATCCCTCCCCGAGCTGTTCCGGCGGCCCGACGATCGGACGTTCACCCTGCTGCTGCTGACGAGCCAACAGCGCGAACAATTCCTGGAGTATGTGTTGAATACCGGGATCGCCCTTGAGGTGGAGGAGGGGACGGGCCGCTCCCCGGTCGTGACCCCGGCGGGGGAGGCCCCGGGAATCGTCGAGTTCGAGTGGTAGCCGCGAACCGAAGATCTGCGTGGGGCGGACGACTGAGGTGCGAGCGTGCTGACGGACTTTACCCGCTTCGTGATCGTGCCGAACCAGAGCGTGCCGCCCAGTCGCGCGTACCGCGCGATCATCACGTGCACGGAGTGCGATTGGTCCTCGGAAACCGAACTGTCAGTCAACGAGGTCCAACGCCTCCTCTGCGGCGCGTGCGGGAACGTGGAGAAGGCCTACCTGGGCATCCCCGACGAGTTCGTCGGGGTCCCCTGCCCGGAGTGCTGTCGGGCGGTCACCAAGCTAGAACGACAGACGGATGTCCTCGGGCGCATCGAGGTCTTGCGGTTGTATTGCCCTGACTGCGCCTGGGAGCTATGACAGGCTGCTGAAAAAGGCCCATCTGCTGCGTCAGGCGCTCGTCGCGGCCCTGCGACCTACGTACCGCAGTACGCCTCGGGCCTCGACTTCACGCCTTCCTTGCACCTGAGCCTTTTTGAGCAGCCTGAGCTAGCAGGGTCCCTTTCAGCGCCCTGCTATGGCGAGGGTGTTGGAGATGGCTATCGAGCGGCGGGCGTTTCTTAAAGGTGTAGCCGGGATCCCGGTGGCCGCCGCGCTCCTACGAGACCGTTGCGCCTGGGCGGCCCAGCCCGCCTCGCTGGAGCCTCGGGAGGGGCACCTCCGGACCCTGCGCCAACTGACCTTCGGGGGGCAGAACGCCGAGGCGTATTTCTCGCCGGACGGGAGGCGGCTGATCTTCCAGTCCACGCGCGACGGCCGGCCGTGCGACCAGATCTACACCATGGACCTGGAGGGGAACGGGGTCCGGATGGTGAGCACCGGCAGGGGGGTCACGACCTGCGCCTTCTTCTTTCCGGATGGGCGCCGGTTCATCTTCTCCTCGACGCACCTGGCCGGCCCGGACTGCCCGCCCCGCCCGGACATGAGCCGGGGGTACGCCTGGGGGCTCCACCCCACGTATCACATCTTCGCGGCCGATCCGGATCGGGGCACCCTGGTCCAGCTCACCCATGAGGGGGAATACAACGCGGAAGGGGCGCTGTCGCCCGACGGGACGAAGATCGTCTTCACGTCCCACCGGAACGACGATCTGGACCTGTACCTCATGAACAGCGACGGGGGGAACGTACGCCGCCTCACGGACGAGTACGGCTACGACGGCGGGCCGTTCTTCTCCTGGAACGGCCGGTCCATCGTCTACCGGGCGTTCCACCCCCGGACCGAGGCCGAGCGGCGCGACTACGCGGCGAACCTCGGCCGGCACGTCTTCCGCCCCACCTGGCTGGAGCTCTTCGTCATGAACGCGGACGGCACGGGCAAGCGGCAGGTGACCGACCTGCGCGCGGCCAGCTTCGCCCCGTTCATGCACCCCAACGATCGGCAGATCATCTTTGCCTCGAACCTGCATGACCAGACCGGTCGAAGCTTCGCCCTGTACCTGGTGAACGCGGACGGGACGGGCCTGGAGCGGGTGACCTACGAGGGGAGTTTTTCGAGTTTCCCCATGTTCTCGCCCGACGGCCGCCAGCTTGTCTTCGTGTCGTCGCGCGGGTCGCTGCGCGAGAAGGATCCCCGCGCCCCGCGGGAGTTCAACGTCTTTCTCGCCGAATGGATTTCGTAGGGCACCGTTCCCCGCCATTCGTGCCACGTCGCCTGTCATGCCGGCAAACCTGACCCCGCAATATCTTGAGGCGGACAGACGCTTCAAGGCCGCCAAGACCACCGAGGAAAAAGTCGCGGCGCTGGAGGAGATGCTCGCCCTCATCCCCAAGCACAAGGGGACGGAGCATCTCCAGGGCGATCTCAAGCGACGCCTCGCCAAGCTGCGGGCGGAAGCGGAGCAGTCCCGCCGGCGCCGCGGCGGCTTCTCCGTCTCGGTGGATCGGGAGGGGGCAGGCCAGGTGGTCCTGGTGGGTCCTCCCAACGCGGGGAAGTCGTCGCTGGTGGCCTGCCTCACCAACGCCCAGCCCGAGGTGGGGGACTATCCCTTCACCACCCGGCGATCCATCGCCGGCATGATGCCGTTCGTCAACATCCAGATCCAGCTGGTGGACCTGCCGGCCGTCTCCGACGAGTACATGGAGCCGTGGGTGCCCAGCCTCGTGCGGCCGGCCGACCTGGCGCTCCTGGTCGCCGATCTGGCCAGCCCGTCGGTCCTGGAGGATCTGGAGAAGGTGATCGCCATCCTGGACCGGAGCAAGGTGGCCCTGGTCTCCCCGGGGTCGCCACCGCCTCCGATCGGCTGGGCGCACATTCCGACGCTGCTCCTGGCCAACAAGGCGGATGGGCCTTCGGCCGAGACGGCCCTGGAGATCCTGCGGTCGGAATACGGCTCGCGATTCCCCATTCACGCGGTGTCCGCCCAGACCGGCCGCGGCCTCGAACCGCTCCGGCGGATGATCTACGATGGGCTCCGCATCGTGCGGGTGTATTCGAAGCCCCCCGGCAAGGACCCGTCCATGCAATCCCCGGTGGTCCTCCCCCGGGGGAGCACGATCGTGGAGATGGCGGCGGCCATCCACAAGGACTTCGCCCGGCAGTTGAAGTACGCCCGCGTCTGGGGCGGGACCAAGTTCAGCGGCCAGCGGGTCCAGCAGGACTATGTCGTCCAGGAAGGCGACGTCATCGAGCTGCACATCTAGCCCTGAGCCCAATCAGTACAGCACTTTGTCCTGAAAAGCGAACCTTCGACGGGCCCCGGTTGCCGAAGTTTGACCGGCGGAGGAGGGAGACGTATATTGTGAGTGGTGCCACAAGCTCTCCGGCGCCGAAGGAGTCGCCATGAATACGTCCAAGCCCTCTCCGGATACACCGGCCGAGGTCTGTCCCTATTGGCACGAGGTCGCAGCGGATTTTGCCTCCATGTACCCGGCCGGGGGCTACTGCATTGCGGGCTGCCACAAGCGCATCAAGGTCATGGGCGAGAAGACGTTCCACGATGTCTGCGCCATGAACTTCGCCGAGTGTGAAGGCTACCACCGCCTGCTGGCCGAGGAAGAGGCGAGGCAGCGCCAGACCCTGGGGACCATCTGGCGATAGGCGGCGCCTCATGGCTCGCTGCCGCGTCTGCGGTTCCCCGTCGCCGCTTACCGCGTCGAGCCTGGGAGCCTGCGCCTCGCGCATCCAGGCTGCCCCGCCTGCACTGGATGCGCACCTCGCCCACGTCCACGCGACGACCCGCCGTGTCCTCGAACTTCCCGACCTGGCCGCCTCGTGACCCCCACGGCATCCCATGTGACGTCTGCGAAAATTCGCCCCCATCGGTCGTTGACACCTGAAACGGCTCCAGCCATGACGGAACGGTACCGGGTCATCATCGTGGGAGCAGGACCTGCAGGGATCTTCGCCGCGCTGGAACTGACTCGCGCCGGCGTGGGCGGGGTCTTGCTTTTGGAGAAGGGCCCGGACCTGCCCGAACGGCAGCGCCTGGGTCGCGGGGGCTCCATGCTGGCCGGCTGGGGCGGCGCCGGCGCCTACAGCGACGGGAAGCTGGCCCTGTCCACGGAGATCGGCGGCTTCATGGACCGCTACTGCACGCCGGGCCAGTTGACCGAGCTGGTGAAATACGTGGACGAGACCTACCGGACCTTCGGGGCGCCCGCAGAGCTTCACGGATCGGACACCGAGGCGGTGGCTCATCTCCAGCGGCAGGCGGCGCGGTTCGACATGAAACTCATCCCCAGCCGCTACCGGCATCTGGGAAGCGACGGTTGTGGAGAGCTCCTGGGAAAGCTCCGGGCGCATCTGAGCGGGTTGGTGGCGGTCCGCTGCGGGACGCCGGTCGCCGAGGTGATCCCCGGCAGCGGCAACAGCATCGGCGGTGTGCGGCTGGAGGACGGGACGGCGATCGCCGCAGAGTACGTCATCCTGGCGCCCGGCCGGGAGGGTTCTGCCTGGCTGGCCAGGGAGGCGGAACGGTTGGCCCTGCACACCACGATCAACCCGGTGGACATCGGCGTGCGGGTCGAGGTCCCGGCGTCGGTGCTTGAAGAGATCACGCGGGCCACCTACGAGGCCAAGATCATCTACTACACCCGGCACTTCGAGGACATGGTCCGCACCTTCTGCATGTGCCCACACGGCGAGGTGATCCGGGAGGACCTGGGCGGGCTGTACACGGTGAACGGCCACAGCTACGCCCAGCGCAAGACCGCCAACACGAATTTCGCGCTGCTGGTCAGCAAGACCTTCACGGAGCCGTTCCGCGAGCCCATCGCCTATGGCCAGCACATCGCCCGGCTGGCCAACATGCTGGGGGGCGAGGTCATCGTCCAGCGCCTGGGGGACCTGCGGCAGGGCCGGCGGTCCACCCCCGGGCGGATCGGGCGAGGCCTGGTGGCGCCGACACTCCACGAGGCCACCCCTGGCGACCTGAGCCTGGTCCTCCCGTATCGCTATCTCGCCGATATCCTGGAGATGCTGGAGGCGCTGGACCGACTCGCCCCCGGCATCAACTCGATTCACACGCTGCTCTACGGGGTCGAGGTGAAGTTCTACTCGCTCCAGCTCCGGCTGGGTCCGGGCCTGCGAACCTGTTCGCGAATAATCGCGGGGAATGACCAAATCCCAATGACCAATGACCAATTGCGGATGGTAGTTTCGTGAAGCCCCTTGACGGCGCGCCGTGCGCGCCCACCAGCATTGGTCATTGGAAATTGGTCATTGGTCATTTGATCCGGAGAATTCACGGGTCCGTTCGTGAATAATGCGGGCTGAGGACGCGTGTCCTGGACGAGTCAGTGAGGAGGATCGTCGGCCGCGAGAAAGGTCCGGACCGCCGACAGCAGCGCCTCGGATGGTTCCAGCAGGGTCGAGTGATCGGCGCCGGGGAGAACCAGGCGGCGCACCCGGGGCAGATGCGAGGCCAGGACGTCGATCACACTCGAAAAGTGACGATGGGTCTTCTGGCCCACGACCAGGAGGACGGGCTGCCGCACCGCTGCCAGGCGCGCCGTCGGGTTGAAGGCCTCGGCCGATCGGACGATCCCCTCGATGATCCAGGGCGGCCTGGACAGAAGGAGCGAGCGGTACCGGCTGCGCAGGAGCGCCTGGGCCCGGGCGGGCGGCAGGACGCAGCGGAACCAGTAGTCGAGGCCGGAGGCCACGTCCCGTTCCCGCATGATCCGGGCGATCGTCTCGCCGCGCAAGCTGGCCGTGTCGATCGGATGCTCCTGCCGTAAGCCCAGCATCGGCGGCTCGGCCAGGATCAGACGCCGCACCCGCTCCGGATAGGCCAGCGCGAAGGCCAGGGCCGCGATCGCCCCGCCGGAGCAGCCAAAGAAATCCGCCTCCGGGATCTCCAATCCATCCAGTAGCCCCCGCAAGTCTTCGGCCAGCACCTCGACGGTGTAGGGTGCCTCCCGCGGCGGGATCTCGCTTTGCCCGTGGCCGCGCCGATCGTAGGCGATGACGCGGCGCTCTTCCGCCAGGTGCGGGATGAGCCGGCGCCACACCTCGAGGCTCAAGGCATCGTTGTGCAGCAGCACCAGCGGCTCGCCGCTCCCGGCCACCTCGTAGTAGGTCTGGATGCCGTTTGTCTTGATGATGGGCATGGTCCGTTTTCCCGGGATTGGAGCGCGGGGATAAGCCCTCAACTGGCGACTCACCCGGTGGCCGGTGTCCTGACCTCCAGGAAAGCCTGGGCCTTGGCCAGCAGGTCGCGGGCGTTCTTGAAGGTGAGCCGCTTGAGGGCGTCCTGGTAGGGGAGCCACACGTACCCGGAGTGCTCGTGGGACAGAGTGACGTCGCCCGTGGGCGTCTCGGCCAGGAAGAAGATGACCACCTTGAGCATCCCCTCCCCGGCCTTGCGGTAAAAGTAGCGCATACTTTCCTTGAAGCCGGGGACGATCCGGGCGTCGCGGATTCCGGTCTCCTCCTGGAGTTCGCGCGCCGCAGTCGTCTGTGGATCCTCTCCCGGCTCGATGTGTCCCTTGGGAAAATCCCAGTGAGACCCGTAGTCGAGCAGCAGGTACTCCCGCCGCGGGTTGTTCCGAACCAGGATGACTCCCGCCGAGATCTCGCGCCCCATCGCTTCTCCTGACCCTTTATACCGCGAGAGCCCGGTCCTTGCCAACCGGCAGCGGTGGAAAAGGACTTGAAAACGGACGAATGGCAACGGTAGAGTGTCAGCCGCGGGAGGACAGCGTGCGTCGAAAATCGCCGACCGTCGGCCGGAAGGTCCCGAGGAGTTCTTTTCAGCGGGACCGCCGGGACATCCTGAAGCACGTCCCCAAGCTCCGGAAGATCAAGCCGGCGAAGGGACGGTAATGGGCCGGTTCGTCCTGTACCTGGAGTCCGCGCGGATCGGGTTTCTGGAGACTCTGGGTTGGGGTCTTCGGACGAAGCGCGGTGGCCGGCAGGGGCCGGCAACTGAAAACGTTCCGCTGTCCCCGCTCCGGAGAGCCTCCGCCCCGGACCCGGCTTCGTAGAAGCAGGGAGCGGGGGCAGCGGGGCGGAGTCGGCAGTTCGACGATTCGCTGGTACAGCCGAACCGCCGAATCCGCCAAAGGCGGAAACCGTCGAACGCTCTTCCCGTCTAGCAGGTTGCTGAAAAACCCGCTTTCGCCCAGGCTGCTCAAACGCGCGATGCGAGGCGCGAGGCGTACTTAGCTCGTACGTCGCAGCGCCGCGCGAGCGCGCCAACGCCGCAGATGGGCCTTTTTCAGCAGCCTGCTAGGCGAACGGCGCTGGCCTTCCCAGCAGCCGCGTATATGCTTCCAGGTATTTCTCCCGCGTCTTGGCCACGATCTCGGCGGGGAGGGGCGGGGGCGGCGGCTTCTGCGGCCACTTGATGGAGAGCAGGTAGTCGCGGAGGAACTGCTTGTCGAAGGAGGGCTGGGGACCCCCCGGTTTGTACTCGTCCTTGGGCCAGAACCGCGAGGAATCGGGGGTCAGCACCTCGTCCACCAGCGTCAGGGTACCGCCGACCAGCCCGAATTCGAACTTGGTGTCGGCCAGGATGATGCCGCGGGCCTCGGCGATCGCCCGGGCCCGGCGATAGACCGTGAGGCTCAGGCCGCGGAGGCGCTCGGCCAGATCCCCACCCAGATCCCGCACCATGTGGTCGAAGGGAACGTTCAAGTCGTGCGTGCCCAGTTCCGCCTTGGTCGCCGGGGTGAAGATGGGCTCCTCCAGCCGGTCCGACTCCACCAGGCCCCTGGGCAGGCGGATCCCGCACACGCTGCCGCTCTCGCGGTACTCTTTCCAGCCGGAGCCGCTCAGGTAGCCCCGGATGACGCACTCGAAGGGAATGACCCCGGCCTTCCGGACCAGCATGGATCGGTCGCGGAGCGTCTCGGCGTATGCCTGGCACTCGGGAGGGAACGCCGCCACGTCCGTGCTCAACAGGTGATGGGGCGCCAGGTCGGCGATCTGGCTGAACCAGAAGGCCGAGATCTGGGTGAGGATCTTCCCCTTGTCCGGGATGGGGTCGCTCATCACCACGTCGAAGGCCGAGATCCGGTCGGAGGCCACGATCAAGAGGGCGTCGTCCAGATCGTAGATGTCCCGGACCTTCCCCCGGCCCTTGAGCCTGAGACCGGGGAGGTTCGTCTCAAACAGCGCTGTGCCCATGGGATCCTCCATGAATGAAGACGGGGTGTCCGCGAGCCCACCCATCCTACCACACGGGTGGAGTCGGCCGGATGGAAATTTTCGGCCGAGGATGGATCCTTGGCCTCCAATTCCGAAATATCGAATATCGAACAAGGAATGAGGAGATGATGCCGACTCCTGTCCGAAGCTGGGCCTGGGTCCTCCTCTCGGCTTTGACGGCGCTGTTGCCGGCCTGCACCCGGCTGATCGCCTGGCCGGAGGCCGAGCCGGACCAGGACTTCCTGCGTCGCCACATCGCCGCCATGGAGGTCAAGCCATTCGATGGGGTGGTCCTCCAGGCGACGGTGCCCGGCCTGGAGGGAAGCGCGCGGGTCTTCACCTGGTCCGCTCTGGCCCGTCGCTACAGTATGGAGGAGTTGCGGCCTGTGGTGGAAACCTTGCGGCAGGTCCCCTTCCGCCGCTTCCGGCACAATTTTCTCCGCGTCAATGTGAACCCGACGGATCGGCCCTTCGACATGTTCGACGACGAGCCATGGGACATCCTGATCGGGAACCTCGTGACTGCGGCAGCCGCGGCGCGCGAGGCGGGGCTCCGCGGGCTGCTCTTGGACCCGGAGGCGTACGCGGATCCCGAGCCGGGCAGCCGGATCCCCCGGTTCAACGTCTTTGACTTCCGCCGGCGGAGGACAACGCAAGAGTTTCCCGTGTACCGTCAAGAGGCGTTTCACCGCGGGCGAGCCGTGGGCCGCAGCGTGACGGAGGCCTACCCGGGGATCACCCTCCTGCTGGCCTTCGGCCCCAGCGCAAGTTGCCTGGGACGGGACCCTCAACCGGAACGGACCTACGGTCTTCTCGGATCGTTCGTGGATGGGCTGTTGGCAGGCGCGGGCGGGCGTGGCACCGTGGTCGAGGGGTTCGAGTACTCTTACCCGTACCGGTCCTGCGATCGCTTTCAGGAGGCCTACGCCTCCCTGCGGGGACCGTGCCGGGAGCTTTCTCTGGATCCCCGGAGGTACGATCAATCGTTGGAGATCGGATTCGGCATCTGGCTGGACTTCGATTCGGGTCGCACGTGCCAGGATCCGGGCGTGGCGGGACGTCCCTGCCGGTGGTTCGACCCGTCACTGTACCCGCCGGAGCGACGTGACCTCGTGGACCCCGAGCAATTCGCGCGGGCGGTGGGGGCGGCCCTGTCGGTCAGCGACGGCTACGTCTGGATCTACACCACCGAACCGAAGTGGTGGACGGAGGCGAACCCCCTGGGGGAGAATCTGCCGGAGGCCTATGTGCAGGCGTTGGCGCGGGCACGCGGCGCGGCCCCCCATGCCTGTCCACGGCCGGGCCCGATTCCGCCTGGAGGCGCCGTGCCCGAAAGCAATCGGTGACATCGAACGGGTGCCGATCGCGGGGAATGCGGAGGTCCGTTTTCATCCCGGGATCAGTGTGATAGCATACAGGATACCATGTGTCCCCTCGGGTTCCCTGCTCCGCAGCTCCGCCGGGTGCTGGCCCTGGCGGTCATCCTCGCCGTCCTGCTCGGCGCGCGACCCGTCCCGATATTCGGATTCATAGCCGATCCGGAGAAAGACCTCCCGTTCCTCGACAAGCTGGAGATCTTCCAGCCCGGCGAGCCCAGCATCCTCTACTCGGACCAGAATGAGCCCTTTGGGTCGCTGGCCCCCGAATTCCGCATCTTTGTGCCGCTGGGCCGTGTGCCAAATCTGGTCCAGCAGGCCATTCTGGATGCCGAGGATGCCCAGTTCTACCGGCATGGCGCCATCAGCCTGAAGGGCATGGCGCGCGCCGCCATCCGCAATCTCGCCGCCGCGAGACTCAGGGAGGGCGGCAGCACCATCACGCAGCAACTGGCCAAGAGCCTGTTCCTCAGCCCGGAACGGACGCTCGGCCGGAAGATCAAGGAGATCCAGCTCGCCCAGGAGATCGAGCGGCGGTACAGCAAGGACAAGATTCTGGAGATGTACTTGAACACCATCTACTTCGGGGGAGGGGCCTATGGCATCGAGGCGGCCGCGCGGACCTACTTCAGCAAGTCAGTGGGGCAGCTCACGCTGGCCGAGGCGGCCCTCCTGGCGGGGCTGCCCAAGGCGCCGAGCCTGTACTCGCCGTTCAACGATCTCAACCGCGCCAGGGCGCGGCGTGACTACGTCCTGAACCGCATGGAGAAGGAAAGGCATATCAGCGCGTCCCAGGCCAGGGCGGCGATGCGCCTGCCGATCGCGCTGGCCCCCTTCTTCAAGGGGCGGGGCGGGGCGCCCTCCTTCGTGGACTTCGTGCGGAAAGAGCTGGAGCCGCGGTTCGGACGGATGCTGCTGACCAGGGGGGGCCTCCGGATCCATACGACGTTGGACATCGAGATGCAACGGGCGGCCACGGAGACCCTGCGACGAGGCATCGCAGAGACCGAGAAGGCGCTGGCGGGCAAGCGGAAGGGCGTCGCCACTGATCAGATCGCCCTGGAGGGAGCCCTGGTGGCCCTGGACCCCGAGACCGGAGACATCCGGGCCATGGTCGGCGGCCGGGATTACGGACGCAGCCAGTTCAACCGCGCGGTCCAGGCCCGCCGGCAGCCCGGCTCGGCCTTCAAGCCCTTCGTGTACGCCGCCGCCTTGGATCGGGGGTTCACACCCGCCTCCCTCTTGGATGATTATCCGACCAGCTATTCGATCCCCCGGGACGGGCGCATGCTGGAGTGGAGTCCGGAGAATTTCGACCGGCAATTCCGTGGGCCGGTCACCCTGCGGCGGGCCCTGGAGGAGTCCATCAACGTTCCGACGGTCCGCCTGCTGGAGGTGGTGGGGGTGGAGCCGGTGATCTCCCTGGCGCACCGCATGGGGATCACGTCCGATCTCCGGCGAGAGTTCGCCCTGGCCCTGGGCGTCTCCGAAGTGAGCCTGCTGGAACTCACCTCTGCCTACGGCGTGCTGGCGGATCGGGGGATGCGCGTCCCACCCAGGGCCGTCCGCAAGGTGGCCTCCCCCAACGGGGACGTTCTGGAGGCGAGCGAGGAGAGGGGGGAACGGGTCCTCCGGGAGGAGGTGGCGTTCCTCGTCACCAACGTGCTCCAGGGTGCGGTGGAGCGGGGGACCGCCAAGCGGGCGAAGATCCCCGGGCGGAACGTGGCGGCCAAGACCGGGACCAGCCAGGACGCGGCGGACATCTGGCTGGTGGGATACACGCCCCGGCTGGTGACGGGACTGTGGATGGGTTACGACCAGCCGCGCTCCCTGGGCTCCCACGAGAGCGCGGGACGCCTGGCGGCACCCGTCTGGGCGGACTTCATGCGGCGGGTGCTGCCGCCGGTTCCGGCGGACACGGTGCCCATCCCCGAGGGCGTCTTCACCGCCAGCGTGAACTGGCGGACAGGCCTTCCGACCGGCCCGGAGGACCCGGAGGCCATCACGGAATTCTTCATCCGCGGCGAGGTTGCCACACCGGAGGCCCCGCCGTCGGAGGAGCCAGCGCTGGCGGCGACACCCCCGGTGGTGCCGGCGCCGGTACCGCCCCCGCCTCCCACCCAATCCGTCGCCCCCCTTCCCGAAGCCGCCGGACAACGCTGAGCGGGGCGTGAGGCGGGAATCCAAAAGCAAGATCAGCGAGCGGATCGAGCTCCACTTCCTCGAAAGGTACTCACGGAGGACAGGATGAGCCTCGGGAAACAGTTCCGCATGAAGCGGGTCGTGAACGAGGACGGCACGTGCCTGATCTGCGCCCTGGATCACGGCATGACGTCGCCGGCGTTTCTCCCGCCGCTGGCCGACACGGGTGCGCGGCTGCGCGAGGCCATCCGTGGCGGGGCCAACGTCATCATGATGAGCGCCGGCTTCGCCCGGCAGACCGTGGCCGAGTACCGGAAGGACGTGGCCTGGGCGATGATGCTCACCGCCTCGGCCACCGGCAGCTCGGTGCCGAACCAGATCGTCCACATCGGCTCGGTGGAGGAGGCGGCCGCCTCGGCTGCGGACGCGGTGGTGGTCTTCGTGGCGCTCACGGGACCTGAGGAGGCCCGGATGCTGGAGTACGTCGCCCGGGCGGGCGAGGCCTGCGACCGCTGGGGGATCCCTTTCATCGCGGAGGCAGAGTACCCGACTACCTACAAGGCGGTGGAGGAATTGCAGGGCGAATACGGGTTCGACTACCTGATCCGGAATGCCCGGCTCTGCGCCGAGCTGGGCGCGGACATCATCAAGAGCAACTGGCCCGGGGATGCCCAGGGATTCGAGAAGATCGTGCAGGCGACCCGCCTCCCCACGGTGCTGGCCGGGGGTCCCCGCATCACCGATGCGGAACTGCTCCACCGGATGGAGGCGGCCATGAAGGCCGGCGGCGTGGGATGCTCCGTGGGGCGCAACATCTTCGCCCACGAGCATCCCGAGGCGATGACGCGTGCCTTGGCGCGGGTGATCCGCGAGCGGTGGCCGGCCACGCAGGCCCTGGAGGAGTTGGAGGAAGCCGTGGCGTCCCGCCGGCTGGGATCCAGAGGCTAAGCGCGACCCGGGCTCTGTCGTTTTGGGATTCGGTCGTTCCCGTCCCCTTCCCGTTCCCCTTCATCACTGACCCCCAGAAGGGCCATCTGCGTTCATTTGCGTTCATCTGCGGTTGCATGCATGGGATCACTGGGCGCAGAAGCCGCCGTCGGCGATGATCTCGGTCCCCGTGACATACGATGACTCGTCCGAGGCGAGGAACAGGGCCACGTTGGCGATCTCGCGGGGGTGGGCGATCCGGCCCAGGGGGATCGAGTCCTCGAAGGACTTTCGCTTCTTCGGGTCCTTCAGGTAGGGCGCCTGCATGGGGGTCGCGATGATCCCCGGATGAATGATGTTGCAGCGGATCTTCTGCCGGGCGAACTGGATCGCCAGGGACTTGGTGAGGGAGATGAGGGCGCCCTTGGCCGAGGTATAGGCGTCCTGGGCCACGGTGAACCCGCAGAGGGCCGAGACGGAGCCAATGTTGATGATGGATCCGCCGCCCGATCGGATCAGGTAGGGAATGCCGAATTTCGCGACGAAGAAGGGGCCCTTGAGGTTGATGGCCATGACCCGGTCCCAGTTGGGTTCGGCCGTCTCGGTCACGGACCGATCCCGGTCCTTCCAGAGGACGCCGGCATTGTTGTAGAGGATGTGCAGGGCGCCGAATTTCTTCACGCCGGTTTCGATCATTCGCTTGACGTCGCGCTCCACCCCGACGTCCCCCTCCGCGAAGAGGGCTTTGCCCCCGCGCCGCTCGATCCGGCGGACCGTCTCCAGCCCGGCCTTGGGGCTGATGTCGCCCACGATGACCCGGGCACCCTCCCTGGCAAACAGGATGGCCGCCTCCCGTCCCTGCCCCATGCCGGCACCGGTGATGAACGCCACCTTCCCCTTCAGTCGCATGGCAAGAACCCCTTTCGGAGGATGCAACCACAGATGCACGCAGATGAACACAGATGGTTCCAAATGCCGGATTCAGAAAAGCAGGGACCATTATCTGTGTGCATCTGTGTTCATCTGTGGTTCCAAGAAGTAGGGTGCCTAGATTCGTTCAAAGTTCCGCATGAGCTCCCAGCAGGTGACGGTCCGATCGTAGGCCTCCTGTTCCAGCCGGGCGGCGTGAAGGTAATGCTCCACCACGTTGTCGCCGAAGGCCTCGCGGGCCAGCTTGCTCTGCTCGAATTCGGCGATGGCTTCGCGCAGGGTCCGGGGAACCTGGGGAATGCTTGTGGAGTCGTAGGCGTTGCCCTCGAACATGGGTGGGAGGGACAGCTTCTGCTCGATCCCATAGAGACCGGCGGCGATGGTGGCGGCGAAGGCGAGATACGGGTTGGCATCGGCCCCGGGCATGCGGTTTTCCACTCGCAGCGCATTTCCGTGACCGCAGACGCGGAACCCGCAGGTTCGATTATCCACCCCCCAGGCGATCCGCGTCGGCGCGAAGGAGGCCGCCTGGTACCGCTTGTAGGAGTTCACGTAGGGCGCATACCAGAGGGAGAATGCCCGAGCCTGGGCCAGTTGCCCCGCCAGGAACTGCTGGAAGAGCTCCGACCCCGGATGCGTGCCCGGCTGCACGAACAGGTTCCGCTTTTCCCCGGGATCCCACAGGCTGGCGTGCAGGTGAAAGCTGGACCCGGCATGCTTCATGTCGTACTTCGCCATGAAGGTGACGGCGTGCCCCTGCAGGTACGCGATCTCCTTCACGCCGTTCTTGTAGATCGCATGGCGGTCGGCCATCTCCACGGCCTCGGCATAGCGGAGATTGATCTCCTCCTGGCCGGCGCCCCATTCCCCCTTGCTGAACTCCACCGGGATGCCCGCTCCCTCCATCCCGTTGCGGATGGCGCGGATGACCGGTTCCTCCTTGGTCGTTTGGAGGATGTGGTAGTCCTCCAGGTACGATCCGAAGGGGACGAGGTCGTGATAGCCCTTCTGCCGGGCAGAGTCGAAGGAATCCTTGAAGAGGTAGAACTCCAGCTCGGAGGCAAGCATGGGCACAAAGCCTTTGGCCCGCGCCCGCTCCACCTGGCGCCGGAGGATCCGCCGGGGGGATTCCTCCACCGGCTCGCCATCTTCGGTGACCAGATCGCAGAGGACCATGGCTGTCTTTTCGAGCCAGGGGATATGGCGAAGGGTGGTGAGGTCAGGGACTGCCCGGAAATCCTGGTAGCCCGTGTTCCAGCTCGCCAGGCGGAAGCCCGGCAGGGGCTCCATGTCCACATCCACGGTGAGGAGGTACGCGCAGGCGTGAATCCCATCCTCCTCGACGTGGTCCGCAAAGTAGTGGCCCGTCACCCGCTTCCCCATGAGGCGGCCCTGCATGTCGGGGAAGGCGACCAGGACCGTGTCAATCTCGCCCTTCTGGATGAGATCTCGTAACGTCTTCAGGTCCAGATTGCCGGGCATCTCACCCCTCTACGTCGTTCATCATTCGTGATTCGCCGTTCGATATTCGATATTGGCTCGCCCCCGGCGGGTCACCCCAGCAACTCGCGACGCCTGTGCGCCAGCGCCGGCAATTCGAGGCGCACCTGTTTCAGGTAGGCCAGGTCCAGCGTGGCCAGCGTGACCCCGACTCGGTTCGGCGCGCGGGCAATGACGCTTCCCCACGGGTCGGCCACCAGGCTGTTTCCGTAACACTCGCGACCCGGCGGATGGGCTCCGACCTGGGCGGGGGCCACCACGTATGCCTGATTCTCGATGGCCCGGGCCCGCAGCAGGACCTCCCAGTGGTCCTTCCCGGTGTGCAGGGTGAAGGCCGCAGGGACGAAGAGGATCTCTGCTCCCCTCGCGGCGAGCGCGCGATACAGCTCGGGGAAGCGCAGGTCGTAGCAGATGCTCAGCCCCGCGCGGCCGAATTCGGTGTCCGCCGTCACGACCTCGCCCCCCGGTGCCATGGTCGCCGATTCTCGATACGGCGCGTGCCCCGCGAGGTCCACGTCGAACAGATGCAGCTTCCGGTAGCGGGCAATCAGGCTGCCCGCCCGGTCGAAGAGGGTGCTGGTATTGGAGAAGCGGGACTCTCCCGGCACCCGCTCCAGGATGCTGCCGCCCAGGATGAACATCCGGTGCCGGGCGGCCAGGGCCGAGAGGCGCTCCGTGGTCGGGCCGGGGATCGGCTCTGCGACACGGGGATGCTCCGAGCCGGGGCCGAGGTAGGTGAACAGCTCCGGGAGGGCCGCCAGATCCGCGCCCTCGGCCGCGGCCGCCTCCAGGAGGCGGGACGCCTCCCGGACGTTCGCCTCGCGATCGTCGCGGGAGTTCATCTGAACTAACGCAACTCGCATATTCCACTCCGAAAGCGGCGTGAACCTATCACAGTGGCTGGTGGGGAATCCAGGCTAATTTCGAATGACGAATAATCGAATTTCGAATGTCGAAGGGAGCGACTCTCCGTCGTTCACCATTCGATATTCCCTGTTCGATATTCGAATTTTCCGATCCCGCCCCCCAGGTTGTGACACCTGACCTCACGCGGTGCTGACGAAGACGTTCTTCACCTCGGTGTACAGCGACAGGGCGTGCATGCCCAGCTCGCGCCCGACCCCGCTCAGCTTGTAGCCGCCGAAGGGGGCCTCGAGGTGGACGCTCCTGTTGCAGTTGATGCTGAGGACGCCGGTCCGGACGCGCCTGGCCACCCGGATGGCCCGCCCGATATCCCGCGTCCAGAGGGAGCCGGAGAGGCCGTAGATCGTGTCGTTGGCCAGCCGGACAGCCTCGTCCTCGTCCCGGAAGGGAATCACGCACAGGACGGGACCGAAGATCTCCTCCTGGGCCACCCGCATCCGGTTCTGGACCTGGGTCAGGACGGCAGGGAAGAGATAGCTCCCGCGAGCGCGCGCCGGGTCGGTGGGAACCTCGCCGCCGCACGCCAGCCTGGCGCCCTCTGACTGGCCCACGCGGATGTATTCTACGACCCGCTCGCGCTGGCCCGGAGAGATGAGGGGTCCCACCTCGGTCTCGGGATCCATGGGGTCCCCGACCTTGAGGCCTTTCGTCCGGGCCACGAACTTCGCCAGGAAGGCGTCGTGGACTCCCTGCTGGACGAAGGCCCGGCTCCGCGCGCAGCAGTCCTGACCCGCATTGCCGAAGACGGCCAGGGCCGAGGTGTTGGCCGCCTCGTCCAGATCGGCGTCGTCGAAGATGATGTTGGGGGACTTGCCGCCGAGCTCCAGCGACACCTTCTTGATGCTGTCGGCGGCGAGATGCATGATCTGCTTGCCCGTTTCCGTCTCGCCCGTGAACGCGATCTTGCCGACCAGGGGATGGCCGGCCAGGCTGGCGCCCGCCGTGGACCCCGGGCCGGTGATGACGTTCACCACCCCGGGCGGAATCCCGGCGGCCTGGCAGATCTCGCCCAGGAGCAGGGCGGTGAGGGGCGTGTAGCTTGCGGGTTTCAGGATCACGGTGTTGCCGGCGGCCAGCGCCGGGGCGACCTTCCATGCGCCCATGATGAACGGGAAGTTCCAGGGGACGATGAGGGCGACCACGCCGATCGGTTCCCGCAAGGTAAAGTCCAGGCCGGGGCTGGCCACCGGGATGGTTTCGCCGTAGATCCGGGGAATCGCGCCGGCGTAATATTCGAAGCAGTCGGCGGCCGCCGCCACCTCGTCCCGCGAGTCGCGGATGGGCTTCCCGACGTTCCGGGTTTCAAGGGTGGCGATCTCCTCCAGGCGCTCCCGGATCAGGCGGGCCACGGTGAAGAGGTACCGCGCGCGCTCCGGTGGCCCCAGGTGAGACCACGGGCCTTCCTCGAAGGCCCGGTGGGCCGCGCGGACGGCCCGGTCCACATCCGGCGTGTCGGCCTTTGCCACCCGGGCGATCTCCTCGCCGGTGGAGGGGTTATGGACGGCGAAGGTCTTGCCCGACTCGGCGGGAATCCACGATCCGTCTACGAGCATGGGCTTCTCGGAAAAACCGTCTGGCATGGGGCGCCTCCTGTGCGGGAGCCGGCTGATTGCCAAGAGGCGTAAGGCTACCACGCGGTCACTCCCGTTGGGAAGTCGGAATCCGGCACCGGCAAGGGCGGCCCCTGGGTACTGGCCCGTGATGGATCGCCGTGCTAGACTTTGAACCAGCCAGATTGATCCCCCTCAGCTTCGCCTCTCCCCCAGGGGGGAGAGGGTGGGCTGGAGGGAAAGGAATCCCGCATGAGCGAACCCACCCATACGAACCACCTGATCCACGAGACCAGCCCGTACCTCTTGCAACATGCCCATAATCCTGTGGACTGGTATCCCTGGGGCCCGGAGGCCCTGGCCAGGGCCAAGGCCGAGAACCGGCCGATCCTCCTCAGTATCGGCTACTCCGCCTGCCACTGGTGCCACGTGATGGAGCGGGAGAGCTTCGAGGACCCGGCCATGGCCCGCCTGATGAACGAGCACTTCGTGAATATCAAGGTGGACCGCGAGGAACGACCGGACCTGGATCAGATCTACCAGAACGTGGTGCAGCTCCTGGGCGGCCAGGGCGGCTGGCCGCTCACCGTGTTCCTCACGCCCGACCAGCAGCCGTTCTACGGCGGGACCTATTACCCGCCCACGGATCGCCAGGGACTGCCCGGCTTTCCGCGCGTCCTGCAGGCCGTGGCGGATTCCTACGGGCTGAACCAGGAGGGGATTGCGGAGACCGTCCGGCAGATCCTGGACGGGCTGGGGCATCTCTCGACATTCAAGGAAGTGGCCGAGCCGCTGGACAAGGAACTGCTGGACAGGGTGGGGCGTGCCCTCACGCGTCACGTGGATCCGGTCCACGGCGGATTTGGCCGCGCCCCCAAGTTCCCCAATACCATGAACCATGCCTTCCTGCTCCGGCACGCCCGGGCCCGCCAGGACGAGTTCGCCCTGCGGATGGTTACCCTGACGCTGGAGAAGATGGCGGCCGGCGGAATCTTCGATCACATCGGGGGTGGCTTTCACCGCTATTCCGTGGACAATCGGTGGCTGGTGCCGCACTTCGAGAAGATGCTGTACGACAACGCCCTGCTCCTCCGGCTGTACCTGGAGGCCTGGCAGGTTACCAAGCAGCGCCTCTTCGAGAAAGTCGTCCGGGATACCCTGGCCTATGTCAGGCGGGAGATGCTGCATCCCGAGGGCGGCTTCTATTCCACCCAGGATGCGGACAGCCAGGGGGAAGAGGGGAAGTTCTTCGTCTGGACGCGGGACGAGATCCTGGCCCACCTGGGGGAGGACGTCGGGCAGCTCTTCTGCCGGGCGTACGACGTCACCGAGGCGGGCAATTTTGAGCGGGGCCGGAGCATCCTCAATCGGCCGGGCAGCCTGGAGTCCCTGGCCGCGCGGTTCGGGATGGGGGCGGCCGAGGCGGAGGCGATCCTGGCCGGGGCATGCCGGAAGCTCTTCGAGGTCCGGGAACGCAGGGAGAGGCCCTTCCGTGACGAGAAGATCCTGACGAGCTGGAACGGCCTGATGATCTCGGCCTGCGCCGAGGCGTACACCGTCCTCGGTGACGAGGCCGCGCTGGATGCCGCCGTCCGGAGCGCGGAGTTCGTCCTGGCCCATCTGTTGAGGGATGGGCGGCTCCTTCGCACCTTCAAGGATGGCCGGGCCAAGTTGAACGGGTATCTCGACGATTATGCGTTCTTCGCGGCGGCGCTGCTGGACCTCCACCAGGCGACGTTCGACCGGCGCTACCTGGACCAGGCCGTGGCCCTGCACGAGCGAATGATCGCCCAATTCTGGGACGAGCGAGAGGGAGGGTTCTTCTTCACCTCAGCCGACCACGAGGCGCTGATCGATCGCCCCAAGTCCGCCTACGACCACTCGATCGCGTCCGGGGCATCCGTCGCCACCCAGACGATGCTGCGACTGCACGCGCTGACGGGCAGTGCCGCAGATCTCACCCGGGCAGAGCGGGTGCTCCGCGTTTTCCGGGGCCAGATGGAGCACAATCCCTTCGGGTTTGGAAATCTGCTGTGCGCGCTCGACTGGTACGCGGAGACGCCGTATGAGATCGTGATCGTGGGCGAGCGGAGTGCGGCGGACGCCCGGGCGCTCCTCCGGGCGGTCCACCAGGAGTTCGTCCCCAACAAGGTCGTTCTCGTGGCAGGGCCCCAGGAGCTGGGCGAATTACCGGCTGTGAGGGATCTCCTGGCAGGAAAGGGGCAGGTGGACGGCAGGGCGACGGCCTACGTCTGCCACAGATTCACTTGTTCAGCGCCGGTGACGGATCCCGCCGCCCTGCAAGCAATGCTCAAAAATATCGAATATCGAACGGGGAATGTCGAATGACACACGATCTTCATTCGACATTCGATATTGTTCCGTCCCGACGAAGTCGCCTTAGTGCTTCTGGCCGCAATTACGGTGACGTATTGTGCCGACGCAAACTCCTCGATCCCCTCTCCCCTGTGTGGGAGAGGGTTAGGGTGAGGGGGGTCTTCGGCACGGAAACTCTCATGACACCCTCACCCCGCCCCTCTCCCATCGAGGGAGAGGGGGGAGGAATGATTGTCACTGTACTTGCGAAAGGCAGTACTTAGGGAACGAGCAGGACCTTCCCGATGGTCTTCCGTCCTTCCAGCAGGCGGTGCGCCTCGGCCGCGTCCTTGAGCGGCAGCGTCGAGTGGATATGGACTTTC
>JACPAT010000293.1 GCA_016180655.1 Candidatus Methylomirabilota bacterium | reverse complement strand
TTCTAGGCGGCTCCACACCGGGAAGTGTGGATGAAGGGTCGAGCGAAGGCACGGGCCTGAGGAGCAGCAAGATGGTTCGCGCGTGGGGAATCCTGGCGCTGGTACTGCTCGCAGGCCTTCTGGTTTCCTCCACGCCGGGGTGGGCGGCCGAGCCGGGGGCGGGGGGCGGGACCCTCTACGAGATGGAGGTGATGGGTGTCGCCCCCGATCCGGCCTCCGGCCAGCCGCTCGTTTATCTGCGGGGCAAGCAGGACAAGCGCGAGCTGTCCATGTTCATCGGGCCGTTCGAGGCCCAGGGGATCATCCTCCCGCTCCAGGGAATGCGTCTGCCCCGACCTTACACCCACGACCTGATGCTGGAGACGATCCACCGGCTCAAGGCCAAGGTCAAGCGCGTGATCATCACGGAGATGCGCGACAACACCTTCTTCGCCAATCTGATCCTGGACGCCCAGGGGCAGGAGCTGATCCTCGACTCCCGCCCCAGCGACGCCATCGCCCTCGCGCTCCGCGAGAACGTGCCCATCCTGGCGACGGAGAAGGCCTTCGTCCGGCCGCCGCGGGATGGCCGGCCATGACGGCCGGGGCGATCGTCCTGGCCGCGCTCCTGGCCGCCGCGGCGGCCGCGGCGGCGGCCGATTCGCCGGCGTCTCCGACGGCACCGGTCCCGCCGTCAACCACGGCACCCGCGCCGGATCCCCGCACGCAGGAGGCGCTCCAGCGCTATAACGCAGGGGTCGGCGCGCTCCAGCGGCGGGACCTGGAATACGCCCTCTACCAGTTCCGCCAGGCGATCCGGCTGAACCCCGCCCTCACCGAGGCCCACCATAACCTGGGGATCACGCTCCTCGAACTCCGCCAGCCCGCGCAGGCGGTCGAGGCGTTCACGCGCGCACTGGAGCTTTCGCCGGAGCACCTGGAGGCGCGCCTGGGTCTCGGCCTGGCCTATCGGGCCGGCGGCGACCTCCCGCGTGCCATCGCCGAGCTGACCCGGGTCCTCCCCAAGAAGCCGGACGATCCCCAGCTCCACGTGGCCCTGGGCGACCTGTACCGGAAAGCCAAGCAGCCTCAGGTCGCCGCGACCCATTTCCGCGAGGCGGTCCGCCTGGCCCCCGGGGACGCTTCGATCCGCTTCCAGTTGGGGCTGGCCCATGCCGACGCCGGCCAGACCGATGAGGCCAGCGAGGCGTTTCGCGAGGCCATCGGTCTGCGCCCCGACGATGCCGACGCCTACTACAACCTGGGCGTGATGGTGGGGGACAAGATCCGGGCCCTGGTGGACGAGAAGGTGGCGACCTACCGCAGGGCCGTGGAGCTTCGCCCGACCCAGGCGGATGCCCATTACCACCTGGGCGTGGCGTACGTCCAGAAGGCCCAGCTCAGCCGCGTGGAGGAGAAGCGCGCCCTGCTCCAGCTCGCCCTGGAGGAGTTCCGGCTGTTCCAGCAGTCCGCCCCGCAGGATCCGAAAGCGGCGGCGGCCACCCATAACATCCGGGTGCTCGAGCCCCAGGTGAAATGACGGAGCCGGAAGCCGGTCCGGACGCGCAGCCGGAGGGCGCCCGGAAAGCGCCCACGCGGGCCACCGCGGTCCGGCACCTGGTCCTGGGATTCGCCCTGCTGGTCACGATTTTGTTCACCGCCGCGCTGTGCAGTTTGCCCCGCTGACGGGCCGCGGCCGGCGAGGCTGACCCTCCGCGGAGATCACACCAGCGGCCATGGGCAACGCCCTCCTGATCACGGGTGCGCCGGGCTCCGGAAAGACCACGGTGATCCGCGGCGTGATCGCCGGGCTGCCCGTCCGCGCCGGCGGCTTCGTCACGGAAGAGATCCGCGAGGGCGGCGAGCGCGTCGGCTTCCGGGTGAGCGCCCTGGACGGGCGGGCCGGGATCCTGGCCCACGTCAAGACGGTGAAAGGGCCCAGGGTCGGCCGGTACCAGGTGGACGTGGCGGCCTTCGAGGACGTGGGGGTGGCCGCTCTGGAGGAGGCCACGGCTGAGGCCGATCTGATCGTGGTGGACGAGATCGGCAAGATGGAACTCTGCTCCCCCCGGTTCATCCAGGCCCTGGAGGCCGCGCTGGCGTCCAAGAAGCCCCTCCTGGGCACGATCCTCCAGGCGCCGCACCCGTGGCTCGACGCGCTGAAGCGACGCCCCACGGTGGAGCTGTACCGACTCACCGAGCGGAACCGCGAGGACCTCACGGACGCCCTCCTCGCCCGCCTGCGGACGGAGGTGCGGGGATGACCCTGCCCTTCACCGGGATCGCCACCTTCGCCAAGGTCCCCCGCTACGACCCGGCCGAGGCCCCCACCCCCCACGTCGCGATCCTCGGCATCCCGACCGATGAGGGTGCGACGCAGCATCCGGGCGCCCGCTACGGCCCCCGGGCGATCCGCGAGGCCTCGACCCAGTTCCCCTACTACAAGCGCGGGCGGGGCTACTACGACCCCGAGCGGGACCGGCCCATGCTGGCGGAGCTGGAGCTGCGCGACGCCGGCGACGTGGAGGTCGTCCCCACGCTCTTCGAGGAGAACGCCAAGCGGATCGCCGAGGCGGTGGCAGGGCTGCTCTCTCGCGGGGTCTTCCCCGTCTGCCTGGGCGGGGACCACAGCGTGACGGCCGCCATCCTGCCGGCCTTTTCGGACACGCCCATCCACCTGGTGCAGATCGACGCCCACATGGATTTCGTGGATCGGCTCTCCGGCGCGCCCGGGACCCACGCCAGCCCCATGCGCCGCGCCCGCGAACTCGCCCACGTGCGAAGCCTCACGCAGGTCGGCATCCGGAGCATCGTCTCCAGCGCCGAGGATTACGCGGCGGCCAGGGAGCAGGGCAATCGCATCGTCACCACGGAGGACGTCCTGGAGCGGCCGGGGCACGACTGGTGGGCCGATCTCACGGGGGACGCCTATCTCACCCTGGACATCGATGCCTTCGACCCGGCCGCCGCCCCCGGCACCGGCTTTGCGGAGCCGGGGGGCCTCCAGTTCCGCGACGTGGCCCGGTTGCTCACGACGCTGGCGAGGCGCCTTCGCCTCCGGGGGATGGACCTGGTCGAGGTGAACCCCTACCTGGATGCCTCCCGGCGCACGGCGCTCCTCGCCGCGCGGACGATCCTGGAGGTCCTGAGTTGCGTCTTCGATCCCCCCATCCCTCACCCCTGATCCGGGACCAGCGCCCGTGCCGCCCAGGCTCTTCCTGGAGGCGTCGGGAACCGGAAACAGACCGGTGGCCTGGCCTCCACGAACGTCGCGAATCCGTTGGACGAATGCACCACCAGTAAGGTTGGCGACCTTTTCAGTCCGAATATTCCTTGACAGCCACAGGGGCGCATGGTAGGAGGATTCAGGTTTCGGTGGGCGGCACGCCGCCGTCACGTTCTTCCCCTCCAGAACGGCCCCAGCAGGATGGACCACAGGTCGAGCCTCGGTCCCCGGAACACCGGAACATCTCCTTCCGCCGCCTGGTGGACTGCGCTCCTGGCTACGATCGCCCGCTTGCTCCGCAGGCAGAGCCCGCCGGCCGCGGCTCCCCTCAGGGTGGACCCATCCGAGACCGCGCCAGGTGCACCCGCCGGGGTCCCCCATGCTGAACTCATCGAGGCAGTCCTCCGGCGCTATGCCACGCTCCTCGAAGTCCCCTTGAGCTTCCGCACCGGCGCCAACGGCTACTCCCGGCCGGTGAGAGGGGACGCGGTGCACATCCACGCCTTCGCCCTGCCCACGCCACCGGTCCTCTTCGGGGCCTGGCAGCGAGTGCCCCTGGTCCTCCTGCCGTTCGCGCATGGGATCCCGCTCTCGGACGCCGCCAACCGGGCGCTGGCGCTCGGGGTCCAGCTGGGGCGCGGCCGCCCCCTGCTGGACCGGGACGCACACGCCGTGGGCGAAACCCTCGGGACGAATCTGTACTGCCTCTTCGACCTGCTGCGCCAAGAGGCCGCCTGGATCCCGGTCCTCCTGCGGCGGCACCTGGATCTGGGCCTCCCGCATCTGCTGCCTGCGCTGCCAGCGAGGAAAGATGTCCAGGCCAATCGGCTGGAGGATCGGCTGCGGCTCCTCCGGGAAGAGACCGAGGCGCTGATCCGCGCCCGGCAGGTGACGCTCCGCCGGGAGGCCCGGGAGACGTACGTCCGGGCCTGCCAGGAGCGCGTGGCAGAGGAGATCCGCTTCCTCCAGGCCGAGATCGCCTTCCTGGAGGACGGCGTGGAGGAGATGGCGCGCCGGATCGCCGCGGACACTCGGCGCCTGACGGAGGGTCGCCGGCGGCTGCGCCTCCTCTACGGAGAGCGGGACCCGGCGGAATCCGGCGGGAGGGAGCTGGAGTCTCTTCAGGCGCTGCCCGGGGTGCGGGAGGCCCGCGTCCAGGACGGGCGGATCAGCCTGACCACCGCTCCCATCCTGGTGGAGCACGAGGGACGGCGATATTGCCTCGGGCGCTTCCAGCTCGATCTCCATTTCAACGGCGATGTGCGCATCCTGAACCTCACGGACCGGATCGGCCCCTACGACCATCCGCATGTCCAAGAGGGGCGGCCCTGCCTGGGCCCCGTCCGCGAGGGGGTCGCCAAGCTCTTGGGGGAGTTCCAGTTCGTGGCGGCCACGGAGGTGCTGATCGACTTTCTCAGGACCGTGAACCCGACCGACTGGCGGCTGCCCGTGTTGCACTGGCCAGAGGCCGGGCATGAGGCGGGGCGTGGAGTTCTTGCGGCAACTTGACCTGGTGAGGCCGGAGGCGCTGGACACCCCGGTCCACCTGGTGGGCTGCGGAGGGATCGGGTCTTTTGCGGCCCTGGCCCTGGCGAAGCTGGGATGTGCCCACCTGCATCTCTACGACGACGACCGCGTGGAGGAGCACAACGTCCCCAACCAGCTCTTCCGGACGGTCGACGTCGGGCGACCCAAGGTGGAGGCGCTGGCCGAGATCCTGGAGGCCTTCACCGGGACGCGCCCCCGGGCGCACCTGCGCCGCATCGAAGGGGAGCGCCTCCAGGGTATCGTGCTGAGCGGTGTGGACAGCATGGCCGCCCGCAAGACGCTCTGGCAGAAGTGCGTGCGGCACCGGGCCGGCATTCCCCTGTACCTGGACGGCCGGCTGGGCGCCGAGGTGTGCCGGCTGTATTCGATCCGGCCCGCCGATCCCGACGACGTCCGCTGTTACGAGGCGAGCCTGTACGACGACAGCCAGGCGGTGCCTCTCTCGTGCACGGCGGGCGCCATCATCTACACCGGCTTCGCCATGGCCAGCCTGGTGGCGGATCAGGTGAAGAAGTTCGCCACCGGCGAGGCCGTCGCCCGCGAGATCTTCTGCGACCTGAAGACCCTGACCTTAGCGGTGCCCTGACAGAAGGGCGATGGAAGGAGGAAATAGCATGAGTCCCGTCACGCTGGACAAGAAGAGCGCGATCACGGTGAAGGTGGTCACCATGGGGAAAGGCGTGACCAACTTCGTGCGGGAGGAGCCCCTGTCCCTGGGCAGCCTGCTGCAGGAGTTGGGCGTGAACGGCCAGATGGACGTACGGGTCAACGGCGCCACCGTGGAGAAGACCCATCGCCTGGCCGACGGCGATCAGGTGCTGATGGTCCCCAAGATCCGCGGCGGCTGCGCCTAGCAGGTTGCTGAAAAACTCGTTTTCGCCCAGGCTGCTCAAAAAGGTCCAGATGCAAGGCGGCGCGCCGGGTACCCATCCGCAGGATGGGTGCAGGCGCGAGGCGTACTTAGCTCATACGTCGCAGCGCCGCGCGAGCGCGCCAACGCCGCAGATGGGCCTTTTTCAGCAGCCTGCTAGACCCCGCGGTCTCTCCGACCGCCCCTGGCCATCCATCCCGTGCCGGCCACATCGGGAGGCAACGGGTCGGCCCCACGGGCCAGCATGGCAGGAGCCAGATCGGGAGCGCCGAGGCGGGCCGGATCAGGACGGGCCGGCTGGCCCGGGAGTTTCCCACGGATCCGCGTAGCCCGGGAACACCCGGTGCACCGCGGCCCGATCCTCGCCCGGGACGAAGCCCGGCAGCATGATCTTGGTGAAGGCGCGACTGCCGGCGAACTGGACTTGGGTGGTGGCCACCGGCCGCCAGTCCGGGGTCAGGACGCTGGCTTGCGCCTGCCAGATCCTCCCCTTGGGGTCCGACGTCGTGACCGCGGACCGCGCCCCCACCACCAGGAGGGGCACGCCGTGGAGGACGGGCTCCCCCAGGCACACGATCACCCGGTTGGACAGCCCGCATTCTCCCTGGCGGAGCGCCCCCAGCCACCAGCCGACCTCGTCGCACACGATGCAGAGGAATCCCGGAAACAGGCTGCCGTCGCCGCAGCGGAAGTGGGCCTGGGGAACCAGCCGCTTCCAGACCAGCGAGCCGTTGTAGTCGAACCGGACCTGGACGCCCCGGGCGTTCTGCAGGCCGCAGGCCAGGCAGAAGGCGTAGCCGGGAACCTCGTGGGCCTGGCCGTGGGTGGCCTCCCAGTCCCGCCGCACCTCGGGCGGGATGGGCGAAAGCGGCGTCTCCATCGGGCGCACCTCGGCCTCGGCGATGGGACGCTCCCCCTTGAGGAGACGGCTCTGCCAGCCCCCGTTTCCTGCCGTCACCTCGGCCGCGAGCGGGACCTCCAGCGGGACCTCGCGATGCAGGGTCGCCTCGATCCGGACCGGTCGCGGGATGCGGACCACGGCCCCGCCCTCGTCCCGAAACAGGCGCACCAGCTCGAAGAGCATGGCGGCCACGCCCCCGCCGTGCCCGGCCCCCGGGGGGCCCTGGAGATCCGGCGTGAAGGTCACGCTGGCCCGCATCCGCTCGGCGTCCCGCGTCTCGATCTGCACCCGATCGCGGAAGTAGTCTTCCATCGGCTCCAGGGTCATGGCCCGCTCAGCCCACCCACCCGATCTTCCGGAAAAACGCTTCCACCACTCGATTGAACTCGGCGGGTCGTTCCAGGTTGTTGAAGTGCCCGCAGCCCGTCATCACGGTGAGCTCGGCCCTCGGGATCGTCCGGGCCATGAACTCGGACGGGGCGAGGCAGGGGAGGTCCTGCTCCCCCACCAGGATCAGCGCCGGCACCGTGAGCGCCCGCAGCCTCGACTCCAGGGAGAAGATGGGCGGTCGCTTCGCCAGCGTCTCCTGGGCCGTGTGGGCCATGCCATGGGCCGGATGGGCCGCGACCATCCCGCGCAACGCAGCCGCCTCGGCCGGCCCCCGGGCGGCATAGCCGGCGAAGATGGGATGCTCCAGGATGGCGGCGCTGAACCCCGCGCTGCCGCCGGCCTCCGCCGCGCGCGCCCAGCCCTCCGTGACCGCCCGGAACTGCGCGGGGTCGTCGGAGCCGGCCCCCGTATCGCAGATCGCCACGCCCGCGACCAGGGCCGGATATGCGAGGGCGAAGTGCAGGGCGATATTGCCGCCCATGGACAGGCCCACGACGGCCGCCTGCTGGATGTGCAGTGCCAGGCACACTCCCCGGAGATCCTCCACCGACTGGGCCTGGGAATAGCTGTCTGCGGTGGGCGGCGCTTCCGAGTCCCCGAATCCCCGGCAATCGTAGGCGATCACCCGGTAGCGGGCCTGGAAGTGCGCCACCTGGGGCGCCCACATCCTCCGCCCCATGGGGTAGGCATGCACGAAGATGACGGGACGGCCGGCGCCGGCCTCGTCGTAGTACAAGTTGATCCGGTTCACTTGCACACGGGGCATCTTAGGCGCGCTTCCCATCGCCCCCCGCGACCCCGGTGCGGGCCTGGTAGTAGTCCTGGATCACGCGGAGGAACAGCGGATGGGGGTCCGCCTGCACCCGGCGGGAGCGCACGTATGTGAGTGCCGCCGGCAGCGACAGCCCGTGCCGCTCGTGCAGATAGCAGATCGCCAGCGCCGGCGAGCGGGACACCCCGGCCACGCAGTGCAGCAGGACCGGCCCGCGCCGCCGCGCCTCATCAATGAACGCCATGACGCCCGGCAGGAACTGGGGCAGACGCTCGTCCGGATCGGCGATCCGGACCTCGTGGTAGCCGATGCCGGGATAGCGGGGATTCCCGTCGCGGTTGCTGGCATCCACGATCGCCCGGATGCCGTGACGGATCAGCTTCTGGAGGTCCCACGCCGCCTCGAGGCTCGCCACCGCCAGGTCGTCGGTGATGAAGTCAACCTGCTCTCCGCCGCCATCCCACAACCACGACATGATGTCTTTCCCATCCCGGAAGCGGCGGGATTGTACGGGATGTCCTCCGGGTCATCAAGGGAAAAGGACGCGCCGCCGCACATTGACCACAACGCCGGCCGACCCAATCAGTTCCAATGATTGCCTCCCCAACCACACCAAATCTGGGCACTGGAATGGGCTCGATTCGACGGCGTGGTAACCTTGTCGGAGGTCAATCAGACAGTGAAGAGCGCCTCAAAATCGCGTGGGCGGACGATCCGGATTCTCTGGAAAGTGCGCACCTCCAGCAGGTCATCGTCCCCGGTCACCAGGAACTCTGCCCGGGCGGCCAGCGCACAGGCCAGGATGGCATCGTCGGATCGGTCCCGGCAGACACCGGGGAGCGGTGCTGGTCCAGGTGTCACCACCTCTGCTGCTTCCTGGACCAGCGCAACCGCCTTCCGTATCTCCTCTGGGGCGGCCGTGAACTTTCCTCGGAGGACGCGCCGGAACTCCTGGAGGATGCCTGGACACAGGATGAGCTCGAACTCTCCCTTCCGGGCTCGCCGGAGCAGCGTGGCGCACAGGCCTTCGGTGGCGAAGGCGGCCACGAGGACATTCGTGTCGAACACGGCCCTCATGAGACCGCCCGGAAAACGTCGTCCTCCGTCACCATGCCGGCGCGCTTCGCTCGGCGGATCAGCCGCCGCCGCACCGCGCGGAACCGCGCCTCCCAGAGGTACTGGCTGACCGACTCCTTCACGATGTCGCTCTTGGACCGGCCCGTCTCTGTCGCCAGGCGGCTGAGCTCGGCGGCAAGGGGCTCGGGCAGGCTCACCGACAAGACCGTGCGCATGGGCTCCCTCCGGTTGGATGCGCCCTTTGCACTACAATACACTACACCGTTGATCACGTCAAAGCCGAATCGGATCGGGTCCTGTCTCGGAGGAACTGCGCCCAAGCGGTGGCGGTTGGCCAAAAAGAACCGCTCCCCGAGCTTCCGGAGCTCTTCCCAGGCGCGGGTGTTGGCCGGGTCCATGGCCAGGACCTCGCGGAACCGCTGCTCCGCCTCGCCCCGCTCTGCGGGACCAAGCTGTGTCAGCGAGATGCCCTGGTTGAGGCGCCAGGTCACCTGTTCCACATTGCTCCGCAGGGCCTGGCGGTAGGCCGCCACGGCCTCCTGGTAGCGCCCGAGCCACATCAGGACCTCACCCCGGTCCGCCTGGAATTCCCCGCTGGTCTCGCCCAGTCTGGCCGCCTCCTCCAGGGCCGCCAGGGCCTTCTCGTAGGCGCCCTGGGCCAGGAGGCTCCGGCCCAGGCCGAAGAAGACGCGGCGATCCTGCGGCCGTTCCCGCTGGACCTCCCGATACTCGCTCTCCGCCTGCTGGAAGCGGCCTCCCCGCTGGAGCGCCTCGGCCAGCGCCACCCGCGCCTCGGCGAGACGGGGGACCCGCTGCCGGATGCGGCGGAGGACGCGGATGGCGTCCTCGGCCTCCAGACCCCTGGCCACCTCCACCGCGGCGTCCAGCCGCGGGGCCCATCCCGCGACGACCGTCAGCAGTTCCTCCGCGGAGGCGCCGGATCGCCCCTCCTCCGCCAGGAGCCGGGCGCGAAGCAGCCGCGCCTCGGAGTCCCCCGGCGCAACGCGGAGGGCCCGCTCGACCCAGTTCAGGGCCTGCGTCCGGTCCCGCGTCGCCCGGTATCCATGGGCCAGGGCCAGGGCCACGCGCCCGGTGGGATCCCGCTCCGGGTCGGCGTCCACCACGTCCGGCCGGATCACGAAGCCCCGCGTCAGGCGCATGTTCAGGGTCGTCGTCTCCCGGCCCAGGTTGCGCGGGGCCGAGAACTCCAGCCGGGGCACGTCGTCCAGGTTGATCTCGGCCTCGCCCGCCATCTTCTGGAGGGTCGCCTTGGGCATCAGGTACATGGCGAAGAGGCTGGTAGCGTCCACGAAGCCCAGGTCGCGCAGATCCTGTTGCGCCACGGGCCGGCCCGCCAGGGCCGCCTGCAGGTCGGCCGCACGCAGCCGCTGTTTCTCCGTGGTCCCGATGAGCAGCATGTCGCTGTCGTTGACGGCCCAGAGGGAGACGTCGGGAAAGACCTCGGCAAAAGTGCGGTAGACCATCCGGAGATCCTCGGGCGCCATGGCGTAGGTCTGCATCCACTGCCCGAAGACCCCGCCCTCCGTCAGGGTGGCCCGCGCCAGCTGGTAGTACTCCCGCGTGAACAGGTTCCCGATGCCGGCGATCCACGGGTTGGATGGCTCCGAGATGATCACGTCGTACCGCTGGCGAACCGCCAGGAGATAGTTCCGCCCGTCGGCGTGGATGAAGCGCACCCGGGGATCGTCGTGGATGCGGCCGTTCTTCTCGGCGAAGAATCGCGCCCCCTCGATCACGGCCGGCTCGATCTCCGCCACCTCCAGGCGCTCCACCGGGAAGGCCGCCACGGCCTTGGCCGTCATGCCGCTTCCCATGCCGACGACCAGCACGCGCCTGGCCTCGGGGTTGAGCAGCATGGGCAGGTACCCCACCATGAGCTGGGTGGGGGTGTCGCCGAAGGAGGCGTCCACCTTGCCGTTGATCTTCTCGTAGAGGTAATCGGATCCGGCCGAGCGGTGGACGCTGATGGTGGCGGTGAGCCCCTCACGGTAGTAGAGCAGGTCGTCCCGCGTCATCCACTCCCGCCGCAAGGCGTCCGTGGGCAGGCTGGCGTAGTTGTGGGCGTAGATGGTGACGCCGCTGGTCATGACCCCCGTGTTCCACGTCCCGAACCCCAGGAACGCGGAGATCGAAACCGCCAGCATGGCCCCCGCCGCCAGCAGCCGCCGCACCGGGCGCACGCCGGCATCCATGGCCACCAGCAGGACGCCCACGACGGCGTTCACCATCACCGCCAGGGCGATGCTGTGCTGGATGCCGATGATCGGGATGAACAGGAAGCCGCCCAGAAACGCCCCCGCGATGGCCCCCAGCGTGTTGCTGGCATAGGCGGTCCCCACGCTCCGGCCCACCGCGGCCAGGTTCCGGGTGTAGATGCGGGCGACGACGGGAAAGGTGGCCCCCAGGAGCAGCGTCGGCACGATCATCACCAGGGCGGACAGCAGCATCTGGATGGTGAGAAACTGCGTGAACGAGTCGCCGAAGCCATGGCGCAGGCGAAGGAACAGCAAGGGGAGCCGCTCGAAGAGCGGGATCGAGGCCAGGGCCGAGAGGGCGATCAGCAGTTGCAGGACCCCGAACCCCGCCATCCCGATCTGCCGCGTCCCCCACCAGCGGGCGTAGAGCAAACTCCCCAGGCCCAGGCCCACCAGGAACGTGGTGAGCATCACGGAGAAGGAGTAGGTGGACATGCCGATGACCAGGGTGAGGGCCCGCGTCCAGGCGTTCTCGTAGACCATGGCCGCCATCCCCGACAGGGCGAAGGCCAGGAGTAGCGCCATATCCGGGCGGGAGCGGGCCGGTCCCCCCTCCGGCGCGGCCGGAGATTCCTCGCCGTCCTCTTCCGGCGTCGCTCCCCGCCCTCGGAGCGCGGCGACCAGGATGACGATCAGGACGGCGATGGCCAGGTTGACGCTCGCGCCCAGCCGGACCGTCGCGCGGAGCCCCAGGTGGGAGATGAGGAAAAACCCGGTGAGGGCGCAGCCCACCACCGCCCCCAGCGTGTTGATGGCGTACAGGTCCCCGACGCGCCGGCCCAGCGCGGAGAACTGGGTCACGCAGAACCGGCTGAGCACCGGCAGCGTGGCGCCCATCAACGCCGTGGGGATGACGATCACGACGAACGCCAGGAGGAACAGGACGACGCTGAAGGCGGCGAAGGAGACCTCCACCAGGCCGTACAGGGAGCCGTACGCGCGTTGCGTGAGGGCGAAGAGCGTGGGGACCAAGAGGCCGTAGAGTCCCACGCCTCCTTCCAGGAGGCCATAGGCCAGCAGCGCATTGCGCCGGGCATCCACCAGGCGGCCGAAGACATAGCTGCCCAGGGCCAAGCCCGCCATGAACGCCGACAGGACCGTGGCGATGGCGTGGGTGGTGTTCCCGAAGATCTGGGTCAGCATCCGGGCCCAGACCACCTCGTAGAGAAGGCCGGTCGCGCCGGAGAGGAAGAAGAGGAGGTAGATGAAGGGCAGCAGGCGGCGGGAAAGCGCGGAGGGGATCAGGGCTTGTCCTTTCTGCCGGATGACGCGGGCGGGTTCCGGGGTGCCAGGGATCGGATATAGGCCACCACGGCGCGGATCTCCTCGTCGGAGAGCTTCATGCTCCAGGCCGGCATGGCGTTGCTGCGCCCGAACTGCGAGCTGCCCTTCTTGGTGATCTCGATGAGGAAGCGGTCATTCAGGTCCCGCATGGCCGCCGGGTCGGAGAAGTCCCGCATCGGCTGGCGGACCACGCGGGCGCCGGGCCCGTCCCCCTTCCCGCCCGGCCCGTGGCACACCGCGCAGTGTGCGTCGTAGAGGACGCGCCCCTGCGGCGCACCCGGCGCAACAGGTGTCCCCGCGCCGTGGAGACGCGGAAAGTTCCAGAAGTAGAGGACCGTCGCCGCCCCCACGACCAGGAGCAGGAGGAGGAGGATGGTCTGTCTGCCACCACCGAAGCGCATGGGAGGCGTATGCTACCCGAGTCGGCGCCGGGGGTCAACGGAGAGACGCTGTCGGCACTGCCAGGGCCGAAAGGTGCTCGTGGAGTATCCCTTCGGGATAGTCCAAGGGGGGAGTTACGCGGAGCGTCTCCGAGAGGATGGCCTTCTGGTGGTCTCAATGGAGGTCATGGCCGCCACATCGAAGAACCTCTCACCACACGACTTGCAGCGAGTGTGCCGCAACTGCTTTACGAGTCTCCCAGCCGAGAGCTCGCAGTCTTCCACGACATCGGTGAGGGTCCTCCGCCCACACACGGGGCATGGCAGAGATGCGAAGCGTACCGGCCGCCGGCTTCGGGGCCTATTCG
>JACPAT010000292.1 GCA_016180655.1 Candidatus Methylomirabilota bacterium | reverse complement strand
GCAAAGCACCTGCCCGCCGCCCGCCTGCTCCGCGACAGCGGGCAGGCTCCGCTCCCCGCCTGCCCGTGGCACGCGGGCGGGTGGCAGGCGGGCGCGAAGGACGCAAAGGAGCTGCCCGTATTCCCTGATTGGCGATTGTCGATTGGCGATTTTCGATTTTCAAATCGGCAATCGGAAATCCGCAATCGAAAATTGGCGAGACGCGCCCCGGAAGATTTCGGTCCGGAAGCTCCTCTGAAGTGATGAGTGTTGGCGAGTCCTTGCGATCTTGGCGGGATTGGCGGTGAAATTTTTGGGCTTAGCGGACGTAGATGGGGATCGCGGGCAGCGGGGGCTCGGGCACGACCCGGCCGTCCAGGAAATGCAGCCAGTGTCGGCGCTCCCCGCCGGAGATCTCGACGCGGCGAAAGCCCGGGGTCTCCAGGGTGATCTCCGGCTCCTGGCTGAGCGGGGAGAACTGGAAGGCCAAGGCGGGCACGCTGACGAAGAGCACGCCGCGATAGCGCCAGCGGCGCACCTGGTGGACGTGTCCGTAGCCCACCACCTCCACCTGGGGATGCCGGGCCAGCACCGAGAGAAACTCCTCCTGGTTCTGCAGGCCCAGGGCGTCCAGCCAGCGGATGTAGACGGGCAGCGGTTGATGGTGCAGGAAGACCCAGGTCGGCCGGTCGGGATGGGCCGCCAGCTCAACCTCCAGCCAGTCCAACTGGTCGCCGGCGAGGCGCCCCTCCACCTTGCCGGGGAGCATGGAATCCAGCAGGAGAAAGCGCATCCCGCCCCGTTCGAAGGCCTGACAGACCGGATCGGCCGACGGCGGTTCGCCCGGGCGGAACACCCGGCGGAACGCCCTCCGGTCGTCGTGATTCCCCATCATGAAGTGGATCGGCGCCTCCACCGGCTGAAGGAGCGTTCGCAGGCGCCGGTAGGATTCCTCCGACTCGTCGCTGATCAGGTCGCCGCTGGCGATGATGAAGTCCGGCCGCAGCGCATTCATCATGGGGACGGCCTGCTGGAGAATGGCGGCCGTGTCCGCCCCGTGCTGCCGCCGGTCCTCCTCCGCCAGGATATGCAGGTCCGAGATGTGAAGAAAGCAGAGGCGGCTGCCAGGCATCCGCTCCCCCCGGTCGTCCGTCACGCCGCGATGAAGTGGAGCGCCGGAACCGCCGGCAACTCGCCGGCGTCGGCCAGGAGCTGCAGGAAGGTGCGGAGCCCGTCCAGGTGCCTCGGGGTCAGGTCGAAGCAGAGCCGTTCCCGCAGGTACCGCCGGCACGCCTCGGGCGGCAGGCCCGTCCGCTGGCAGGCCAGGGCGACCATGGCCTCGGGGTGGGCCCGGGTGTAGGCCTTGGCGGCCAGGAGCGCCTGGTGGAGCGCGCGGATCTCCTCCGCCGCCATCTCCCAGACCTCGGCGCGCGCCGCCCACACGGCGAAGACGAAGGGGAGGCCCGTGAGGGCGTGCCACGCCTTCCCCAGGTCCAGCCGGTTTCGGTACCGCGGGCCGAGGCGGAGCGCCTCGTCCCCGATCATCAATCGCGCCGCGGCGCCGGACGCCTCGGCCTCCGTCAGGAAGCGGGGCCGGACGTGGTACGCCTTCTCCAGGAGGAGCCTCACCAGGTACACGGAGGTCAGCGAGTGGCGGCTGAGGACCACGGGCAGACCGTCCAGCTCCTCCACCGGCCGCTCGCTGGCCAGGAGCACGCTCTCCACGGGCCCGTCGCAGGCGATGGCCAGCCCGGGCAGCAATCGGTAGGCCGCGGGGCGGAGCGCCGCCTCCATCACCGAGATGACCGAGACGTCCAGGTCGCCTGCACGCAGGCGCTCGTTCAATTCGGCCGGCGTCCCGTCGAGGATCGCGCAGTCGGCCGGGACGATGCCGTGCTCCAACGCGTAGTACACGGGCTCGCAGTTGACGTAGCGGACGCGTCCCAGCCTCAGGCGCATGGCACCCCCTCGAGGCGGCGGTGGCGGATCTCCCCCTCCACCAGGGTCAGCAGGACATCCGCCCCCTCCGTCCCGGCGATGAGCGATCCGACGGGGTCCGACGCGCTCACCGCACCCGCCGACACGGCGATCAGATCGGCCCGCTTGCCCACCTGGAGGCTCCCCACCTGATCGGCCAGCCCGAGGGCCCGGGCGCCCCCCAGCGTCGCCATTTCGAGGACCTCGGCCGGGGCCAGGCGACCGGCGTGGATCTCCAGGGCGGCACGCATCTCGTCCCAGAGGTCCAGCGTCGGCACGCTGGCCAGGGAATCCGTCCCCAGGCCGACCGGGATGCCCTCACTCAGAAGCTCGGGCACCGGCGCCACTCCGCCCGAGAGACGCGCGTTGCTGCGTGGACAGTGGGCCACGCTGACGCCGGACCTCGCCATGTGTTCGATGTCCGTTGCGGTCACGTGGACGGCATGGATCAAGAGCGGCCGCCAGGCCAGGGCCCCCAGCGCTGCGAGATATTCGATGGGGCTCGCGGCCGATCGTCGCGGCGGCGCGACTGCGCATCCCACCGCAGGGTACAGGCGGCGGGGGATGGCGCCCTGGCCGGTGGAGAGGAACTCCACCTCCTCCGCAGACTCGGCGACGTGGATACAACAGGGGATGCTGGTCCCTCGCAGGAGGGCCCCGCAGGCGCCGAACAATGCTTCCGACAGGCTGTACGGGCTGTGGGGCGAGAGGCCCACGCGAAGCCGCGCGCCGCGCGCGGCCCGCTGCATGGCCTGGAGGTCGGCCCGGGCGGCTCCACAGCGCGTCTCGGCCTCCTCCGGCGAAAGGCCCAGGATTTCCCGGTACACCACGCCACGCAGCCCCAGGCGCAGGAGGGGCGCCAGGCTCTGTCCGCTCGTGCTGACCTCGCCCACAGAGGTCGTGCCGGACTCGAGGAGGCACCGTGCCCCCGCCTCGGCGGCCGCCGCCTGGTCGGCAAGGGGGAGCTGCCGTCGCCCTTCGATCAGGGTCACGAGCCACGTCGCGAAGTTGCCGGTGTCGGCCGGGGAGGACAGGTGGCAGAGTTCCAGGTGGGTGTGACAGTTCACCAGGCCGGGCAGGAGCGCCCCCTCCCCCAGCTCCCAGCGGTCGGCGCTGGGCCACGCCGCCGTGAGCTCTGCACGGGGTCCCACGCCGGCGATCCGCCCCGCCTGGATCGCCACGGCCCCGTCGGCGATCGGGGGCGCGCTGACGGGAAAGACCCAGCGCGCCGTCAGGAGACGCATGGCGGTCCTAACCCCCGGCCTGAAACCGAAAAACCACACAGGACGAGTCTGTCACGAAAATCCCCCTCACCCTCCCCTCCCCCACGTTGGGGGGAGGGCTGGGGTGGGGGCGCCTGAACCTGGGCAATGTGCCCGGGTCTTCATCCATCGTGGTGACCCAGAGGCTTCATGCCCACTGCGAAAAAATATCGAATGGCGAACAACGAATTCCAAGGGCCTAGCCACCCTCCTGTGTCAGCCGGGCGGCCGTCTCCAGCTCTTCCCGGGTGTTGACGTTGATGAAGCCGCGCAGAGAGGGGTCCAGGGGGCGCAGCTCTTCCTCCGCCACCGTCCGCACCCGCACCACCGGGAACAACCGATCAATCTTCAGGCGGTCTGCGCGGATCATCGCCTCCATGTGGGGCAGACAGGCCTTCCCGTAGACGGCGTGCAGGGGCTGGTACCCGTCGGCCGTGCGGGGGACCACCACGTCGTATCCCGAGGCCCGGTCCCGGAGATAGGCGATGACCGCGGGATTCGCCAGGGGCATGTCGCAGGCGATGCAGAAGGTCTGGGGAAAGGTGCTGTGAAAGACGGCGGTGTAGATGCCCCCCAGGGATCCCTTCTCCGGGATGCGGTCGGGGAAGACGGGCACACCGAGGTCCGCGTAGACGTCCCGGTCGTTGGCGATCACCAGGACCTCCGGGAAGAGCGGGCGGAGCTTGCGGAGCAGTCCATCGATGATCCGCACCCCGTCGAACGGAAGCAGCGCCTTGTTCGTCCCCATGCGCGTGGAGCGCCCGCCGGCCAAGATCGCGGCACTCATGGCGCGATCGCCCGAGAGAATATCCGCGGCACTCATGGCGCGATGGCCTGGGATGTCATCGCGTGGCATGGCGCGATCGGGTGCGGGAGGGTCCGCCTTCGTCATGGGTTCTGCCCGCGGACCCTGACCTCGATGGGGGGGCCGCTTCCCAGATCCCGGCAGTCCCCCACCAGGCTGCGCACCACCCGGGCCAAGATCTCCTGGGCTTCTGCATCCAGGGCGATCCGCTGTCCGCCCACCAGCACGTCCACCAGCGACGGGCGGGTCCCCGTGAGAAACTCCCGCTCGATGAAGTCCGCCAGGGGGGCCACCTCGTCCAGGCCGAACCGGGGGACGGCCGGTGCCAGGTCCCGGTCCGTCACCACTGCCACCAGGTGATCCTCCGGCCCGCAGAGCAGCGGCGCATCCTGGGCCGCCCGGCTCACCTCGATCTTCGGCGCGGAGCCGGACTTGAACCCCTCGGTGAGGATCAGGTCCACTTCGAAGAGGGCCTGGTGGGCAATGAGCTCGAGCGGCAGCTCGCCCGCGGCATCGCGGACGACGAAAAGCGTCTCGGGCGCCGAGAGGGCCACCGCCCGCGCTCCCGCCCGCTTGTGGCGCCAGGAGTCCTTGCCGGGAACGTCCACCTCCACGGGCCCGTGTAAGTGATGCTTGATCGTGCCGATCCGCCAGCCTCGCCGCGTCAGCTCCGGGATGAGCTTCTCCAGCAGCGTGGTCTTCCCGCTGTTGGACCGGCCGACGATGGAGAGGATCGGGGTCACGGCCTACTCCTGGGGCAGGAGTTCCACGCTGATCGTCGGGTCGCGGCGCTCATCCGCCGAGAGCGGCGCCAGGATTCCCAGCGCCGGCCAGCCCTGGCCGCGGCGCCGGAATTTGAGGGCGCCGCCTTCCTCCTCCACCACGCCCGAGAACAGGAGGGTCTCCTCCTGCGTGGGAGCCAGGGGCTCAACCAGCCGCGCCGTGAATGCCGGAATGGGCTGTGCCCATCCGTGCAGCGCCCGCAAGAGCGGCCGGCCCAGGGCGACGAACCCGAGGAACGCGGCGCCGGGACTCCCCGGAAGGCACAGGATCGTGGCACCCCCCGCCATGGCCGCGGCGCAGGAGGATCCGGGTCGCATGGCCACCCCGTCGAAGAGGAAGGTCGCCCCGAGCTCCGTGAGGACGGCCTTGGTGAGATCCTTCGACCCCCGCAGGGTCCCGCCGACCGTCAGGACCAGATCGGCCGTCAGGGACGGCGCGAGGGCCTGGCGAAGCGGGCCGGGCTCATCGGGCGCAATGGCGCTGCCCGCGAGTTGCCCGCCGCAGGCCCGAACCATGGCGTCCAGCATCGGCAGGTTGCTGGCCACCCGCTGGCCGATCCCGGGCGTCTCGCCCGGAGGAACCAGCTCGTCCCCCGTGGCGATGACGTGAACGCGGGCCCGCCGCGGGACCGCCACCCGCGTGATCCCCTGTCCGGCCAGCCGTTCCAGCGTCCGGGGATCCGCCGGCGCGCCGGGCGAGAGCAGGATCTCTTCCGGCCGCGCCTCGGCGCCGGCCCGGCGGATGCCGCTCCCCGCGACCGGGAGGGTGACCACCCCGACCGCATCGGTCTCGCGGTGCGCCGCCTCGGCGGGGACGACGGCATCCGCGCCCGGGGGCAGCAGGGCCCCGGTCATGACGGCAATGCAGTGTCCGGGGGGTAAGGGGGGCGGCATGGCCGGCCCGGCGGTGAGGGTGCCGTGAAGCGGCAGGCGCCTTGCCCCGCTCCCCGCCAGGTCGGCCACGCGAACCGCGTAACCATCCACCGCGGCGCAGTCGCCCGCGGGCAGGCAGACCCGCGCCCGGATCGCCTCCTGGGCGATCCGGCCGGCCGCCTCGGTGAGGGGGACCGCTTCGGCGGGAAGGGATCGCACGGCGGAGATGAGCATCCGCCGCGCGTCGGCCAGGCTCGGGCACACGGTCGGGGGCCTACTCCTCCCCCTCCTCGCGCTCCGTCACGTCGATCTCGCCCAGCTCCTCCAGGCTCTCCTCCTCGAACTCGTTGATGATCAGGTCCTCGGCTGGCGCGCCGGCCACCGGGGTCTCGGCCGCCGCCTCCTCTTCCTCCAGGCGCTCCTCGGCCTCGACCACCACCTCCTCCGGGACCACCTCTTCGGCGCTGAGACTCCGGAACCAGGTGGGCTTGGCCTCGGCCTCGGTCAACTCGCGCGTCATCTCGCCGGCGAGCGCCTCCACCTCGTAACCCAGCTTGCCGCTGGCGACCTCCTCCAGGGCCTGGTAGGTGGGCTTGGTGCTCCGCGGCTGGACCAGGGAAGCCGCGCCGCGGTTCAACTGCTTGGCCCGCTTGGCGGCCACGATCACCAGCCGGTACTTGCTGTCTATGTGTTCGAGCAAATCTTCGAACGGCACCTGGGACATCCGCGCTGCTCCTCTCTGCCCGGTCCCGCTCCTCCGCGGGATCAGGCGTGCAGAAACCCGAGATCCACCCGGGTACTCCGCCGGCGCTCGGCCAGGATGATGGCCTTCAGCTCCTCGGCCGCCCGGGCGAAGACATCGTTCACGATGACGTACTGGTACTCGGCGTAGTGCTTGACCTCCTCCCGCGCCCGCTGCAACCGGCGCTGGATGTCGGCCTCGGCGTCGCTCTGCCGGCGGCGCAGCCGCTCTTCCAGCATGGCCCAGGAGGGCGGGACGATGAAGATGAAGACCCCGTCCGGGTGGTCCCGCCGCAGGATGGCCGCGCCCTGGGTGTCGATGTCCAGGATGACGTCCTGCCCGGCGGCGAAGTATCGGGTGAGCAGCGCCCGCGACGTCCCGTACAGGTGGCCGTGGACGACGGCCCACTCCGCGAACTCGCCCCGGTCCACCCTGGCCCGGAACGCGGCCTCGTCCACGAAGTGGTAGTCGCGCCCGTCTTTCTCGTCGGGCCGCGGCGGCCGGGTGGTGAAGGAAACCGAGTGGGCCAGGCCGGGCAGTTGGGTGACCACCCACTCGCAGAGCGAGGTCTTCCCGGCCCCGGATGGCGCCGAGACCACGACGAGCAACCGGTGGGCCGTCACCCGCTCCGCCTCGCCGCGGTCACGTCCGCGGGCCTCAGTGCTTGATTTCGTAAATCCGTATCGGGTTTTGCCCGATACGGATCGCCCTTGCTGAATGCGTCCATTGCGGCCTGGAAGTCAGCCTGAGCATCTTTCCAGGGGCGTTTCATGTCGGGTTGGGGTTGGCCAACCCGACATGAGCTTATGAAATCAAGCACTCAGGGTCGCTCCCGGATCTCGTCCGACCCGCCGAGCCGCTGCGCCAGCGTGCTGGACTGGATGGCCGAGAGGATCACGTGGCCGCTGTCGGTCACGATCAGGGTCTGGGTCCGCCGGCCGCACGTCGCATCCACCAGCCGCCCCCCCTCCCGCGCGTCGTCGCGCAGGCGCTTCATCGGCTCGGAGAACACAGCCTTGGAATCCTTGGACGACCGGGCGCTCAGGATGGCCACGATGCGGGGCCTGAGGACGACGTTGCCAAAGCCGATGTTCAGGACCTCGGTGGTCACCGCGGCCATGTGGCCTCCCCGCCATGCTTCCGTTCGGAATGCGTTACTCGAGATTCTGCACCTGTTCCCGCAGCCGCTCGATGCACGTCTTGAGCCCCACCACCTCGTGGGCGAAGGCCGCATCGGCCGCCTTGGACCCTGCCGTGTTGACCTCGCGGTGCATCTCCTGGAGCAGGAAGTCCAGCCGACGACCCTGCGGCCCCCGCTGGCCCAGGGCCGCCCGGAACTGGGCCAGGTGGCTGCGCAGCCGGTCGCACTCCTCGGCCACGTCGCTGCGCTCGGCCAGGAGGGCCACCTCCTGCTCCAGCCGGGTGGGATCGGGCAGGCGGCCCTCCAGGAGTTCCGCCACCCGCTCCCGCAGCCGGTCCCGCTGCGCCCGCGTGAGCTCCGGGGCGCGCAGGACAATCCCCGTGAGCGTGGCCTCCACCTCGTCCAGGTGCTTCCCGAGGATCGCCGTTAGGGCGTCGCCCTCGCGGCGCCGCATCTCCGCCAGGGCGTCGAGGGCCGCCGCCAGCGCGGGGCCGAGCTCTTCCCAGCTCTCCTCCAGCGATTCCGCCGATTCCTCCACCGCGATGAGGTCCCGCTGCGCCGTCAGCATGTCCAGGCTCACCTCCCCGGGGAGACCCAGCGCCTGCTGGAGGGCGCGCAGCGCGTCCACGTACTGCCGGGCCAGGGGGAGATCCACCTTCAGGGTCCGGCTCCGACCGTCCAGGTCCTTGTCCAGGACCAGGACCTCGAAGTGGCCGCGGGAGAACCGCTGCTGGATGGCCTGCTGGATCCGCGGCTCCAGGCCGCTCAGACGCTTCGGGACACGGCAGCGAACCTCCAGGAATCGGTGGTTGACCGAATGGACCTCGACGGTGAAGAGGCGACCGCGCCCCGCGGCCTCGCCCCGGCCGAACCCGGTCATGCTCTGTCGCGCGCCCGGTCCCTCGATACCCGTGAGAGCCTCCCAACTGCTTGGAAACGCAGGGCCTTATAGATTACCGCCCGCGGCCGCGAAAGTCAAATGCCTTGACAAGCCCCGCCTCGTCCCGTATGGTTCGGCGCGGTTTCTCCGTACCGGCGACAAGGAGGATGCAGGGCGTGCCGATCTACGAGTACGAGTGCGAGCGCTGCCACCACCGATTCGAAATCATGCAAAAGTTCAGTGACCGGCCGCTGAAGAAGTGCGAGAAGTGCGGCGGTCCCGTCCAGAAGCTGCTCTCCGCTCCGGGCCTGGTGTTCAAGGGGAGCGGCTGGTACGTCACCGATTACGCCAATTCCGACCGCAAGAAAGCCATGCAGGCCGAGAAGGACGGTGGCGGAGGAAACGGCGACAAGAAGACCGACACCTCGGAGGCCAAGGCCAGCACCCCCACCAGCAAGAAGGACGACTGAGTGCTTGATTTCATAAGTTCGTGTAGGTTTGGCGCCAGCCAACCCTACACGAAACGCCCTTGGCAAAGGGTGATCCGTATCGGGGGAAACCTGATACGGATTTATGAAATCAAGCACCGTTTCACGCTCGCCTGCCTCACGCGGGCCGCCCCAGCAGGCCCCGGACGCGCCCCGCGACCTCGCCCGGAGGCACGGCCATCTCCTCGCCCGTGCGCCGGCGGCGGATCTCCACCACGCCCTCCTTCATCGCCCGGCTGCCCACCGTGACCCGAAGGGGAAGCCCGAGCAGATCGGCGTCCTTGAACTTTACCCCGGGCCGTTCGTCGCGGTCGTCGTAGAGCACCTCCAGCCCCGCCCCGGAGAGATCCGCGTGGAGCCGCTCCGCCACGCCCGCCATCTTCGGATCCTTGGCGTTGACCACCAGCAGGTGGACCTGGAAGGGCGCGAGCGTCTCGGGCCAGATGATCCCGTGAAGGTCGTGGTTCTGCTCGATCGCCGCGGCGGCGATGCGGGCGGGGCCGATGCCGTAGCTGCCCATGACGATGGGCCGCTCCTGCCCCTGCTCGTCCAGATAGACCGCCTTGAGCGAGGCCGAGTATTTCGTCCCCAGCTTGAAGATGTTCCCCACCTCGATGACCCGCTCCACGGCGAACGGCGCGCCGCAGCGTCCACAGCCATCGCCCGCATTGGCCTCGTGCAGGTCGGCGAACTCCGCCTGGAAGTCCCGGCCCGGGACCACGCCCTTGAGGTGCGTGTCCGGTTTGTTGGCCCCTGCCACGTAGCAGCCGGTGCGGAGGCATTCGTCCGCGATGATCCGGATCGGCAGGCCCACCGGTCCCACGAATCCCGGTTCCACCCCGGTCGCCTCCCGGACCTCGTCCCGGTGCGCCGGCCGGAACGCGCCCATGGCGCGCTCGAGTTTCCGCTCGCGAAGCTGCTGGTCACCCCGGACCAGGGCCAGCACCGGGCCAGCACCCCCCATCACCACCAGGGACTTGATGGTCAGGGCCGGGTCGATCTGGAGGAGCCCGGAGAGCTCGGCAATGGTGCGCGCGTTGGGGGTGGCGACCTCCTCGAGGACCCAGGCGGGGAAGGTCGGAATGGGTGGTCGGGAGGCGGCCAGCTCGAGGTTGGCCGCGTACCCGCACGCCCCGCACAGGGCCACCTGGTCCTCCCCGGCCGGGCTCGCCGCCATGAACTCGTGGGAGCCGGCCCCACCCATCATCCCCGGGTCACTCTCGACCACGACGTACCGGAGGCCGCAGCGGTCGAAGATCCTGCAGTAGGCCTGCCGGTGCGCCTCGTACTGGACGTCCAGGCCGGCCATGTCCCGGTCCAGGCTGTAGGAGTCCTTCATCACGAATTCCCGCGTCCGCAGGACGCCGCTCTTCGGCCGGGCCTCGTCCCGCTCCTTGGTCTGGATCTGGTACCAGAGCTGGGGCAGGTCGCGGTAGGAATGCACCTCCCGGGCGGCGATCCAGGCGATGACCTCCTCGTGGGTCATGCCCAGGCACAGGTCCCGCTGGTACCGGTCCTTCAGCCGGAACATCTCGTCGCCGATGGTCCCCCAGCGGCCGGAGGCCTGCCACAGCTCCGCCGGGTGGATCACCGGCATGGTGATCTCCTGGCCGCCGATGGCGTTCATCTCCTCCCGGACGATGGCGGTGATCCTGTCCATCACCCGCTGCCCCAGGGGCAGGTACACGTAGATCCCGGCCGCCAGTTGCCGCACCAGCCCGGCCCGGACCATCAGCTTGTGGCTGATCGCCTCGGCGTCCGCCGGATCTTCCTTCAGGGTCGGGATGAGCGACTTCGACCAGCGCATCGGGAATTTTCCTCTCGTGGAAATACGAAGGAGGAGGACGCCCCGGGCGTCCCCCTCCTCGAGGATTGGTGGCCCCGCGCGATCGCCGCCTAGGTCTCCTCCTCTTTGGCCGCCAGCGCCTGCACCTCTTCCACCAGGACGTCGGCCAGCTCCGACTCCTTCACCTTGCGGACGATCTGTCCCCGCTTGATCAGGATCCCGACGCCGTTCCCCCCGGCGATGCCGATGTCGGCTCCCCGCGCCTCGCCCGGGCCATTGACGGCGCAGCCCATCACGGCCACGGTGAGGGACCGGTTGATGTTGAGGGCCGCCAGGCGCCGCTCGACCTCCTTGGTCACCCCCATGAGATCGATCTCCACCCGGCCGCAGGAGGGACAGGCGATGACGTTGAGGCCCCGCTTTCGGAGGCCCAGGGCCTTCAGGATCTCGAAGCCGGCCCGGACCTCTTCCGTGGGATCCTCGGTGAGGCTCACGCGAATGGTATCCCCGATCCCCTCGGCCAGGAGCGTCCCGATCCCCACGGCCGACTTGATGGCGCCGGAGAAGGCGGTCCCGGCCTCGGTCACGCCCAGGTGGAACGGGTACGGCACCTGGTCCGCCAGCACGCGGTAGGCCTCGATCATCATGCGGGGGTCGGAGGACTTCAGCGAGACCTTCATCTCGGGGTAGTTCAGCTCCTCCAGGATCCGGATGTGGAAGAGGGCGCTCTCCACCATGGCTTCGGCCGTGGGCTCTCCGAACCGTTGCAGCAGGTGCTTCTCCAGCGAGCCCGCGTTCACGCCGATCCGGATGGGCACCTTCCGCTCCGCCGCGGCCTTGGTCACCTCGCGCACGCGCCAGGTGGGGCCGATGTTCCCCGGGTTGATCCGGAGGCAGTCCACGCCCCCCTCCAGGCACAGCAGCGCCAGCCGGTAGTCGAAGTGGATGTCCACGATCAGGGGGATGCGGATCTGCGGGCGGATGTGGGGCACCGCGGCCGCCGCGTCGGCGTCCGGCACGGCGATCCGGACGATCTCGCAGCCGGCCGCCTCCAGGGCCCAGATCTGGTCCACCGTCGCCTGGACGTCCCGGGTGTCGGTCTTGGTCATGGACTGCACCGGGATGGGCGCGCCGCCGCCCACGGGCACCTTGCCCACCCGGATCTGGCGGGTGGGCCGCCGGGTGTAGGCGCGGGCCGGGGCGATCCGGAGGGGCAGCGTCTCGGTGAAGGGGCCGAAGTCAACGGCCTCGCGGCTGCCAGGGACGAAGGTCGACATGGGGTTCATGGTCGTGCCAGCCACCGGAAGATGTCATTGTAGAAGGCGAAGATCATCAGTCCGACCAGGAGGACCATCCCCACCTGCTGGGCGATCTCCCGCTTGCGCAGGCTGACCGGCTTGCCTCGCAACCACTCGATCAGGGAGAACAGCAGGTGCCCCCCGTCCAGGACCGGGATGGGCAAGAGGTTGAGGATCGCCAGGTTGATGGACAGCAGCGCGGTGAAGGACAGGAACTCCACCGGCCCCCGCTGCACCACCTCGCCGGCCATCTGCGCGATCAGGATCGGCCCACCGATGGTCTTGGGCGAGATCTTGGCCTGGATCAGCTTCACGAAGCCCTGGACGATGAGGACCGACAGCTCGGTGGTCTTCTTCACCCCGGCAGCCAGAGCGGCCACCGGATTCAGTCGCTGGGAGTGGGATTCCGGCGCCGGACCGATGCCGATCAGGCCGATCTCCTCGTCCCCGCCCGGGCCCCGCTGCCGCGTGGGCCGCGGCGTCACCGTGACATCGAAGCGCCGCCCGTCCCGCTCCACCGTGAGGCGCACCGGCTTGCCCGGGCTGGCATGGATCGTCTTGGCCAGCTGCTCCCACTCGGCGACCGGCCGCCCGTCCAGGGCCAGGATACGATCGCCGCTCTTGAGGCCGGTCTGCTCCGCCACGTGGCCCGGAAGGACCTGGCCGATCCGGGTGGACAGCAGCGGATGCAGCCCCAGATCCCACACCTGGGTCTCTTGACCGAAGATGTCCCGGGTCGAAACCGCCCGCGGCGCGAGGCGCGCGTCGAAGGTCCGGCCGTCGCGGATCACCGTGAGGGTCAGGGACCGCCCCGACGAGGCCTGGAGGGCCGTTTCGATCTCGGTCCACCGCTCGATCCGCAACCCCTCCAGTGCCTGCACCCGGTCGCCGGGCAAGAGCCCCGCCTGGGCCGCGGGTGATCCGGGCTCCGGCGTTCCCACGACGGGCGGGAAAAAGGGCTGCCCGACGATGGCGAAGACTCCCCAGAAGATCACCACCGGGAGCAGCAGGTTCGCCAGCGGCCCGGCCAGGATGATCCGGGCGCGCGTCCCCACGCTCTTCCGGGAG
>JACPAT010000291.1 GCA_016180655.1 Candidatus Methylomirabilota bacterium | reverse complement strand
AGCCCGGAGGGCGAAGATCGAGGAGAACCACGCTGCTCCGTCCCCTGGCGATGCCGAGCAGGTTCGTCTGGACGACCAGCAGCACGAGCTTCCGATTCCCGGTGCCTTCGGGATCAACCAGCGAGAAGTCCGCGATGTACCCGGGAAGCTCCCGGGTCTCCCAGACCGCCTGCATGCCCACGCCGTCCCAGTTCAGGCCGAAGATCTTCCCCTTGTCATACAGCCGAGTCTTGAAGACGTATCCGGTGGACGGAGTGTTTCGTGGGACGATGAGCTGTCTCTTGCCGTCACCCAGGATGTCCTGGAAGTACATCCGGCTCTGAAGGGCAAAGCGGTTCGGCTCGATTCCAGAGCGTGGGTTTTCCCCGGCGCGGCTGGGATCGTATTCCAGCACCATCTCCGATCCGCCGTACCGGTCGCTGCTCCGGTAGATCTCCGTCCCGCTCCGGTCGTACACCCGCAGGTAGTCGAGGGGGTCCAGGACGAGGACCTCGGGCGCCCCGTCGCCGTCCACGTCCGCCAGGGCGAAGCCGTAGACCGTGTTGAACTGCTTCGGCAGGGGGACCACCGCGCCCGGCACGTAGCGATTGGCCTGCCACGTGTACTGGCGGACCGGACCATCGAAGGGCTTGTCCTGACCGGCCGCCTGGGCGTAGAGCTGGGGGCTGCCGTCCGGGCCCTCCAGCACCCGGAAGTGCAGCGGGACCTCATCCCAGATCTTCTCGAATTTCGCGTTGCGATATTCCAGGACATAGGAGCGGAGGCCGCGTGCCGTGTAGTTCGTGACGAAGATCTCCGCCACGCCATTCTTGTTGATGTCGGCCGCATCCAGGGCGATCACGTTATCCGCGGTCGCTCCGGCGAAGCTCCACACCTGTTTGATCCCCGCCTTGTCCAGGCCGTAGACGTACACCCCCTGCCCGTCGGAGATGGCCAGCTTCATGGTCCCGTCCCCGGTCAAATCCCCCACGGCCATGGCCTGGGCCTTGAAGGGGACCTCCTGGGACCGGAGCGCGATCTGGTCGATCCGTGGGGCCTCTCGCCCCAGGAACGAGGACCCCGCGCGCCCGAATCCCGAGGCGAACTTCGGGGCGATGCCCTTGACCTCCGCGCTGGCCAGGGTGATGGAATCCCCGCGCACCGTGGAGATCACCTGGACGTCCCACTGGACCGCCTTCTCCATGAGGCTGAGCTTGGATAAGAGGACCGCCGAGACCCGCAGCCGCTTCCACAAGGCCTGCAGCACCGCCGGGTCGGTGTGCTGGTCGGGGTTGGGGACCTTTTCCTCCTGGAGCGCCGCGCGGATCCGCTGGTCGCTCATGACCTCGAACCGGCCGGTTTTGATCAGCGCGTTGAGGAGGTCCCGCGTCACCGACCGGGTGTTGGCGCCGGCCACATCGCCCACGTCCACGTTCGGCAGGGCCAAGATGACCCGCGCCAATGTGACCCGGACGTGGTCGCCCTGCTGGACCAGCGTGCCTTCCGTCTGCTGGATGACTTCGGCCGCGGAAAAATTCGGGTGGACCTCGAGGATCCGCACGCGGCCGACATCCCGGTCCAGCTTCCCCAGGACCTGGCCCGTGTAGGGGTGTTTGAACTCCTGTCCCTCGCGATAGACCTGGAGTTCCAGGCCGGGAATCACCTGGTCCTTGGCCCCCAGGTCGAGCAGCACCCGCTCGCGCTCGAGCCCGATGACCCGGCCCGTGACCTTCGGAAACGCCGCCCCGATCCGCTCGGCGATCTCGATTGCGGCCGTGCCGTAGGCCGCCTCCTGCGCCGACGCGGAGGCGATCCACGCGAGCAGGATCAGAGCGACCGCCTCACCCAGGCGGCGCCGCATTCGCCTTGCATGCAACATCCGTTCTCTCTCCTCTGTCCTCGCTCCTGGCCCTCGAAACCCGGGCCACGATAGCGCAGCCGGGCGATAGGCGTCAATCCCCAAATGCAGAGCCAGGGGCTCCGCTATCGAATTTGTGGGGAACCCGCGAACTGGTGGGAATTGCCCGGTCGCAAGGATGACTCAGAACACGACTCGCTCTTCATGCACGCCGAACACGGCGCGCAGGCTGTCGCAGATCTCCCCGATCGTCGCGGAGGCCCGGACGGCCTCCAGGATCGCGGGCAGCAGGTTGCCGGGGCCGGCCGCCGCCTCGCCCAGGCGCTTCCGCGCCGCCTGGACGCGATGGCCGTCCCGGCGCGCCCGCACGGCCTGCAGGCGGCGGCACTGCTCGGCCGCCACCCGCTCGTCCACGACGAAGACCGGGACGCGGGCCGCCGCCTCGCCCACGAACTCGTTCACGCCCACGACGATCTGGCGCTTCGTCTCCAGGGCGCGCTGGGCCTGGTAGGCGGCCTCCTGGACCTCCTTTTGAACGAAGCCCAGCTCGATGGCGCGTAGCATCCCGCCCATCTGGTCGATCTTCTCGAGGTAGGCCCGGGCCTCCGCCTCGATGCGGTCGGTCAGGGTCTCCACGCAGTAGGACCCCCCCAGGGGATCCACCACGTCTGCCACGCCGCTCTCGTGGGCCAGGACCTGCTGGGTGCGCAGGGCGATCCGGACCGCCTCCTCCGTGGGCAGGCCCAGCGCCTCGTCGCGGGAGTTGGTGTGGAGCGACTGGCACCCCCCCAGGATCGCCGCCAGGGCCTGGAGCGCCACCCGCACCACGTTGTTCTCCGGCTGCTGCGCCGTGAGCGCCGAGCCGGCCGTCTGGGCGTGGAACCGCAGCATCCACGAGCGGGGGTCCCTGGCGCCGAACCGCTCGCGCATGACGCGGGCCCACAGGCGCCGGGCCGCGCGGAACTTGGCCACCTCTTCCAGCAGGGAGTTATGCGCGTTGAAGAAGAACGCCAGCTGCGGGGCAAAGCCGTCCACGGAGAGGCCCGCCCGCACGGCCGCCTCCACGTAGGCGATGCCGTCCCCCAAGGTGAAGGCCACCTCCTGCACCGCGGTGGCCCCCGCCTCCCGGATGTGATAGCCGCTGACGCTGATGCTGTTCCAGCGGGGCATCTCGGCCGCGCAGAAGGCGAAGGTGTCCGTGATGAGGCGCATGGACGGGACCGGTGGGAAGATGTAGGTGCCCCGGGCGATGTACTCCTTCAGGATGTCGTTCTGGATGGTGCCGGCCAGTTGCTTCCGGGAGACGCCCTGCTGCTCCGCCACGGCGATGTACATGCAGAGGAGGATGGCCGCCGTGGCGTTGATCGTCATGGAGGTGCTCACGCGGTCCAGGGGGAGCCCCTGCAGCAGCCCCTCCATGTCGGCCAGCGAGTCGATGGCCACCCCCACCTTCCCCACCTCTCCGGCGACCATGGGGTGATCGGAGTCGTAGCCCATCTGCGTCGGCAGGTCGAAGGCCACGGACAGGCCGGTCTGGCCCTGCTGGAGCAGGTAGCGGAAGCGCTGGTTGGTCTCCTCCGCGCTGCCGAAGCCGGCGTACTGCCGCATGGTCCACAGGCGGCCCCGGTACATGGTGGGGTGCACACCCCGGGTGAAGGGGTACTCCCCAGGAAATCCCAGGTCGCGTTCGTACTCCTGGGCGGCCAGATGGAGCGGCGTGTAGACCCGGTCCAGGGGGATTCCCGCCGTGGTGGCAAACTCGGCCTGCCGCTCCGGCGTCCGCGCCAGGGCCTTGCGGAGCGTCCCCTCCTCCCAGGCCCGCTTCAGGGCGTCAATCTTTTCGAGTTCGTCCTGTGCCACGCTGACCGCCCCTCCCCCGCCCCCGCCGGCATAAAGCCGGGGGCTCGGGACTGCGCGGGTGAGCCTCCGCCCCGCTAAACGGGGCGGTTTCGCCAGTGTTCCCCCGCTCCCCTGCCCCCTGTCTTCCCCCACCCTTTCCCTCCCCCCGCCGCGGGGGAGGGGCGGGGAGGGGGGCTGCGCCTCTGCCGCCCTTCCCTACTCGATCACCACCAGGACCTCGCCGCCGCTGACCGCCTTTCCCTCCTCGACCCGGATCTCCTTGACCGTGCCGGCGGTGGACGCCTTCAGCTCGTTCTCCATCTTCATGGCCTCCACCACGACGATCCCGTCCCCAGGCTGCACGGCATCGCCGGGCTTGACCAGCAGCTTGACCACCTTCCCTGGCATGGGCGCGGTCACGATGCGCTTGCCGGTCTTGGTCTCGCCCTTTCCCGCGGCGGCCCGCAGGCGGCGTTGCTGTTCATCCTGGATCTCCACCTGGAAGGGCTGGCCGTCCACCAGCACCATCAGGGCGTCTTCGCTCTCCAAGACATCAATCTCGTAGGACCGCCCGTCGATGAGGAGGGAATACAATGCCGGATCGACCCGCAGGAAATCCACCGGGAACTCCCGGTCGTCGAGACGCACGTGGAGCCTCTCGCCATCCTGCCGGACGTCCACCCGGTGTTCCTGTCCCCCCGAGGCGGCGATGTACGCCATCAAGCCTCCGGTTGCAATTGAAAATCGAAAACCGACAACCGTGATTTTCGATTTGCGATTGCCGATTTTCGATTGAATGGCAATCGCCAATCTTCAATCGTCAATCGACAATGGGTTAGCGGCGAAGAGCCGCTTGTCGGGCGGCCAGCTTCCAGGGGCTTTCCGCGGATCCCACCCGCCCCGGCCGGGCCATGACGCGTGCCTGGTCCCGCAGGAAGACATGCAGCGCCCCGGCGACCAGTGCCACCTCCCGCTGCGAGTCGTCCCAGGCGTGGGGGCGGCCGGCGAAGCGGCGGTCGATGAAGGTGGTGTCGATCTCCCCCCGGAGGAAATCGGAGTCGACCATCACCCGCTGGTGGAAGGGGATCGTGGTCTTGATCCCGTGGATGGTGTATTCCATGAGCGCCCGTCGCATGCGCTGCGCCGCCTCCAGGCGATCCTGCCCCCAGGTGATCAGCTTGGCGATGAGGGGGTCGTAGTGCACCGGCACCTCGTAGCCTTCGTAGACGCCGCTCTCGATCCGCACGCCGGCGCCCCCGGGCTCGCGCAGGCCGATGATCCGTCCCGGCGAGGGGACGAAGTTCTGGAAGGGGTCCTCGGCATAGATCCGGCACTCGATGGCGGCCCCCCGGATCACCAGGTCGTCCTGGCGGTGCCGGAGCGGCTCGCCGGCCGCGATGGCGATCTGTTCCTTCACCAGGTCCAGCCCCGTCACCATCTCGGTCACGGGATGCTCCACCTGGAGGCGCGTGTTCACCTCCAGGAAATAGAAGTTCCGATCCCGGTCCACCAGGAACTCCACGGTGCCGGCGTTCACGTACCCCGCCGCCCTGGCCAGGCGAACCGCCGCCTCCCCCATCCGGCGCCGCAGCGCCGGGTCCACGATGGGGGAGGGGGCCTCCTCGATCACCTTCTGGTGCCGCCGCTGGACGGAGCATTCGCGCTCGCCCAGGTAGATGGTGTTGCCGTGGCGGTCCGCCAGGATCTGCATCTCCACGTGGCGGGGCGCCACGAGATACTTCTCCACGTAGATGGCCGAGTCCCCAAAGGCGGACTGGGCCTCGGACCGTGCCGCCCGGATGGCCGAGGCCAGGTCCGCTTCCGCCTGGACCACCCGCATCCCTTTGCCGCCGCCGCCCGCGGCCGCCTTGATCACCACCGGGAGGCCGATCTCCCGGGCGCGCGCCTCCACCTCCGCATCCGACAGGTCCTCGATCGCTCCCGGGACGACGGGCACGCCGGCCGCCGTGGCCAGCCGCCGCGCCGAGGTCTTCGAGCCCATGGCACGAATGGCCTGACTGGGCGGGCCGATGAAGGCGATCCCGGCCGCCTCGCAGCGCCGGGCGAACTCGGCATTCTCTGCCAGGAAGCCGTAGCCGGGATGGATGGCCTCGGCCCCACTCCGCCTGGCCACCTCCAGGATCGCGTCCATGTTGAGGTAGCTCCGGGCCGAGGGCGCCGGGCCCACGCAGGCGGCCTCATCCGCGTACCGGACGTGCAGGGAGGAGCGGTCCGCCTCCGAGAACACGGCCACGTTGGCGATCCCCAGCTCGCGGCACGCCCGGATGACGCGGATCGCGATCTCGCCCCGGTTGGCGATCAGGATCTTCTTGAACATCGCCCCCCCGTCGATCATTGGCGATTGACGATTTGGGATTGCCGATTTCCGGACAATCGAAAATCGTCAATCACAAATCGCAAATTGCCCGTCGTCGGTTATCAGTTCCCCCGGTGAGAGGATCAGAGGGTCATCGTCGCGATCTTGTACCACAGACTCCGTTCCAGGTACTGGAGGTCCAGCGGCTTGGTGATGTAGTCGAAGGCACCCATCTTCAACGCCTCGCGCCCCGTCTCCTCCTCGTTGACGGCCGTGACCATGATGACCCCCACCTCATGGTCGATCTCCCGGACCCGCTTCAGCACCTCCATGCCGTTCAGCTTGGGCATGCGCACGTCCAGGAGGATCAGGTGGGGCCGGTGCTCCTTGACCTGCCGGAGGGCCTCCTCGCCGTCGGAGGCGGTGAGCACGTCGTAGCCCTTGGCGGTCAGGAACTCCTGCAGGAGCTCGACGGCATCTGGTTCGTCGTCAACGACCAGGACTCTCGCCATAATGTCCTCCGAACTGCGACGCGCTCAGGCCAGGTTCACTCGACAACGGACCACAGGACTACGGACTACGGGACCACAGCCTCGGTGCACCAGCTTGACCGGTTGTCCGTAGTCAGTGGTCAGTTGTCAGTTTGAAATTCGCCATTCCCTCCGGGCCCTCTCAGAGCGGAATGTTCCCATGCTTCTTGGGGGGGGTGGTGTCCCGCTTCGTGGCCAGCGCCCGCAGGGCCCGGATCAGCTTGGGCCGGGTCTCCTTGGGCTCGATGATCTCATCCACATAGCCCCGCGCCGCCGCCACGTAGGGGTTGGCGAATTTTTCCCGGAACTCGGCCACCCGCTCCGCGCGGAAGGCCGCCGCGTCGGCGGCTTCCGCCAGTTCCCGGCGGTAGAGGATGTTCACCGCCCCCTCCGGTCCCATGACGGCGATCTCCGCCGTGGGGTAGGCCAGGTTGACGTCGGCCCGCATGTGCTTGCTGCCCATGACGCAGTAGGCGCCGCCGTAGGCCTTGCGCGTGATGACCGTGATCTTGGGGACCGCGGCCTCGCCGTAGGCATAGAGCAGCTTGGCCCCGTGGTTGATGATGCCACCGAATTCCTGGGCGGTCCCGGGCAGATAGCCGGGCACGTCCTCCAGCGTGATGATGGGGAGGTTGAAGGCGTCGCAGAATCGCACGAACCGCGCCGCCTTGATGCACGAGTTGATGTCCAGGCAGCCCGCCAGCACCGCGGGCTGGTTGCAGACGAAGCCCACCGCCTGGCCGTCCAGTCGCCCGAAACCCACCACGATGTTGCGGGCGAAGTGCTCGTGGACCTCCAGGAACGTTCCGTCGTCCACCACCAGGCGGACGATCTCCGTGATGTCGTAGGGCTTGTTGGGAGTGTCGGGGACGATGTGGGTGAGGGCCTCCTCCATCCGGTTCGGATCGTCGTCCGTTTCCCGGCGCGGCGGCTCCTCCAGGTTGTTCTGGGGGAGGAAGCCCAAGAGGTCCCGGACGAGGCCCAGGGCGGTCTCTTCCGACTCCGCCGCGAAGTGGGCCACGCCGCTCTTCTCGTTGTGCGTCATGGCCCCGCCCAGCTCCTCGAAGGTGACTTCCTCGTGGGTCACCGTCTTGATGACGTCGGGACCGGTGATGAACATGTAGCTCGTGTCCTTGACCATCACCGTGAAATCGGTGAGGGCGGGGGAGTAGACCGCGCCCCCGGCGCACGGACCCATGATGAGCGAGATCTGGGGGATCACCCCCGAGACCAGGACGTTGCGGAGGAAGATGTCGGCGTAGCCCGCCAGGGAGACCACGCCCTCCTGGATGCGGGCGCCCCCCGAGTCCTTGAGCCCGAGGATGGGCGCGCCTGCCTTCAGGGCCATGTCCATGACCTTGCAGATCTTGGCGGCATACGTCTCGGACAGGGAGCCCCCGAACACCGTGAAGTCCTCGGCGAACAGATAGACCAGCCGCCCGTCAATGGTCCCGTAGCCGGTCACCACCCCGTCCCCGGGGATGAGCTGTTTGTCCATCCCGAAGTCGCGGCAGCGGTGCGTCACCAGCATGTCCAGCTCGGTGAAGGATCCCTTGTCGAGGAGGAGCTCCACCCGCTCCCGGGCGGTGAGCTTTCCGGTCGTGTGCTGTCGTCGGATGCGCTCCGCCCCCCCGGCCTCCAGCGCGCGCTGGCGCCAGCGCTGGAGTTCCTCGAGCCGCTCTTCGATGCTCATGATTTGGCCCCGGATGCACGGACGGTCCCGAAAAGCAGGTGTTTCATACCAGTACGGTCCGGAAAAATCAATGGAAAAGGCCGCTTGACGCCAATGGGGTGGTGTGTTAGACAGAGCATCGGTCGCGCTCCTTGGCATGGGCCTTGCTCGATTCACGGAGCGAGGGAGGGTCTGCCCGCGAATCGAACAGGCTGGAACCGTGTCCGGGCTCGATTCCGGGCCCATCGCCAGAGGAGAAGACCTGCATGCTCACCACCAACTCCGCTCCCGAGACGGCCAGCAGCGTGACGGGAACGCTTCTCGACCTCATCCGGCAAGGAAAGGTCGCCACGGACCGCATGGTCCGCGAGAACGCGTACCTCCGGGGCGAAGTCGCCCGCCTGACACACGAGAACGCCGAACTGCGCGCCTGTCTCACGCGCAAGGGAGAGATCGCGTCGTGATGGAGCCGTCCCCCTCGCCCCCCCCTCCGTCCGCCCTTCCCCTCCCTGGCCTCCTCGGATCCCCGTTCGGCGACGAGAGCCGCCCGCGCATCCTCGTGGTGGACGATGACGCCTTGATCCGGCAGTTCCTGGAGGACCAACTGACGGGCGAGGGCTACCTGGTGAGCACCGCCCGGGAAGGCGAGGAGGCGCTGGCCAAGGTGGCGGCCGAGCCCCCGGACCTGATCCTCTTGGACGTGATGATGCCCAAGGTGGACGGCTTCGAAGTCTGTCGCCGGCTGAAGTCCGACGAGCGAACGATCCTGATCCCCGTCGTGATGGTCACCGCGCTGACCGCGACCGACCAGCGGATCAAGGGGATCGAGGCGGGGGCCGACGATTTCCTGAGCAAGCCGTACAACCGGCTGGAGCTCTTCACCCGCGTCCGCTCCCTCCTGAAGCTCAAGCGGCACACCGACGAGCTGGAGAATGCCGAGACCGTCCTCTTCAGCCTGGCCCTGAGCGTCGAGGCCAAGGACCCCTACACCAACGGGCACTGCGACCGCCTGGCCCGCTACTCCGTGGCCCTGGGGAAGTCGCTGGGCCTGCACGCGGAGCAGTTGAAGGCCCTGCAGCGCGGGGGGGTCCTCCACGACCTGGGCAAGATCGGCGTCCCGGAATCCATCCTGCTGAAGCCGGGACCCCTGAACGAGGTGGAGCGGGCGGTGGTGCGGGAGCATCCGGCCATCGGCGAGCGGATCTGCAAGCCCCTGAAAACGCTCCGCACGGTCCTGCCCATCATCCGGCATCACCACGAGCGGTGGGACGGCAGCGGGTACCCCGATGGCCTGGCCGGCGAGGCGATTCCGCTGACCGCCCGCATCATGCAAGTGGCGGACATCTACGACGCCTTCACGACCGAGCGGCCGTACAAGCGGGCCTTGACCCAGGAAGAGGCCATTGCCCTCATGCGTGAGGAGACCGCCAAGGGCTGGTGGGACCTGCGCCTGGTGGAGGCCTTCATCGGCCTCATCACAAACGGCGCCCTGGGCGCGTAGATCCTCCGGCCGGACCCCTCGATCCTCTCCCTCGTTCCAAGTCATTCACGCCGGCGATCCCCCGCGCTGTTCTCCCCGGAAAACTCCTTTCGTTCGCGCGCGCAGACCGCTATACTGTCGCCCGCTATGCCTTCATCCATTCCGGAGCAAATGCTCTCCGCCCACCACGCCACCTCGACCCATGTGACCTCCCCCGCGAGCCCGAGCCGATCCCTGGTCTGGCTCGTCGGGCTTTCCCACGCCACCAATCATTTCGCGATGCTGATATTCCCGGCCGTGCTGCTCTTGGTGCAGCAGGAATTCGGCCTGGGCTACGCCAGCCTCGGGGTCTTCGCCAACGTGGCCCTGCTGGGCTACGGAGTGGGGGCGCTCCCGGCCGGAATGCTGGCCGACCGATGGGGGAGCCATCGCATCCTCGCCGTCTGGCTCGTGGGGGGGAGCCTGGCCTGTCTGGGGATCGGCCTCTCCGCCGGGCCGGTCGGCCTGGTCGTCGGCCTCGCCGTCCTGGGGCTCTTCGGCAGCCTGCACCATCCGGCCGGGTCCGGCGTGCTGGTGGCCCTGCGGAATGTGGGGAGCCCGGAGGTGGGCCGGGCCTTCGGGCTGACCGGCGTGCTGGGGAACGTGGGGATCGCGGCGTCACCCATCATCGCCGCAACAGTTGGCGTCTGGTGGGGATGGCGAAGCGCGTTTCTGGTCGGCGCGATCCCGGGCGCGTGCCTGGCCCCGCTCCTCTGGCGCAACTACCTGCGGTCCCCGTGGAATCCGGAGCAGCGGCCCCCCGCGAGACGTCGCTGTCTGGTTCCCTGGAACGACCTGACGCTTCCGCTGCTGCTCCTCTTCGCCCTGGAAACGCTCATGGGCTTCGTCTTCCAGGGCTTCTCGACGTTCCTGCCGGCCTACCTGTCGGAGCGCGCCTCGATCCCCGGCCTGACCGCGGCCCGCGTGGCCCGGGGCGGCTCCTTCGCCAGCCTGGCCCTCCTGTTCGGCGGCCTCGGGCACCTGCTGGCGGGTCGCCTGATGGCCACCCGATACCGGGAGGCCATCTTCCTGGTCAGTACGGGGGCCACCGCGCTCTTCCTCTTCGGCATGGGCGCGACGACCGGCCTGCCCCTCGTGCTCTCCAGCATCGCCCTGTCCGTCGGCTTCTTCTCGCTGGGGACCATGAGCAACACCTTCATCGCGTTCCACACCCCGCCGCACCTGGGGGCAACGTCTTTCGGCATCACCTTCACCCTGGCCTTCGGCGTGGGGTCCCTGGCCTCCAGCGCCATGGGTCTCATCGCGCAGCGATTCGGCCTCCCGGCCGTCTTCCTGAGCCTGGGGCTGGTGGTCGCGGGCGGCGGCGTCCTGGCGCTTTACTTCGGCCACGCGGTGGGCGCCTGGTCGCCTCACAATTTCAAATGGACAACGGACAACTGACAACGGGTCAACTTCGATCTCATTGCCCGGTTGTCGGTTGTCCGTTTTCAATTGAGTCAGTGGCGCAACCACATGACCGAATTCCCCGAGCCTTCCACCCCCACCATTGAGGGGCGCAAGTGGGGGGCCCTGATCAGCGTGGCCTTCGGGGCCTTCATGGCCCCCCTCGATTCCAGCATCGTCAATACGGTCCTCCCCCTCATCGCCCGCGAATTCGCGGCGGATGTCCTCCTCATCGAGTGGGTGATCCTGGCCTACCTGCTGAGCCTCAGCAGCCTGCTCTTGATCGGCGGGCGCCTGGGGGATCTGTTCGGCGACAAGCGCCTGTACGTCAGCGGATTCGCCCTGTTCACCCTGAGCTCCATGCTGTGCGGCCTGGCCACCGGGGTCGAGACGCTGATCGCGGCCCGGGTCCTCCAGGCCATCGGCGGCGCCATGCTGATCGCTATCGGCCCCGCCATCCTGACCCGGGCCTTCCCCGCCTGGCAGCGGGGCCGGGCCCTGGGCATCCAGGCCTCCGTGGTCTACCTCGGCCTCTCGGTGGGGCCGGGCCTGGGCGGCGCCATCGCCTCGGTGCTGGGCTGGCGCTGGGTCTTCTTCATCAATCTCCCCATCGGGATCGTTGCCATCGGCGTGGCCCTGGCCGTCCTGCGGACCGGGCGGCGGATGGCCGGTCCCACGGGGTTCGATCTCACCGGCGCCGCCTCCTTCATGGGGACGCTGTTCTGCTTCGTGTTCGCCCTCAGCCGGGGGGCGGCCTGGGGGTGGACCTCGCGCGCCGTCTGGGTCGCGGGGGCCGCGGCCGCGGCCGGCGCCATCCTTTTCTGTAGCACCGAACTCCGGAGCCCGCAGCCCTTCTTCGACCTCCGGTTGTTCCGCCATCGCCTGTTCGCCGCCGCCACGGTCAGCGCCCTGCTGAACTACATGGCGGCCAACACCACGGCCTTCCTGACCCCCTTCTTCCTGATCCAGGGAAACCGGATGACGCCCGCCCATGCCGGCTCCCTCTTGATGACCATGCCCCTCGTCATGGCCGTCGTGGCGCCGGTGAGCGGCTGGCTCTCGGATCACATCGGGTCGCGCATCCCCACGGTCACAGGCATGGCCTGCCTGGCGGGCGGGATGTGGCTGCTTGCGCGCCTGGACCTGAGCGCCAGCGACCACCAGATTGCGCTGCGCCTCGCCCTGGCCGGCTTGGGGATCGGCCTGTTCACCTCGCCCAACAACAGCGCCATCATGGGCGCCGTGCCCCAGGGCTACCAGGGGCTGGCCAGCGGCATCGTGGCGACCGCGCGCTCCTTGGGGATGGTGCTGGGGGTGGCCGTCTCCGGCTCCCTCTTCGGGGCGGAGGCTCAGAAGCTCCTGATCGTCCTCGGGCGGGAACCCCTGGCGGTGGCCGGCGCCTACCGGCACGCCCTGACTATCGGCGCCGGGATCGCACTGGCCGGCGCGTTCACCAGCCTGGTCCGGGGCGAGGGAGCGGGAGGAAGGAGTTTCAAATTGAAAACGGACAACCGGCAACCGGCCAACTGATCCATGAATCCCGTTGCCCGGTTTTGTCCGCCTGAGGCGGATCCGTTGTCAGTTTTCAGGTGACAGTTTCCTTCGCCTACTTTGCGGGGGTGGCGCCGGGGATGGGCTGGAACTGGTGGGTCCGCGCGAGCTTGTCCCCGGTGAACCAGTAGCTCACGCCGTCCGCATAGTACCACCACACCTCGGTGGCCGCGTCCCCCGTGCCGGAGGTCTCCCGTTTCTCGGGCAGGCCATGCCTGCGGAGGATCTGGGCCCGCTCCGAGCCCGCTCCGTAGAAGGCCATCTGCCGCTCGACCTCCGGCCAGGCCACGCTGTACTGGAGGACCTGGTTGACCGTGAGGGCCCGGTCGCGCTCCAGCAGGGGGGTGATGTCCAGGGGCTCGGGACGCCGGTACTGCACCCGGTCGAAGCCCGTCTTGTCATAGAAAAAGAGGTAAAAGTTATTGCCCAGAGCGGCCGGGGCCGGGACGAATTCGATGCGATACCGGCCCTCGGCGTCGGTGGTTCCCTTCGCCTCCTGGCGACCACGCTCCTCGTACTCCAGCCGCGTGGTCACCAGGTCGAGGGAGCGCCCGACGATCACCACGGGGGTAGTGGCCACGGGCTGGCCCGATACGTCCGTGACCCGCCCCGTCACCACGCGGACCTCATTGATCTTGACCGTGGCGCACCCGGCCAGCAGGAACGCCAGGATCCCGGCCACCGCCATCGCTCTCGTCCCGAACATGCGTCGCCCTCCTTTCGCCCCCAGCCCCGATGCCAGCATACCGGATACCCGCGCGGACCTCAAGTCCAACGATTCGAGGAGAATTTTCTTGCGAATTGCGAAGTGGGCCGCTATGGTGCAGCGGCGTGGTTGTCTCGTGATCCGCGGTTGTTGGTTGGCGGTTGTCAGTTCTTTATTTTCCATTGGAGTTGTGATCCATCATGGCCTCACCCATCGGACACATCGTCGTGGGCATCGGGGTCGCTGGGGCGGTCGCGGGCGGACTCGGCGCGGACAGTACGCCTGCGCTCTGGACAGGCGCAGCCGTCGCCAGTTGCCTGCCGGACCTGGATCTTCTCCCCAGCCTCTGGGGGGTGCCCTACCAGCGGATCCATCGCCGCGCAACCCATTCCCTCGTGATCCTGGCGCCCCTGGTGGGACTCGCCTGGATGGCCGTGGTCGCCCGGGATCTGCCCGTGGACTGGCGGCTCATGCTCGCGTGGACGTCGGCCCTCGTCTCCCACCTGGTGCTGGACATCCTCTGCACGGGACCTGTACTGGGCCAGGGCGGACACGGGATCCCCCTCTTCTGGCCGCTGACGTCCCGCCGCTGGTGCGTCTCCCGGCCGATGTTTCCCGAGGTGAATTTCCTCGAAGGCGTCCCGGCCGGAGTGATCGGTCGCGTCTGCCTTCGGGAACTGCTGCACCTGAGCCCGGCCGCCGGCGTCCTGATCCTCCTGGGACACCTCCTCTAATCTCTCTGGTCTCGGCTCCCGGCTCTCGGCTCTCAGTTCCCGGCGCTCGGCGCCCGGTGCTCGGCGCTCGTGCCTTCGTTCCCCGCTCTCGGCTCTCGGCTCTCGGCTCTCCGGATCCTTTTCCATTGACAATCCGCGGCGCGTGGCGGTAGAAATGCGCGCAGGGGGAAGTGGCGGAACTGGCAGACGCGCACGTTTGAGGGGCGTGTGAGGAAACTCATGAGGGTTCGAGTCCCTCCTTCCCCACCAGGTGCGGACACAAAACCGGCGGCTCATTCGAGCCGCCGGTTTTGTATTTGCGGACTAGTGGGTCGGATGCGTCCCTGCTACTTCTTGAAAAGCGCCTTGTACTTCGCGTCCATGGCGGCCACGTCCACAGCCTTGTGGCAGTAAACGGTGCAGGAGTTGGGCATCTTCACCCGCCCCCGGTCGTCCACGCCGTACTGGATGGTCTTGGCCGGCGGGACGGCCTCGAAGGTGTGGGTGGTGACCGACCCGCTGCCGATGGTCTTGAGCAGGTGGCAGGCCGAGCAGGAGGCCTGCTCATACCGGTGGCCGGAATGCTTCTCTGGATTGGCCAGGATGGCCTCGTGGCACTGGCCGCAGATCGCCTTCTCCGGCGCACGGAGCATGCCGGTGCGGTAGCTGAGGGCACCCACGTGGGGGTCGTGGCAGGCCGTGCAGCTCACCCCGGCCGTGGCATGCCGGCTCTTCTTCCAGTCCAGGTACTGCTGGCGGTGCCGGTTGGAGTTCTTCTGATCGGGATACACCGATCCGGTGTCGGTGACGGGAATGGGAGTAAACTTGGCCAGCAGCGTCTCCGGCTTGTTGAATTGGTAGTCAATGGGATAGCCGAAACGCTTCGAGGTGTCCTGGCCCCGGATGTGGCACTGGCCGCAGCCCTCCGAGGTCTTGTCCACGGCGACCTTCGCCCCCTTGGGATTCTTCACGTGCAGGGCCCCCGGCCCGTGGCAGGCCTCGCAACCGATGTTCAGTTCGTTGAACTGGCGCGCGTTGTAGTCCACGCCCGTGGCGTGGCAGCCACCGCAGGAGTTGAGCCAGTCCAGCGCCTCCAGGTTGCCCGCCCGATCTTTCCGCAGCACAAAGCGATTCTGAGGCTTGTTGTACTCGAACTCTCCGGTGACCACGTTCCCCTTGGCGTCCCGATAGGCGTAGCGCTCTTCCTTGTACCAGCCACCGATGGCGTAGACCCAGTCGTACTGGTCGGGCTTGGGAGCGCCCTGCGCGGTCAGGTCTGCCTTGACGTTCTTGAAATCGCCCTTGGCGATGGGACGGACCATCTGGGTATGCAGGCTGTTCTCCCAGGCCTTGTACTGTGTCTGGTGGCAGGCCTGGCAGGCCTTGGACCCCACGTACTCCACCCCGGTGACCGTATTCTTGGTCCCCGCGTCCGCCGGGGGTGCGCCGAACACTATCAGGATAGCGAAGGGGATCAGTGTTGCGAGAATGGCATGCATATGAACCTCCTCCCCTCCCATTGTCTCGACCCCTGTACCGACCAGCTCTCACTGCAGCCGCCTGCCAGGGTCGGACCCGGATCACTCTCCTCGATCATTCGGCCATAGGCGCTTCTCCTTTCCCTGTCAGTCCCGTCATGAGTTCCTGTCTCTGCTCAATGGGTACAGCCCCCTGTTGCCGTTTTCAACATGCATCGATTCGCGGTATCGCCCTCCTGACAACTCAATTTCGACCGTTGTCGTCTTCCATGGAAGACATCATCCGGGACGGAATCAGAAGGATGTCTTCGGGATTTCGCCTTCTCGGAGGCGGTCAGAGCGGGGAGGAGAGTCGGTGGGTGGCGAGAGCCCTCGCGTGGACAATCAGGCAGGCAGCGAGCCGAGGCCTCGTGGCGGGCATCGGACGCGATGGGGAGCGGGTCAGCTTGAATCCTCGCGGCAGGCGTCAGGCCCGGCGCGCCTCGCGGCACTTGTCCCAGGCCAGACGGCAGGCGTGGTGGAGCGCCTCGGCCGGATACGCGACCGATAGGGGCGAGGCGGCCGCGCCGGCTTCCAGGAGGCGGATCGCCTCGGAAAATTCCCGCTCGGCCTTGCGTCGCTGCCCGCAGACCGCGTACACCTGACCCAGGTGGTAGCGGGCCAGGGCGGAGGCCGGCTCGAGATACAGTGCGCGCCGGAAGGCGGCCTGGGATTCCTCGTGCCGGCCCTCCTCCCTGGCGACGAGTCCCTCCAGCAGGTGGGCATCCGGACACAGCGGGTCCAGGGCCAGGGCGCGCCGCGTGAGATCCACGGCCGGCTCGCGCCGACCACCACTGAGGTACAGATACGCGAGGACCACCAGGGGGACCGCCCCGGCGCCCTGACCGTCGAGGCTTGCTTCCAGAATGGCCGTCGCTCCCGGGGCATCGCCGGCCCGCAGGGCCTCCAGGGCCTTGTCGAGCCCCGAGGAAGCCGGGGGGATCGGCGGGGCAACCCGCCGGGGGTGGCGGCGCGGCCGCCGGGACGGCGAGCGGGGCGGTGCGAGGGAAGCGGTCGCCCGCACTGGAGGTCGCGCTTCCCGGACGGGGACCGGCCGGCGCCGCCGGTAGTAAAACCCCCCGCCCCACTCCGCCAGCTCGAAGTCGGTGCTCAACTGCCAGAGGGTTTCTGACGGCCCCAGGAAGAGGACGCCGCCGGGGAGCAGACACTCGGCGAATGTGCGAACGATCCGCCGGACGGATTCCGGCGTGAAGTAGATGATGACGTTCCGGCAGAACAGCACATCGCAGCCGGCGAAGCGGACGGTGGGAAACGGCTCGCGGATCAGGTTGAGGTGTTCGAACCGGACGACCTGGCGAAGCGTCTCGCCCACCAGGAACTGGTCGTCGACCCGTTCGAAGTAGCGGTCCAGGAGGGGTCGTGGCACCTGGCGCACGGCCCGCTGGCCGTAGCGGCCGGTCCGTGCGGCCCCCAGAGCCGCCTCGCTCAGATCGGTGCCCACCACCTCGGTCGAGTGCACCCCCGCTTCCAGCAGGCTGAGCCCGATCGAGTAGGCCTCCTCGCCCGTGGCGCAGCCGGCGCTCCAGACGCGGATGGGCCGGCCGCCGGCATGCAGCCGGACCTCGTGCAGCACCGGGCCCGCCAGCGCCTGGAAGTGCTCCGGGTTTCGGAAGAAATAGGTCTCCTGGATAGTCACAAGGTCGAGCAGGCGCTGGCGCTCCGCCTCGCCTCCCTCGCCATGCAGCCGTTCCAGGTAGACGCGGAAGCTCTCATCCCCGCAGGCCAGGGCCCGCGTCCGCGCGGCCAGCCGGAGCGCCTCGCGCCGGCTCTCGTCGAATTTCAGGCCGGCCGCGTCGCGCAGCAGGTCGCGGAAGGCCTCGTATTCCTCCTCGGCGAAGGCGGCCAGGCTCTTCATGGGACGGATCGGCGAGCCAGTTGGATCAGGCGCTCGGCGATGCCGGACGGCGGCAGGACGTCCTGGGCCGCGCCCAGCTCGATGGCGGCCTTGGGCATGCCGAAGACGGCGCAGCTCTCCTCATCCTGGGCGATGGTGGAGCCGCCCGCATCCCGGATCGCCCGGAGACCCTCCGCCCCGTCCCGGCCCATTCCCGTCAGGAGGACGCCGATGGCGGCCTCCCCATAGATCGCGGCCACGGAGTGCAGGAGGACATCGGCCGAGGGGCGGTGGCCGCCCACCGGCAAGGCCTGGCGCAGGCGGGCCCGACCCCCCTGCTGCACGACCAGGTGCGCCCCCTCCGGGGCCATGAGGGCCAGCCCCGGCTTGACCAGGTCCCCCTCGCAGGCGAGCTGGATGGAAAGACGAACCTCCCGGCTCAACCATTCCACCAGGCCCGGCATGAAGCCCTCGCTCATGTGCTGGACGATGAGGAGGCCCATGGGGAAATCGGCCGGCAGGCGTTTGAGAATCTGGCTCAGGACGCCGGGCCCCCCCGTGGAGACCCCGATGCCGACCACCCGGTGGACCTTCTCCTGGCCGTCGGCCCCGACCCGACCCGGGAGGTGTCGGCTCCGGCCCTTGAGGTGGGTGATCACCCGGACGCCCGCCAGCAGCTTGACCTTCTCCACCAGCCTGGTCCCCAGGTCCTCCCAGGACTGGTCCGGGAGCGGCGTGGGTTTCTCCATCACCTCCAGGGCCCCGACGGCGAGGGCCTCCATGGTGATCTGGACGCCACGCCGATCGCGGGCCGAGGTGACGATGAGGATCGGCGTGGGCCGGTAGGCCATGATCTTCTCCGTGGCCTCCAGGCCGTCCATGCCGGGCATGTTGATGTCCATCGTGATCAGGTCCGGCTTCAGTTGAAACGCCTTCTCCACCGCCTCCTTGCCGTCGGTGGCGTGGCCGACGATCCGGATCGCGGGGTCGGCCTCGAGGATCGTCCCCAGGACCTGACGGACCAGGGGCGAGTCGTCCACGATCAGCACCCGGATGGGCGCGCCGGCACCTGTCACTTCCCGCTCCACGCCCCCGCCCCGATGAGTCGCTGGATGGTCTCCAGCAGGCTCGCCTGGTTGAAGCTCGCCTTCAGGATGTAGGCGTCGGCGCCCAGCTCCATGCCCCGGCGCTTGTCCTCGGCCTTCTCGCGGTTCGTGACGACGATGACCGGGAGGCCGCGGGTGCGCTCCTGGGCCCGGATCCGCCCCAGAAGCTCGAACCCGTCCATCCGGGGCATCTCGATGTCGGTGATGATCAGATCGAAGTCCCCGCTGCCGAGCTTCTCCAGGGCATCCACGCCGTCCACGGCGGCCTCCACCTGGAAGCCCGCCGACTCCAGGATGGTCCGCTCCAGGTCCCGGGCGATGAGGGAATCCTCGACCACCAGGAGCCGCGCGGGCGCTGCGGTCGGGGCGACGGGCCTCCCCGGGGCGGCCACCGGCGCCCCGCGGGCCACCCGGATCAGCGTGCCGGGATCCAGGATGAGGACCACCACTCCGCTCCCCAGGACCGTCGCGCCGGCCACGACATCCACCTTCCCCAGGAACGGCCCGAGCTCCTTCAACACCACCTCGCCCTCATCCAGGACCTCGTCCACGAGGAAGCCCACCCTGCGGGTCCCGGCCCGCAGCAGGACGGCGGTCACGGCGCCCCCCTCCGCCCGGTCGCAGGGGACCCCCAGGAGGCCCGCCAGTTCCACCAGGGGGATCGTCTCGCCCTCCAGGCGCGCGGCCCGGCGGCCCTCGAGGCTCTGGAGCTCTTCCGGCTGAAAGCGGGCCACCCGCTCCACGGCCGAGGCCGGCAGCGCGTAGGTCACGTCGCCGGTGCGGACGAGGAGCGCGGGGAGCATGGCCAGGCTCAGGGGCAGATCCAGGGTGACGCGCGTCCCTCGCCCCGGCGTGCTGTCCACGGCCACGGAGCCGCGCATGCGCTCCAGCACCGTCTGCACGACCTCCATGCCCACGCCCCGCCCCGACACGTCGGTGATGAGACGGCTGGTGCTGAAGCCGGGGCGGAAGATGAGCCCCAGCGCGTCCGCGTCGGAGAGCGCCT
>JACPAT010000290.1 GCA_016180655.1 Candidatus Methylomirabilota bacterium | reverse complement strand
AATCGACTTCTTATCCTTCCGGGCCTGGGCGAGATAGGCGGAGAGCTGATTCTTGACCTCTGCCACGCTGGCGAATCGCATCAGGGACCTCCCTTCTCTTCTGGACAGAAGTATAGCCACTTTCGATCCGCAGCGTCAAGGGGAGTGGCGGTGTCTGGCTGACGGCTGACCGTGGACGGCAGTTGGCGGAAGGCCAATGGCAAGGGGAGCGCCTCGACCTGTAAGACGAGATCCGCAAGCCTCGGAACAAGGAACAGGGGCCAGTAATCGGGCGAAGATCGGAAGCCGAGTGCCGAGAGGCGGGGCAGTCGCTACGTGTCGTCACTCCTCCGGGAGGACGAGGCAGTGGATGGGGTCCGCGGTCAGGGTCACGGGCTCGCCCACGGCCACCTGCGGGGTGGGCGGCGCCGAGACGCGGAGGCTCTGGCCCAGGGACGGAACGTCCACCAGGAAGTCCATCCCCTCGCCGAAGTAAGTGGCCCGGAGGACCTTCCCCTCGAACCGGTTGGGTGGCCCGGCTTCCGCCTGCAGGCGAAGGTGGTGCGGGCGGATGGACACGACGCCGGCCTGCCCGACCAGGTGAGCGGGCGCGGGGGCCGTGCGCACCGGCGTCCCCCGCGTCGCATGGAACGCCTCGGGCCCCTCCACCCACCCCGGGATCAGGTTCGTCCGGCCCAGGAAAGCGGCCACGAAGGCGGAGTGCGGCCGGTCGTACACCTCTTGGGGAGAGCCGATCTGCACGACGCGCCCCCGGTGCATCACGGCGATCCGGTCCGCCGTGGCGATCGCCTCTGCCTGGTCGTGGGTCACGTAAAGCGTGGTGATCCCGAAGGCCTCGTGCAGGCGGCGGATTTCGAAGCGCATCTCCTCCCGCAGGTTCGCATCCAGGTTGCTGAGGGGCTCGTCCAGCAGCAGGATGCCCGGCTCGACCACCAGCGCCCGCGCCAGGGCCACGCGCTGCTGCTGGCCGCCCGACAGCTCTCCCGGGTACCGGTCGGCAAAGGCCTCCAGCTTTACCGTGCGCAGCATCGCCTCCACGCGCCGGCCCGCCTCGGCCCGGTCCACCCCCTTGAACTTCAGGCCGTAGGATACGTTGTCCGCGACGGTCTTGTGCGGCCACAGGGCGAAGCTCTGGAAGATCATGGCCATGCCGCGCCGCTCGGGAGGCACCACGCGGCCGGGGGCGGACAGCACCCGGCCGTCCACCCGGATCTCGCCCTCGTCGGGCGCCAGGAACCCGGCGACCAGGCGGAGCGTGGTGGTCTTCCCGCAACCCGACGGGCCCAGCAGGGCCACGAACTCGCTGCTTCTCACGGCGAGATCCACCCCGGCGACCGCCCCCACGCTGCCGAAGGCCTTCCGCAATCCTCGGAGATCCACCGACGCCATGTGTCCCTCAGGTCGCCGCCGGGCACCCTGCCGACACGCTCATGCCACCACCTTGCCGTCCCGCACGAGGGCGTAGCCATCCACCGTCACCGTCGGCTGGGTGAAGATGAGGTCGAAGTGCAACGGCCCCTCCACGTCCCCGCCGACGCTCTTGCTGTCCCCGATGCCGATGTGGGCCGTCCCCCACGCCTTCTTGGCCTCCCGCAGCGTCACCCCCAGGCGGCAGCTGGGATTCGTGCCGACGGCGAACTCGGCGATGTTCCGCGCGTTGCCGCCGGCCGTGTCCAGCACCTGCGCCAGGAAGTCCGCCTGGGGTCCCCCGCTGATCCGTCCCATCCGCCCGCCCGCGACCTCGATGGTGATCGTCTCGCTGACGTAGCCCAGCTCCTTCTTCTCGATGCAGAAGGGATGCACCAGGATGCCCTCGGCGCTCCCGGTGACGGGGGAGATGGTGGCCTCGCCATCGGGGAGGGCGCAGAAGGTGCCCTTCCGGTCGGCCAGGCCGACCAGGGCGAATCCCTGCCGTCCCACCAGGGACACCGTCAGGTCCGTCCCCGCCGGCGTGGTCAGCCGGGCCTCGCGCCCCTCGGTGAAGAAGGGGGCCAGCCGCCGGCTGAGGTCGGCGATGGCGGCGTAATCGGCCGTGGCGCCGCCCCGCACCATCATGTCCTCGGTGAAGCCCCACATGTCGCAGAGGCGCACCCCCCCGGCAAAGGCGGCCCGGGCAGTGCGCGTGTGGACGACGGCGTAGGTGGCCTGCCAGATCACCGCGTCGGCCGCCTGGATCGCCGCCCCGACCACGGCGGGAGGCTCCACGCTGCCGGCCTCGCGCGGCGTCATGGTGACCACGGCCACCTCGGCCCCGGCGGCGCGCGCGGCCGCGGCCACGGCCCCGGTGATGGAGGAGGGGCACTCCGTGTCCGTGACGACGCATCCCTGCTCGCCCGGCTTCACGGCCAGCACCGTCTCCACGATCCGCCGGGCCGTGGGCGCCATCTGGATGCCGATCATCCAACCCTCCAAGCTCCTTCACGCGATCTCAGGTCAGCCCCAGGCGGCGACCCAGCAGGCGGTGCGTGGCCGCCAGGATGGCCAGCGTGAGGGCCAGCAGGAGGACCCCCAGGGTGGAGACGGCCTCCCACCGGCCCTCCTCGTACAGCTCGTAGATCACCACCGACACCACGCGCGAGTTCGCCGTGAACAGCAGGATGGCCGAGCTCAGCTCGCGGAGCGCCGGCAGGAACACCAGCAGCCACGCCGAGGCCAGCCCGGGCCGCATCAGCGGCAGGGCCACGTCCCGGAAGGCGGCCCACCGCGTTCCTCCCAGGGTGCGGGCCGCCTCCTCCAGGCTCGGGTGGACGCCGAAGACAGCCGCCCGGTTGGCCGTGTAGGCCACGGGCAGGTACTTGGTGAGGTAGGCCACGAAGAGAATCCACACGGTGCCGTAGAGCGCCAGGGGCGGCCGGGTGTACACGATGAACAGGCCCACGGCCAGCACGATGCCGGGGATGGCCAGGGGCACACTGGCCAGGGCGGCCAGGGCCCCCGCCCCCCGCACCAGCCGCCGTCCTGCGGCATAGGCCAGGAGGGCCGTGAGCAGGGCACCGGCCGTGGCCGTCACGGCGGAAAGCTCCAGCGTGTTCACGATGGCGGAGCGGGTGGGATCGTACTCGAAGAGAACGAAGTGGAAGTTGGCCAGGGTCCAGTTGGCCGGGGTAAAGGACTGGCCCCAGGCCTTGGACAGGGCCGCCATCAGCAGCGCACCGTACGGCAGCAGGATGGCGCACGTCACATAGAGGAGGCACAGTCCGAGGAAGGCCCAGTCCCACGGCCCGCGGTCCATGGGTCGAGCCCGGCCCTCGCGTCCTGTGGTCGTGGCGTACCCGCGGCGCCCCAGGAGACGCCGCTGGATCCACAGCAGGCCGGCCGCCACCACCATGAGGGGCAGGGCGTAGGCGGCGGCGACCTCGATCCTGGGCGGATACTGGAAGAAAGCCCAGAGCTGCGTGGTCATCACGTGAAACCGCGCCGGGATGGCGATCATGGCGGGGGCGCCGAAGAGCACCAGGGCCTCCAGGACCGCCAGGAGAAAGGCGCCCAGGATGGCCGGGGCGATCAGCGGAAGCGTGATGGTCCGGGCCACGGCCAGCGGACCGGCACCCGCGATCCTGGCGGCCTCCTCCATGTCCGGGGTCAGCGCCTGGAGCGCTCCCACCGCCATGATCACCACGATGGGGACGGCGGAGAGCGTCACGACGAAGATCAGGCCGCCCATGCTGAAGATGTTGACGAGCGGGGCCTGGGCGCCCGTGAGGGCGCGGAAGGCCATGTTCAGCAGGCCCGCGTTGGGCCCGGCCAGGATGATCCAGGCCATGGCCCCCAGGAAGGATGGGGTGACGAAGGCGGCCACCACGAGGGCGCGCACCAGGCCGCGGAGCGGCATGCTGGTGCGGGCCAGGGCCCAGGCGATGGGCAGACCCAGGGCCACGCTCAGGCCCCCCACGGACGCCGCCAGGACGAAGGAATTGAGGATGGGCCCGCGATGGATCGCCGGCGCGAAAGCAGCGACGTAGCGGGCCAGCGTCATCCCTTTCGGCCCGCTCAGGCTGGAGAGGATCAGGGCCACCAGGGGTCCCGCCACCAGGGCCACGGTAAGCCCGCCGGCCAGGAGCCACACGAGCAGGCCGACGTCCCGGCGTTGCACTGCGTGCTCGGTCATTGCCCCCTTCCATACCACATGCCTCCCCCGGCCGGGTGCGGCCCCCCTCGCCGCCGGCAAAGCGTGCAGGGCGCCGTCCGACAGGCGAAGGACGAGGCGGCGTAACCAGGTATGGCCGGATCAGACGCCAAAGAGTTCCCGGAACTTGGCCTTGATCTCCTCGTTCCGCTTCAGGATCTCCATCGGGTCCGGGACCACCGACTTCAGGTCCTTCAGGGGCGTCTTGCCGGGGGGATAGGTCACCGCCTCGTTGGGGACGTAGAGGCCGTCATCGGCCATCAACTGCTGCGCCTCCTTGCCGAAGAGGAAGTCCATGAAGAGCTTGGCCGCATTCGGGTGGGGGGCCCGCTTGAGGATCGCGACCGGGGAGTTGACGAAGGGGACCACGTCCTCCGGGAAGACGATCTCGATGGGGTTGCCCTTTTTCTTGGCGCGGAACAGGTTGTATTCGCCGCTCACCCCGATGGGCCCCTCCCCGCCAGCCACCTTCACCGGCGGATCCTCGGCCGACTGTCCGATGATCGGCTGATTCTTGGCCAGGGCCGCGTAATAGTCCCACCCGTACTTGCTCAGGATCCCCAGCATGCCGGTCGTCACGATACCGCTGTACCCGGGGTGCCCGTGAGCCACCTTGCCGCGCCACTTCGGATCCAGCAGGTCCTGCCACTTGCGCGGGGCCTGATCTTTCGGAACCAGGCGCGAGTTGTAGGCCATCACGTAGGGGGTCCCGCGCAAGGTGTAGTAGACCCCGTCCGGATCCTTGAAGTCGGCGCGGATGCTCTTCATGCCGGCCGGCTCGTATGCCATGAGCATCCCCTGGGTCTTGAAATCCACGAAGTGGGCCGCGTCGGAGGTGTGGACCACGTCCGCAATGGCCAGGTTCGCCTTCAGCTCTTGCATGATGCGCTGGAAGATGCGTTCGGAGCCGCTGCGGGTGAGTTCGCAGGTCACCCCCGGGTGCCGCTGGCTGAAGGTGTTGCAGACTTTTTGCGCCAGGTCGAGGCCCAGCGAGGAATACCAGACGACCTTGCCCTCCTTCTTCGCCAGCTCCGCCACGCTTTGGCCCGCGGCCGGTGCTGCCACCACGATCAAGCCGGCCAGCCAGACCGCAAGGGAGACCGCGGCCAGCGCCAGCCTGGCGGGTTCCATCCACCTCCCCGTTTCCATCATGCACCTCCTCTTGGAAGCTATGGGCCAACAGCGGTCCGCATTCAGCCCCGGCAGCCAGTCGCCGGAGCCCGACAGCATTTCCCTGCAGCCAACTCTCGGCTGACCGCTGATCGCCGACCACTAACAGCGCCCGGGCGCCAGGCCCCCTAGGGGCTGCGGGGCCGCAGGTCAATGCATGCCCCGAGGCCGCCGTCCACCGGGATGGCGGCGCCGGTGATGTAGCCGGCGTGACGCGAGGCCAGGAAGAGAATGATGCCGGCCACCTCGTCCGGCCGACCGAACCGGGCCAGCGGGACACCGTGCCCGGCCAGCCGGTTCTGCGCCTCCTCCTCCGAGATGCCCTGCTCGCGTGCCAGGCGCTCCACGCGGGCGATCCAGCGTGACGTGAGTACCATGCCCGGGCAGACGGCGTTCACCTGGATGTTGTGGGGCGCCAATTCGGCGGCCAGGCTTTGCGTGAGGCTCACCACGCCGGCCTTGGCCACATTCGAGCCGACCTGGCCCAGCCGGGGCCGCAGGCCCGAGAGGGCGGACACATTGATGACCCGCCCGCCGCCCCCGGCCCTCATGGCCGGCAGCACCGCCCGCGTGAGGCGGATGGTGCTCCAGAGGTTCTGCTCGAGGACCGTGGCCCACCGGTCGTCCGCCAGCTCTTCGAAGGCCGCCGGCAGCCCGGCCCCGGCATTGTTGACCAGCACATGGATCGCCCCGAACCGGTCCAGCGCCGCTCGCACGAACGCCTCGGTGTCCGCGGGTCGGCCCACGTCCGCCTGCACGGGGAGCACGCGGTCCGCGGGCAGGCCATCGGCCTGGAGGGCGGCGCGCAGTTCCTCGCCGTTGCGACTGCACACGGCCAGGCGGCCCCCCTCGGCGATGAAGGCGGCGGCGACGGCCCGGCCAATTCCGCGGCTGGCCCCGCTGATCATGACCACGCGGTCCTTGAGGCCGAGGTCCATGGAGGATTCCCCCACATGCGCGACGCCGGGCTGTCGTCACGGACGGGATGCGCCCCCGTGGGCACGGGGGGCTTCTTCACGAGTGAGAACTCGGAGTCTGCAAGAGGTGGGCTGCGATGGTCCTCCCGGCCCCCTCCGGCCTCTCCCACCCCGGGTGGACGACTCGCCTGCGAGCTACGCGGTAACTTTTGCGTGTGGCACCGTTAGGTATCACGGGCAAGGCAGGGCGTCAAGCCCCTTACCTGAATTGGGGGGCCGGATGTTGAGAGATAAGGAATGGTGAGAACCAGTTCGAGAAAGGGACAGAAACCGGACGCACAACACCTGAAGCCGAAGATACAGGAGCCGGTTGACTGAGGACAGACGCCGGACGGCTTGAGGTGGAATTCCAATTCCCACATACTTTGGGCGGGTATCTGAAGAATTTTTCTGTTTTGTCTTGACAGGAGGTTACGGATTGGTTAGAAAGGGCGCGCTTCTCATCCAGAGTGGCAGAGGGACTGGCCCGATGACGCCACGGCAACTACGCGTAAGGCGTGGTGCCAACTCCAGCCTCAGACGCCGGGCACACCGGTAAATGGGGAGAGATGAGAAGGGGACAGCTATCGAAAAGGCCCCTTCTCAGCATTCCGATGGGAAGGGGCTTCGTGTTTTGGTCGCGGAGGATGCGATGATGAGCATGTGTTGTTGTTTGTGAGCTGGATGGCGCGTTTTATTTTTGCCAGAAAGTACAGTATTCCAATAGAGATTAGAGAATAGTGAGGAAACAATGAACGGTGCCCCGATTGCTCCCAGGCATGCTGGCCCTCCAGAGAATGATGAAATCGTCGAGCAGATCGTGAAGGCGATCAGCAGCGTGCGCTATGGCCACGTTCAGATCGTCATCCAGGATTCGCGCGTCGTCCAGATCGACAAGACGGAGAAGGTCCGGCTGGCCTAGCGGACCAGGGCGCCGTCGACAGGCCGACCGGGCGATTGGATTCCGATTCCGCCGAAGGCGGATCAACCTTTTCCTCAGGGGAAACGCCATGAGCGAACACGGGACCACCGAGACGAAGCGACCTCACCTCCACATCCCCGAAGCCGAAGAGCTTCCCGGGCAGAGCCAGGCGGAGCCTGATTCCTGGGCCAACGACCAGGAGATCGACACCTTTGACGTCTTCGTCCGGCGCTTCTGGCGGGGTGAGATCACGCCGGATGAGTTCAAGCGATTCCGGCTCCAGCACGGCGTCTATGGCCAGCGCCAGGAAGGCGTGCACATGGTGCGGGTGAAGATCCCGTGGGGCGGCCTGACCGCGCGGCAGGTCGACCGCCTGGCGGAGCTGGCCGAGGAGAGTCCCCGCGGAGTCGGGCACATCACTACCCGCCAGAACATTCAGTTCCACTTCGTGAAGCCGGAGGTCCTGACGCTCACGCTGCGGCGGCTGGCAGAAGTGGGCCTGACCACGCGCGAGGCCTGTGGCAACACGGTGCGCAACGTGACGGCCTGCGCCCACGCGGGGGTGACCCCGGACGAGCCGTTCGACGTGACCCCGTATGCCGATGCCACGGCCCGGTTCCTGCTTCGCAATCCGATGAACCAGAACATGCCCCGGAAGTTCAAGATCAGCTTCTCCGGATGCTCCGACCACTGCGGCCTCGCCCCGATTCACGACATCGGCGCGGTGGCCGCCGTGCGTCGCGACAACGGCACGACCCAGGTGGGCTTCCGTCTCTATGTCGGCGGGGGGCTGGGCCCGTCCCCGCAGGTCTCGCAGCTCCTGGAGGATTTCACGCCCGCCGATGACCTCCTGGTCACCATCGCGGCCATCGTGCGCGTGTTCGATCGGACGGGGAACCGGGACAACAAGAATCTCGCCCGACTGAAGTTCGTGATCCGGAACCTGGGCATGGACAAGTTCCGGGATCTCGTCTTGAAGGAGCGGGACGGCCTGCGGGCGGTCCTGGCCGGGAAGATTCCCCCGATCGTCGTCGCGCCGGAGCCGTCCCGGCCTGGCCCGCATGGTGCAGAGCAGGCAGGCGAACCGAATGGGGATCCCCAGTATCGCCGGTGGTGGATCACGAACGTGCGCCCCCAGAAGCAGGCGGGGTATTCCATGGCGTCCGTCCGCCTGACGCTGGGAGATGTGACGGCCCAGCAGTTGCGGGTGCTGGCCTTCGTGGCGCGGCAGTTCGCGGACGGGTGGCTTCGGACGACGAACCAGCAGAACCTCATCTTCCGCTGGGTCCCCAATGCCAGCCTGTCGGCGGTGTACCGCCTCTTGAAGGGGGTGGGCCTGGGTGAGCCGTCGGCGGATCGCCTCGCCGACATCACCGCCTGCCCCGGAGCGGACACCTGCCAGCTCGGCATCACCTCATCCCGGGGACTCGCCCTGGCCATCGGCGAGATCTTCCAGAACGGCCACGCGCACCTGGCCGACGAGGCCGGGATCCGGATCAAGATCTCGGGGTGCCCCAACTCCTGCGGCCACCACCACATCGCGGGGATCGGCTTCTCCGGTGGCTCGAAGGAGTTCGACCGGCAGCAGGTCCCGACCTACCAGGTGTTCCTCGGCGCGTCGCTCAACCTGGACGGGACGCGCTACGCCCGGCCGGCGCTCAAGGTCCCGGCGAAGAATGCGCCGGCGCTGGTGGGCCGCCTGCTGGATCTGTGGCAGGCGGAGCGACTCGAAGGCGAGAAATTCGAGGCCTTCGTGGAGCGCGTCGGCGTGTCCAAGGTCCGCGATGCGGTGAAGGATTTGACCGACCTGCCGGCCCAGTCCGAGGCGCCGGATAAATACCTCGACTGGGGCGGGACCGAGCGCTTCCGCGTGGAGACCGGCCCAGGCGAGTGCGCGTCGTAATCTGCGGAGAAAGAAATCCCAGGGTGCCGACCAGACAACTGGAGGCCAATCCCGCCGGAGGCGGGATTGGCTTTCATTGTTTTGAATGGTTCAAGAGAGGAGGGATGAAGGCATGGCCTCGGAGAAGGTAGCGTCACGGCGATTCACACACCTGTTCACGGAGGACTGGTTGGCGGTTGTGGTGGGGCTGGCCCTGGTGGCGCTGGTCCTCACCGGGATTTTGAAGAACATTCCCTGAGGCGGCGATAGGAGGGAAAGGAGAAGGGACGATGAGCGATCGGGTATTGACCTCGGGCGAGGTGGTCTCCGCCAGCCGCCCGGAACCGTCGAAGCAATGGGCGTGGTGGTCCGCGTCGCTGCTCCTGGTAGTGCTGCTCACGGTGGCCACCTGGCGGCTGACCAAGACGGTCCCGGGCTGGAGCAAGCAGCTTCGCGTGATCGAGTTTCCGGTGTACGCGGTCCTGCTGGGCCTTCTGGCCAGCGGGGCCCTCTCGCTCTTTGGCATCAAGGAACGGCTGGCAGGGTACTTTCGCACGGAGTTCTTCCTCAAGACCGGCCTGGTCCTGCTGGGGGCGACCATCAACCTGGCGGAGATCGCGGCGTTCGGGGTGAAGGGCCTGCTCCAGGCCGTGATCCTCATCACCACCGTGTTCTTCTTCACTTGGTTCGTGGCACGCTGGCTCGGCGTAGAGGAGAAGCTGCGCGCGCTGCTGGCCGCCTCGGTGGCCATCTGCGGGGTGTCCGCGGCGATCACGGCGGCGGGAGCGGTCCTGGCCAAGAAGGAGCAGCTTGCCTACGTCACCGGGCTGGTGATCCTGTTCGCCCTCCCGCTCATGTTCCTCCAGCCGGCGGCCGCGATCTGGTTGAACCTGTCCCCGAACGTGGCCGGGGCGTGGATCGGCGGCAACATCGACACCACGGCGGCGGTGGTGGGGGCCGGCACGATCCACAGCCAGCAAGCCCTGAAGGTCGCCTCCATCGCCAAGCTCTCGCAGAACGCCCTGATCGGCGTGGTGGCATTCCTGCTGGCGCTCTACTGGGTCGTGGTGGTGGAGCGAAAGCCCGGGGGGCACCCGCAGGGTCCACCCAGCGCCTGGGAGATCTGGGAGCGGTTCCCGAAGTTTGTCCTGGGGTTCATCCTGGCCTCGATCGTGGTCACGGTAGCCCTGTCCAACGGGTGGATCGGGAGCAGCGTGAAGCGGGATCTTGGGCACCTGCGCGAATGGTTCTTCATGGCGGCTTTCCTGTCCATCGGCTTCGGCTTGTCGTTCCGCGGCCTGCGGGAGACCGGCTGGCGGCCCATCGGCGTGTACGCCCTGGCGACGGCGTTCAATACCCTGGTGGCGCTGGGGGTGGCGACTGTGATCTTCCGGTAAGGCGAACCGATCCTCTCCTGGAGGAGAGATGGCGCAGGGTAGGCGGTCTCCGGAGGGAGGTGCGTGGTGCGCTGGTTCTTGAAGGCGCGAGACTATGTTCGACGACCCAGGGAGGGCTGCGGGCATGATCCGCGCCGGGTGCGAGCCATTCCTGGAGGCGTCCCTCGGTCTCCGCTGGAGTGGCGAGTGCAGGAGATTTTGGCTGCGCACCCGATTTGCGCCTGGGACGACCTGGTGGCCGAGGTCGCCCGATATCTCCGGGGATCTGAACGTCCGAGCGTCCTGACCTCGCTGGATGAGGGGTTCTGGGGGGGATGGGTGTGGCCGACTTTCGCCCGGGAGGAGCTACGCCGCCTGGATGGCGTCCTCCTCGCGATCGAGGCACCGTCCTCCTCGATGGCCGATATCCCCCCTCCGGTTCCGGGCCGGCAGCGGGGAAGCTCGGAGGATCTTTCCGCATTCTATCCGAGTTCCGCCTCCCGTGGCTGGGCCTCCGAGTAACCGCCTGGGCTCGCCAGGCAGGAGAGGGGCGGAAAGGTGGGCATGACCTCGATACTCATGTTTCCCTTCGTGGGGCTCGGTGCCTCGCTCCTGGCCGGCGTCAGCGGCGTCGGCAGCGGCTGCCTGGTCGCGCCCACCCTGATCTATTGAGTCGCATCATCTCTGCGGCGATCGGCTATGCGGCCCTGCGCCTCTTGTAAGGCGGGAGAGAGGAGTTCGCGAGGAATGGACCGGCTGATGGAAGTGTGCGGCGACGAGAAGGATAGGCTGGAAGGGGCGTCGGCAGAGCGCGTGTTGGCATGGGCACTGGAGCGGTTCGGGCCCAGGGTCGCCCTGGCTTCCAGCTTCGGGGCCGAGGACGTCGTTCTGATTGACATGTGGTGGCGCCTGGACCCCAAGGTGCGCGTGTTCACCCTGGACACCGGGAGGCTGCATGAGGAGACGTACGAGGTAATGGAGGAGGTCCGGCGGAAATACAGCATCACCATCCAGAGTGTCTTCCCCGACAGGGAAGACGTTGAGCGGCTGGAGCGGGAGCACGGTTTCTATTCGTTCCGCGAGAGCATTGAGGCCCGAAAAACCTGCTGTGGCATCCGAAAAGTGGAGCCGCTCCGGCGCGCGTTGTCCGGCCTCGGGGCCTGGGTGACCGGGCTTCGCCGGGAGCAGGCAGCCACCCGGGTCAGCGTGCGCAGCGTGGAGTGGGATGCGGTCAACGGCCTCGTCAAGGTGAATCCCCTGGTGGAGTGGACCTCTTCGCAGGTGTGGGACTACATCCGGAAACACGGCGTGCCCTACAACGCGTTGCATGATCGGGGCTATCCCAGCATCGGGTGCGCGCCGTGCACCCGGCCGGTCCAGCCTGGGGAGGACATCCGGGCCGGCCGCTGGTGGTGGGAAAACCCGGAGCACAAGGAATGCGGCCTCCACGTCCAATCCGGCAACAGCGATCGTCGCCAAGGTAATTGATGAGAGCGCGACATGGAGAAGGGAGGGGGGATCGTGCCGGAATCGGTCGAATCATCTGGGGGGGCTTCGCTGGCGCCGATCCTCCCCCACGGGGGCCGGCTCATTGATCGAGTCCTTCCGGCCGGGGCCCGGGCTGCAGCAGAGGCGCGGGCGCGGGACCTCCCTCAGATCTCGTTAAACGCCAGGGCCGCATCCGACCTGGAATGCCTCGCCACGGGCGTGTTCAGCCCTCTCCAGGGGTTCATGAATAGGGCCGACTACGAGCGGGTGGTCCACGAGATGCGCCTGAAGAACGGCGTCCTCTGGACGCTTCCCATCACCCTCGCCGTGGACGAGCATGGGGCGCGCGGGCTGGCAGAGGGGAGAGAGGCGGCCCTCCTGGGCTCGGATGGCGAGCTGCTCGGCCTCCTCTCAGTCGAGGAGATCTTCCCGTACAATAAGCGGGAGGAGGCCCGCCTGGTGTACCGCACCGAGGATTCTCGCCACCCCGGCGTCGAGTATCTGTTGCGGCGCGGCGACCTGCTGGTGGGCGGACCGGTCAGCCTGGCGCGACGACCGTCCGTGCTGGGATTCGAGGACTATTACTTTCCGCCCGCTGAGACCCGGCGATGCTTCGAGGGACGAGGCTGGCGGACCGTCGTCGGTTTTCAGACCCGCAACCCCATCCATCGCTCCCACGAGTACATCCAGAAATGCGCCCTGGAACTGATGGATGGCCTCCTGATTCACCCGCTGGTTGGCCGGACGAAGCTCGACGATGTCCCATCGGAAGTGCGCATGCGGTGCTATCGCGCTCTGGTGGAGCGCTACTTCCCGAAAGACCGCGTCATGCTGAGTGTCTTCCCGGGGGCCATGCGATACGCCGGGCCACGCGAGGCGGTCTTTCACGCCCTGGTCCGCAAGAACTACGGGTGCACCCATTTCATTGTGGGACGCGATCCCGCCGGGGTGGGAGGGTTCTACCAGCCGTATGCCGCCCGTGAGCTTTTCATGCGGATCCCCCGCGAGGACCTGGACATCACCCCTCTCTTTTTCGACGAGGCATTCTTCTGCCGGCGGTGTGATGGAATGGCCTCGACCAAGACCTGTCCGCACGGGGAGTCCGAGCGGGTCGCCTTGAGCGGGACGCGCGTCCGGGAGCTCCTGCGACACGGCGAAGCGCTGCCGGAGGAGTTCTCCCGGCCCGAGGTGGCGGCCGTCCTGCAGGAGTGGGCGCTGGGGTTGTAGGAGGGAACCAGGAGGGAGCCGTTCCGCCAAAGCACCCGTTTCTGAATCTCCGTCTAGCAGGATGCGGAAAAACCCCTT
>JACPAT010000341.1 GCA_016180655.1 Candidatus Methylomirabilota bacterium | reverse complement strand
CGGGCCAGAAGAGGGGAGTAGATCACCTCAGGGCTTGGCGACGTCGTCAGGACGATCGCCCGATAGCAGGCGATCCGGCCCGCCAGCGTGGGGCCTGACGGCCCCACGGATCAAGACCTCTTGCCGCCACGGAAGGCAGGAGGTTTTTTTTGTCCCCTGACCCGATAGCCGGATGACGATGCAGGCAGAGGAGACAGGACGATGCCAAGGAGGCCGAGTGAGTTGGAGCGGCAGCATCACGGCGATGAGGCCGAAGCGCGACTCCAGGCAATGGGGCCGTAACAGGTTTCACCGGCGGTCGTCCGGGAGGCATGTCATGGATCAGGACCGGAAGCACGCCCCGTCAAAGTGGACCTTGGCCACACGGATCCTGGCGGAACGCCGGGCGATCCTGGAGCGCCTGGCAGGGCTGGACCAGCACAGCCCGGGCCGGCACCCGGGACGCCATGGCAGTAGCGATACACCGACATCCGAGGTCATGGAGGCAGCGCAGGAAAGCGTGGTAAAGGAGATTGAGTTCGCCTCCCGGGAGATCCTGGTGGCGCGCCTAAAGGGGCTGGTGCGGGCCGAGGAGAAGATCCGGGAGGGAACTTACGGTCGCTGCGATGCCTGCGGTCATCCGATCGCGCCTGCGCGACTTCAGGCGATGCCCGAAGCGGTCCGCTGCGCGCCGTGCGCGGCCCAGAGGGAAAAGCGGCTCGTATCGCCCCGTCGCGTTCGCTGACGCGGAGCGCGTTTGGCACAATGGGGAGGAACGATACGGATCGGAAGGGAATCGGTCCGGTGAGAAGAGAAAACCGGAAGGCCTCCGATGGGCGGGACACGCACGAGCATGATGAACCTGAACAGCGCCACCGAGCGGGAACTCACCCAGCTCCCGCGGATCGGGGCGGACAAGGCCCGGCGGATCGTCCACTACCGGGCGATCCGCAAGGGATTCCGCGACTGGGCCGACTTCGCCAGCACGCCCGGGATCACGGCGGCAGACGTGGAGGCAATCCGGACCCGGGCCCGGATCGGGCAACTGCCGGAGGAAGCTTGGCCTGCGCTGGATCGACGGCGGACCGGTCGTGGTCCTGGCAGCGAGGCATCAAGTGCGGCGGGGTTCTGGCGGCGGGTCCGCGGCCGCGCCACGGTGCGACGGCCAAAGCAGAGAGCATCAAGGGGGTAATGGGTCCACACACTCGGGACCGGTCCCGTGCGTGCAGGAAAGGGAGAACAGCCATGACAGCTATCGGGGTAGTCGGCCTGATTTACGGTGCCTCACCCTGTATTTTGGCAACCAGTATTGGCAGGGCGGCGTATTGATGCCGGCCGGGTTGATGGCCGCCCTGAGCCTGCTGGCGCTGATCCTGTTCGTAGTCCTCCGCCGCCGGACCGCGGGGTGTGCATCCTACGGGGCTGCCAAAGGCAGTTAGCGGGTGAAACTGGTGGGCTGACCTCCGCTGGTGTCGGTCACGACGCCGGGATGGAGCGGGATGACCCCACCGAAGCCGGACGAGCTGTCGAAGAAGGGGGGAGAATCATGGCTGTGTGGCGTCCACCCGGTGGGGACTTCCCGGATTTTCAGCAGCTAACGGAGCAGGTGCGACGGTTCCTCCAGCGGTGGGGAAAGGGCCGGGTGGCCTGGCTGACGCTGCTGGCGGTTTTGCTCCTATGGCTGGCCTCGGGGATCTACGTCGTCGGCCCCGGGGAACGGGGTATCGAGCGCTTGTTCGGTCGGGTGATGAGCCAGACGGAACCGGGGCTCCGCTACCGGTTGCCGTGGCCGGTGCAGAGCCACGACGTGGTGGACACGGCCCGGGTCCGCCGGACGGAGATCGGGTTCCGCACCGAGCGCGGGACGACGCGGCCCGTGCCCGGCGAGGCCCTGATGCTGACCGGCGATGAGAACATCGTGGATGTCCAGCTGATTGTCCAATACCTGGTCCAGGACCCGGCGAAGTTCCTGTTCGGCGCCCGGGACCCGGAGCGGGCCCTGCTTGCTTCGGTCGAGGTGGCCCTGCGGGCAGCCGTGGGCCAAAACACCATTGACCGGACCATGACCGAAGGGCGCGTGGAGGTCCAGGACCGGGTGAAGAAGAGTCTCCAGGAGCTGCTGGACCAGTACAACACGGGCCTTTTGGCCACCGAGGTCCGCCTGCTGACGGTGGATCCCCCCCGGGATGTGCGGGAGGCCTTCCACGACGTGGTGCGGGCCTGGGAGGATCGGGAGCGGCTGATCAAGGAGGCCGAGGGCTACCGGGAAGAGGTGGTCCCCAAGGCCCGGGGCGAGGCGGTTCAGATGCTGCGGGCCGCCGAGGCCTACCGGGAGCAGCGCCTCATCCGGGCCCAGGGGGACGCCAGCCGGTTCCTGAAGCAGTTGGAGGAGTACCGGAAGGCCGAAATCGTGACCCGGGACCGGCTGTACCTCGAGATGGTTGACCGGGTCCTGCCCGCCACTGAGAAGATCATCCTGGACGGCGGCGACCGGGGGGGCGTTCTGCCCCTGCTCCCCCTGAAGGGATTCGGCCTGGCTCCCGCCAAGCCCGCGGCCCCGGCCGAGGCAGGGCCAGCGGAGCCAACGCCGGCCGCGCCAGCGCCCCGCCCGGGCGGGGCAAGGAGATAACGAGCCATGAGCCAGATCGTCGCTGTCCTGATCGTCTTGGCGCTCCTCGGCATCCCGCAGGCCGCCTACGTGATCGGGGAG
>JACPAT010000340.1 GCA_016180655.1 Candidatus Methylomirabilota bacterium | reverse complement strand
CCAGGGCTGCTCGCGGGTTCAGCCCCAGGGCGAGCGCCCTGCCGCAGGTTTCGCCATCGGCGATGGCGCCGGCGGCGTCCGTCGGGCCGTCCGTCCCGTCCGTTCCCGCGCTCAGGATCACGGTGTCCGGCAGGCCCGCGATGTCCAGGGCGGCCGCCAGGACGAACTCCTGGTTTCGCCCGCCCTTGCCGGTTCCCCGCAGCGTAACGGTGGTCTCTCCGCCGGAGATGAGGCAGGCCGGCGGCGTGACCGGGTTGCCGCTCGTCCGGATCTCGCGGGCCAGGGCGGCGTGCATCCGGGCGATCTCTCGCGTCTCGCCCTCGATGGACGAGGACAGGATCATCGGGGTCAGGCCCAGGGCGCAGGCCTCGGACCGGGCCGCCTCCAGGGCCTGGATGTTGCTCCCCACGATCAGGTTGTGGACCCGGGCGAACAGGGGATCCTCGGGTTTTGGCGTCTCAGGAACCTCTCCGCGAGCGCCGGCCTCCAGACGAGCACGGACTGTCGCGGGAATCTCCCCGCGGATGCGGTACTTGTCCAGGATCCTCAGAGCGTCGGCGAAGGTGGTTGGGTCGGGCACGGTTGGGCCCGAGGCAATGGCATCCAGCGGATCCCCGACGATGTCCGAGAGAATGAGCGCCACGACCCGCGCGGGCTGGGCCGCCCGGGCGAGTTGCCCGCCCTTGACCCGGGAGATGTGCTTGCGCAGCGTATTGATCTCGCGGATGTCCGCGCCGCAGGCCAGGAGTGATTTGGTCAGGGCCTGCTTCTCTGAAAGTGAGATGCCGTCCGCGGGCGCGGGGGTCAGGGCGGAGCCCCCGCCGGAGATGAGGACCAGGACCAGGTCCTTCGGCCCGAGGCCCCGGACGTGATCCAGGATCGCCTGCGTCCCCGCGACGCCGGCTTCGTCGGGGACCGGATGTCCCGCCTCGTGGATGCGGACTATCCGTGTGGGCTGGACGTGGCCGTACTTCGTCACCACGACCCCGCGATGGATCCGATCCCCCAGCACATCCTCGACGGCCGCGGCCATGGGCGCGGCCGCCTTGCCGCATCCCACCACCACGATCTGGCGCACGTCCCCCAGGTCCAGCGTCTCCTGCCCGACGCGCAGGCGCGAATCCTCTCGCCGGACATGGCGGCGGATGGCCTTCGCCGGGTCCACCGCCCGGACCGCCGCGTCAAAAATCCTGCGCGCCGCCTTTCTCAGCTCGTCAAGTTGCATGACACACCAGGACTCTGTTGTGGAGGACACGCTGGAAGGCGTTAGGAGGCTGGGAAGCTTAAGAATCTTCGCCCTTGGCCTTCAAGCCTCCAAGCATCCTAGCTTCCAAGCGTCCTAGCCAGAGCGCGAACCAAGCGGAAACTTCTCCAGCACCGAGTAGACCGACCCGCTCGGGCGTAGCTCGCTCTGCATCAGGTCGAACTGTGTGACCTCGGCGACCCCGAATGGCTCTGTCTTCTCCTCCCCGAGCGCCGCGAGGAGCGCCTCCGCGTTCCTGGGTGACCGCACGCGGCCGACGGTGAGGTGCGCGGCGAACCCGCGCCGCTCCTTCGGGAAGCCCACGCGGCCCAGGGCGTCTTCGACGTGTCCGGCGAGTCGCGTGAGCGGCTCGGCCCCGTCCCCCACGCCGACCCAGACCACTCGCGGGATTCGCCCGCCGAAGCTGCCGACCCCGGATACCTCCATCGAGAAGGGCGCACCGGCCCGGGCCACCCCGGCCAGGGCCGGACGGACCCGTTCGAGTCGTTTGGCTTCGATCTCACCCAGGAACTTCAGCGTGGCGTGAATGTTCTCGGCTCGCACCCAGCTCACGTCGGCCTGCGCCTGGCGCAGGCGATCCTGCACGGCCGCCAGACGCTCGCGGACCTCGGAGGGAAGGTTGACGGCAACGAACAGGCGCATCATGCGATCATTTCGGATTTCGGATTTCGGATTTCGAATTTGCCCGGAACCGTCTGAAAAATCCGAAATTCGACATTCGAAATTCGAAATTAGCTCTCGATGAGAGGTACCGAGAGGAGGTGGCGGCGGAGCATCTCCAGGGCCATCTGGGCGGCGCGATACTTGATCAGCTCGCGCCCCCCGTGGAAGCGGTACTCGCGCGCCAGATCGCCGCCGTCCCACGCCAGCGCAATGCACACGAGGCCGACCGGCTTCTCGGGCGTGGCGCCCGTGGGACCCGCGATGCCGGTGGTTGCCAGGCCGAAGGTGGTTCCGCTCATCCGGCGGACGCCCTCCGCCATGGCCAGGGCGACCGGCAGGCTGACGGCGCCGGACTCCCGGAGCAGCTCTGTCGGAACACCCAGGATCTCCGTCTTCGCCGCGGCGCTGTACGCCACCACACCCCGCTCGAAGTAGTCGGAGCTCCCGGAGATGTCGGTGAGCCGACTGGCGAGCAGGCCTCCGGTGCACGACTCGGCCACGGCCAGCGTGGCCTTCCGCTCCCGCAGAAGCTGCCCGATCAGGGCCTCCAACTTTTCCTCGTCCCGGCCGAAGATGAGGGGCCCCAACCGCTCGCGAATCTTCGCCTCCAGGTCGTCCAGCATCCGGGTGATGGTCGCGGGATCCTCCCCCTTGCAGGTCAGGCGTACATGGATCTCGCCGGCGTGGGCCAGGACGCCGATCGTCGGATTCTGCATCTCCCGGAAGTAATCGCCGATGGCGTGGTCCAGCTTGGACTCGCTGATGCCG
>JACPAT010000289.1 GCA_016180655.1 Candidatus Methylomirabilota bacterium | reverse complement strand
TGGCCAGGGTGGCGGGCGTCGAGGAGTACGTGGAGAAGAGGGCCAGCTCCCGGTAGAACAGGTCGGCCAGATCCACGGGCAGCCGCGGGCCGTTCGTCGGGCCGGCGAAGATGTTGATCCGGCCGCCCGGCCGAAGCACCTGCTGCATCTGCGCCAGGATCTTCTCGCTCACCACGGTGAGGATGGCCCCGTCCATACCGAGGCCGCCCGTCATCTCGGATACCTTCCGGGGGACGTCCTCGCGCGCGGGGTTGATCGTGGCTGTGAGTTGCAGGGCCTGGGCCAGCGCCAGCCGGGCCTCGGAGATGTCCAGGAGGATGGGGACCGCCTCGCGGGCGGCCACGGTCTGAGCGATGAGCAGGCCCATCCCGCCGCCGCCCACCACGGCGATGCGGTCGCCGGGCAGGACCCGGGACCGCTCCACGGCGCGCACGGCGCAGGCCAGCGGCTCGGTGAATGAGGCCACCTCGAACGCCATGTCATCCGGCACGGGGAGGGTCACCTGCTCGACATGGAGCCGGGGGATCCGGATGAGTTCGGCGAAGCCGCACGGATCGATGTTCGTCGCCTTGAATTGCGGGCACATGGACTCGTTGCCGTGCCGGCAGGCCCAGCACGCGCCGCAGGGGACGTGATGGGCGGCCGTGACGCGGTCGCCCGGGGCGAACCGGGTCACGCCCGGGCCGACATGCCGCACCACGCCGGCCAGCTCGTGACCGAGGATCACTCCGCTCGAGTTCTTCGGCTGGGCCAGCTTGGCCAGATCCGTGCCGCACAGGCCGCAGGCCCGCATCTCGATCAGGACCTCGCCGGGCCCGATGGAGGGCGGGGCGACCTCGCAGAGGCCGAAGCCGCCCGAGGGCCTCGCCAGGATCGCCTTCATTCCCGGAACGCCTTTGGCACGAGCGAAAAGAACAAGTGGTGGCCCAATATCGGATGTCGAATGATGAATGATGAACGCAGAACGGCAACCGCGTTCCGCCTCCGGTTCCGGCTACCGTTCACCATTCGACATTCCCCGTTCGATATTCGATATTCGCCTTCGCAGCCCGCGCAGTCCCGAGGGTTTGCCCATGCGGGTTTCGGTTCACGCGGGGGCGGGGGGCTTGTGGCGCTGCTTGAGGGCGGCCGGCGCGATGGCAATCCGCTTGCCCCCCACATCCTCCAGGATGTAGACCTCATCGGTCAGGGAGCCGCTGGCGAAGACCTCGAAGACCTCCAGGACGTCCTCCAGGCTCTTCCCCTCGGCGGCCGCCATCCGCTGATCCACCTCTTCCACGGGGATACGCATCGGTCGCTCGCCACAGGGTCAGGAGCGCATTACGGTGTGCCGCCCCCTGCGTTCTGCCTTCCACCTTCCGGCTTCTGCTTTCCACCGGGTTCTTCCCGCTGATCCCTCGTGTCCGTCTCTCTCTGATCGGCCTCCGTCGCGTCCCGAATTTCGTCCGGATCCGGCTTGCGCTTCCGCAGGCCCTTGAAGGGGAGCGAGCGCGCCAGCACCTTCTCCTTGCACTTGGAGCACCGCCACCCCAGGCACAGGCCGTACTGCTGCCAGATCCAGTCGGCCGGGTACATGCGCCCGCCGCATTTCCGGCAGGACCGGGGACCCGATTCCTTGCTCCACCGCGGGGCTGTGGGCTCGGCCCGCGGCCGGGGCTTTGGCGGCCGGCGATCACGCCGGCTGTGATGCGGGCGGCCCGATCCCTTCCCTCCCCCTCCTGGTTGACTCATGCTGACCTCACTCAGCCGCCCTCCCGGCTCGCGACTCTTGGCTCTCGTCGAGGGCGCTTTCCGCGGCCCGCTTCAACTCTCCATAGGGCACGGCGCCCACGATCGGGGCCTGCCCGGGGATCAGGATCGTCGGGATGCCGTGGATCCCCTGGTCCGTCGCCTCCAGGTGCTCCTGCCACACGACGGGGCGATAGTGGCCCGCGGCCAGGGCCGCGCGCAGGGCCGCGGGGTCCAGGCCCACCGACCTTCCGATGTGGGCCAGGACCTCGGCATCGCTGATATCTTCGGTCCGGCCGAAGAACGCCTCGAAGAGGGCCAGGTCGAAGGCCGGGAAAAGCTCAGGCTGCGCCTCGCGGGCCCAGGTGGCCGCCTCCAGCGCGGGCAGGCTGGAGCGGGGGTAGCGCTGCCCCGGGGACGGGACCTGGAACCTGGGTGAATCCGTGTCCTGCGCCCCGGCCGCCTGGCGATGGGCGCGGTGGTAATCGGTGAAGGCCCGATCGGCCCGATCCTCCGGCACCAGAACGAAATTCCGGTTGAGCACCTGGAGGCGATCGCCGAACTCCTCCTGGAGGCGGCGCAGGCGGACCGCCGCGCTGTAGCACCAGGGTCACAGATAATCGGAATAGACGGTGATCGTGAGCATCATGCGTCCGTCCGGGGGGTCACCGGGTGCCCCGACAGGTCACGCACGGGCACGCCTCCCGCAAGAACGTGTAGGAGTAGATCCCGCTGTCGTGGCCGTCGCTCCAGACGAAGTTGATGGCGTAGCGCCCGACCGGCTTGACCTCGGCGACCTGGATCTCCCCCGCCTTGACGATCGGGCCGGTCAGCAGCGTGAGGCTGAGGCCGCCCGGCGCGGCCTGCTTGCTCCGCTCGTCGTTGCACAGGGCGCACGGGCACTCCCGCCGCAGGAGGTCGAAGCCGTATACGCTCTCGTGGCCGTCCTGCCAGCGGATGTGGACCTCGCGCTTCTCGCGGCGGACCGTGATCTCCTTGGGGTTCGTGGAGGCAGTCGGATCCATGTGACCACCCAATTGCATTCCCCTCAGGCGGACGCAACGCATCCCACCCCGGCGGGCCGTCAGCCGTCTCGGCGAAACACGCGCTGGAGGTCCTCCAGGGGGGCCGGCGGCACGCCGGCCGTGGCCAGGTTCTCTTCGACATGGGCAATCTGCTTCATTCCGACCAGGGCGACCCCCAGGCCCGGGGTGGACCGGACGAACTGGATTGCCCGCTGAGCATCGGTGGTGAGGCCAGGGAGCGCTTCCCCCACGAGCGGGGGGAGGCCCCGGGCCATCTGCCCCTGCAGGATGGAGGCGCTCGCCATGGTGAGGATCCCCAGGCGCGACGACGCCTCCAGGGTGGAGATCCATTCACCGTCCACCTGCTGGTTGGCCCGGGTCAGGGCCTCCGGCATTCCGAGGTTGTGGGGGAGCTGGATCACCCGGAAGTGATGATCCGGGCCGCCGACCTCGCGAGCCAGCGCCGCCAGTTCCGACAGCGAGAGGTAGTCGCGGGCCGACGGGGGCTGGCGGTATCCGTTCCAGGTGGCGGTGCCGTACATCCGGATCCTCCCCTGGGCGACCGCACCCTCGAGGGTGGCGAACGCCTCGCGAAGGCGGGGCAGGAACCGGTCGCGGGGCACCTCCTGGAGCTGGGTCTCGGGATTGTGGAGGTAGTAGATGTCCACGCAGTCGAGGCCGAGGTTCTGGCGGCTGCGCTCCAGTTGATGCTGCAGGTAGGCCGGCGTCATGCAGTGGCAGCCGGCGACGAGGTCTTCCTGGCGCATGATCCCCGGGTGGACGAAGGTCTCCTGGAAGTAGGCCCGGGGATCCGGCGGGTAGCCGCCGTCGAAGGGCACGAACCCCCCTTTGGTGGCCACCACGATCTCGTCCCGGGCGGCGCGCCCCGCCCGGACCATGAGGGCGAGCGCCTCGCCCACCGCCCGCTCGCTGCGCTGGTGCCGGTAATTGATGGCGCTGTCCAGGACGTTACAGCCCAGCTCGATGGCGCGCGTCACCGCCCCGCGATACTGCTCGTCAGTCCGCGCATCCTCATCGCCCAGGTAGGTCCCGAGGCCGACCGAGGACAACCAGAGTTCCTGAAAGCGGCGGAAGTGGCCGTCGGCAACCCTGGCGGCGAACCGCCGACGGTGGCGATCCGTGCCTTCCGGTGTGGCGTGGCCGGGCAGTCCCATGCGAGGACCGTGTCAAGGGCGTTCGGATGTTCGACTTCTGAGTTCGAGGGACATGGCTTTTGACGGGTCGGATGGTACCCCGTCTATCGCCATTCCACAAGGGGCGAGCCGTCGGCTTCCGGCGCTGCCATTCGTCTGGATCGCGGGCTTGAGAGGCTAGTACCCGCGCTGGAGCTGAAACGAAACGGCCATCTCCTCCTCGGCCTCGGGGATCCTGCCCATGTCCCGGTAGACGGTGGAGAGGCTGGTGTGGTACATGGGCTCCTGCGGGTTGATCTGGATCGCTCGCTGGATGGCCTCGACCGCCTCGGGGAGCCGTTTGAGCTTGTGCAGCGCGTGCCCGATGGCCAGGCAGGCATCGGCGAAGGATGGGTCCAACTCCACCGCCTTGCGAAGTTCCTGGATGGCCTCCTCGTGTTTGTTCTGCCCGTAGAGGGTCAGGCCCTTGCCGAAATGCTCCTCCTTCGTGGGCATGAGTCGTCTCCTGTAAGTGGAGCCGGGGTGGGTTCCGCTGTCACTGCTCGCCGATGGGGGGCAGTGGGGTCTCGGCCGGCTTCCGACGCCTCCGGCGCCGGCGCTTTTTCTGCGGTCCGGCGCCCGTCACGGGTGTCTCCGCGACGGCCGCCGGGGCCTCGCGCCGGCTCGCATTTCGCACAGCGGGGCGGAAGACCTCCGGGCGACGGTCCGGACGGCTCCGGACACCCGCTTCGACCGGACGGGGGACGGGTTTGACGAAGAGGTCGTCGCCCGGCCACTCGACCGGGATCTTGTGGCCGATGTATTCCTCGATGGCCTCCAGCGAGAGGACGTACTGTTCGTCCGCCAGGCTGATGGCCTTGCCCGAGGCGCCGGCTCGCGCGGTCCGGCCGATCCGGTGGACGTAATCTTCCGCATCCTGCGACAGGTCGTAGTTGATGACGTGGGTGACTCCCTCGATGTGCAACCCGCGAGAGGCGACGTCGGTGGCCACCAGGATGTGGAGGCCCCCCTCCTTGAACGCCTGCATGATCTTCAGGCGCTTCCGCTGGTCCACGTCCCCGGTGATGGCCCGGGCGTGGTAGCCGACGCGGACCAGCCGCTCCGCCAGCCGCTCCGCCTCGTGTTTCATGTTGGCGAAGATCAGGATGCGCTTCCCTTTCTCCCGTTCCAGCAGGCCGAGGAGGAGCGGAAACTTCTCCTCCCTCGTGACGTGGTACAGGATCTCCTCCACTCCCTCGACCGTGATCTGCTCCGGTGAGACCGACACCATGGTGGGATTGTTCATGCACTCGTAGGCCAGCTCCAGCACGCGGTGTGCCAGCGTGGCGGAGAAGAGGAACGACTGCCGCCGCTCCGGGGGAGGGAGCTGCCGGGCGAGGTAGCGGATGTCCTTGATGAACCCCATATCGAACATCCGGTCGGCCTCGTCGATCACCAGGATCTCGACCCCCTTCAGCGCGTAGACCCCCTGCTTGAAATAGTCAATGAGGCGGCCGGGTGTCCCGATCAGCAGGTCCACGCCCCCGCGCAAGGTCTCCCGTTGCTTGAGGTAGTCCACCCCGCCGTAGACCACCTGCATGTCCAGGCCGGTCTCCTGGCCGAGCAGGCGGGCGTCCTGGTGGATCTGCACGGCCAGCTCCCGCGTCGGCGCCACCACCAGGGCCCGCGGGCCGGCCTGTCCCCTGGGGCGCCGGTCCGCCTCCCGCAGGAGCCGGGTGAAGATGGAGATCAGGAAGGCGGCCGTCTTTCCCGTGCCCGTCTGGGCCTGGCCCGCCACATCCCGACCTCGGAGCGCGATGGGCAGCACGTCCTCCTGGATCGGGGTGCAGGCGGTGAAGCCGGCGGCCTGGATGCCCCGCATCACGGATTCCGGCAGATCGAAGGAGAGGAAGTCTCTGCTCATGATGTGGACGGACCCCGACGATACTGGAGAGGGTGGGCTGTCGCGGCAGGCGCCTTATAACATGGGGGGAGGGCTGGGTCAACTTCCGGGGGAGAACCGGGAGGGGATGAGGAAGGCTGCCGTCCCCGCCAGGAGGATGGGATCAGGCCGCCTGGCGCCCAGCCTCAAGGTACGAGACGTACCGGCGGAGCCCCTCGAAAAAGAGGCGCTCGTAGGCGAGGAGGGAATCCAGGGACTCCTCCCCATCCAGCGCCTCCAGTTGAGCCCACAGCTCCGGCTCCCGTTCCCGGAGATACGGGATCGCCCCCTCGATGTACTCCGCCTGGAGGCGCTTGCCCATGGCGACGACAAGGTCATTGAGGGACTTTTCGTTCATCTCGATCACCGCATTGCGGCAGTCTGGACAGTTTGGTGCGTCCAATAGAGCAGGCATGACTCTCCCCCCTCCCTTCCGGTTGCTGCGTCGTCTCCCTTTGAGAATCATAGGTTAGCTCCTGAATACCATACATCAGTTTGGCTGTCAAGCTCTTTCTGCTGGTTCCTTCGCTCATTTAGATGCAATGGACGGGCCTTTTCATCGATATCTGGGGATGATTTCTTTCCAGGGCCCAAGATATTGTGGCTGCCTGCCGGTGAATGGCAGACGCCGGGAGGGGCAACCCCCCTCCCAGCTATCCTCGGCGAGAATGGCGGCGCGTGACGGAGGTGGAGCCGATCTTGGAGGGGTCGACGCGTGGCGGTTGGCGCAGTTCCTCTCGGTGTGTCTATCTGCGTTGATTTGCGTTTCCGCCGTAGGCGGACGGTTCCGGCGTCCCCTCGCCATTACGCCAGGTTGAAGCACACCATCCGCAGGTTGGTCATCTCCTCGATGGCAAAGCGGACGCCCTCGCGTCCGATCCCGCTCATCTTGTTGCCCCCGTAGGGCATGTGATCCACGCGGAAGATCGAGGTGTCGTTGATCATGATGCCGCCGACGTCCACCCGCTTGATGGCCTTGAACGCCTTGCCGATGTCCCGGGTGTAGACGCCCGCCTGGAGACCGTACGGGCTATCGGCCAGGAGTTCCAGCGCCTCGTCAAAATCCTTGTACGTGACCAGCGAGGCCAGCGGGGCGAAGGTCTCCTGGCACATGACCTTCATGTCGTGCCGGACGTTGTCCAGGACCGTGGGCCACAGGATCCGTCCCTCGCGCTTGCCGCCCACCAGGATCTTGGCCCCCTGAGCCACCGCCTCGTTGATCCAGGCCTCGGCCCGCTTGGCCTCTTTCTCGTCAATCATGGGGCCGACATCGCAATCCTTGTCCAGGGGATTCCCCACCTTGAGCCGGGCCGTGGCCTCGACGAATTTCTTTGTGAACTCCTGGGCGATGGCCTGGTGGAGGTACAGCCGCTGGAGACTGATGCAGACCTGCCCCGAGTTGGCGAAGGCGGAGACCACGCAGCGAGGGACGGCCGCATCCATGTCCCCGTCGGCCTCGATGATCGTGCCCGAGTTGTTGCCCAGCTCCAGCGTGACCTTCTTGAGGCCGGCGCGGCTCATGATGTGCTGTCCCACCGGCGGGCTGCCGGTGAAGGTGACCTTGGCCGGGCGGGGGTCGGTCACCAGCCAATCGCCGACGGTGCCCCCCTCGCCGTAGATCAGGTTGAAGACCCCGTCGGGCAGGCCCGCCTCCATCAGGATCTCCCCCAGGCGGATGGCCGTGATGGGGGTGGTCGTCGCCGGCTTCAGGACGACGGTGTTGCCGGCCGCCAGGGCGGGGGCAACCTTGTGGGCCACGAGATTCAGGGGGAAGTTGAACGGCGAGATGGCCGCCACGACCCCCACGGGGGTCCGGAAATAGAAGCCGAACCGCTTTTCCGCCCCGGCCGAGGCGTCCATGGGGACCGTCTCGCCGTGGATCCGCTTCGCCTCTTCGGCCGCGAACCTGAATGTCTCCACCGCCCGGCCGACCTCGCCCACGGAGTATTTCCAGGCCTTCCCGGCCTCGCGGCAGATGATGGTGGCGATGTCCTCCTGGTATTTCGCCAGGAGCTCCGAGGTCTTCTCCAGGATCTTGGAGCGGCGGTGCGCCGGCAGGTCGGCGAACCCGCCAAAGGCCGCCTGGGCCGCGCCGATCGCTCGCTCCACATCCGCCTTGCTGGCCCGAGGAATCGTGCCGAAGGCCTCGCCACTGTACTTGTCCATGACCGGAATCGTGTCCGTCCCGGTCTCCCACGTGCCGCCGATCAACATCCCGTATGCTCTGGCCATGGTCCCGTCCTCCGTTGCGTGACTGACGTGCTGAAGCTGGCCGCAGATCACCCGAGGCGTCCGCGGCTCCGTTCGTACAGAAAGAGGGCTGCGGCGCCCTGCACGCCCGACTCCTTGGTGAGGGTGGAGCGGACGATGCGCGTTCGGTCGAATGCCGCCTCGAAGGCATAGAATCTGGCCCACCGCACCACCGGCTCCATCAGGATCTCTCCCGCCTCCATCACACTGCCGCCCAGCAGGATCAGCTCCGGGTTGTAGAGGTTGATGAGATTGCCCACCCCGGCGCCCAGGGCCTGTGCCGCCCTGGCCACCACCGTGACCGCCACCGGGTCGCCCTGGGCGGCGGCGGCGAAGACCTGCGGGGCGTCTATCCGGTTCGGGTCTCGCTCGCAGCAGACTTCGCGCCTGCCGCGCGATGTCCGCCCCCGAGGCATAGACCTTGACGCATCCCCGGCTCCCACAGACACAGTCGGGACCATCCAGGTCCACCGTGGTGTGTCCGATCTCGCCCCCGTACCCGCTGGCCCCTCGCACCAGTTCCCCGTTCAGGATCAGGCCGCCGCCGATGCTGGTCCCCACGGCGATCATGGCCACGTGGCGGAGCCCCCGCGTCTGGCCGAACGTCCACTCTCCCAGGGTGAGGGCATTGACATCGTTATCCACCACGACCGGGAGGCCAGTGCGTTCCCGGATGATGCGGCCCAGCGCGAGACCCCGGAACTCCGGGATGTTCTGGATGTCTTCCCCGATCGTTCCGGTGTCCACCTCGATGACGCCGGGGGCGCCGACGCCGACGCCCAGGACCGGATACTCCAACCGACGGGCCTCATCCAGGAGGCCCGCGACGACCTCCAGCAGGTTTCGAAGGACGCCCTCGCCCCGGCCCAGCCGGTCCGTGGGGACGGAGCGGGAATTCCGGACCGTCCCCGCCGCATCCACCAGGCCCCCCGCCAGCGTGGTCGCCCCCAGGTCCACGCCGAGGAGGACGCCGTGGGGAGAGGACGCGGCCATCAGCGACTCGCCAGGACGGCGGCCAGATCGCCGTAGGCGATGCACTGGACGCCGGCCGCCGTGAGGGCGTCCTTTACCCTGGCCTCACACAGCGCGCGAAGCTCGACCTCGCGCTGCATGCAGTAACTGCTGGCAGCCAGCGCCGCATCCGCATAGCCTGGATGGCACATGAGCTCCGTGACGCCGGGAGGGAGAGCCTGGAGAAACGCCAGCAAGCTCGCAGGGTGCCAGAAGGCGTCCGGCCCCACGTCCCCGATCGCCCGATCCGCCGCCGGGAGGTGGCGCTTCCGGATGCGATCCGCTATCTCCGGGGTAAACGCCCGGAGGGGGATGCCCAGTGCCCGGGCGAGATCGAGGACCACGTCAAAGATCCGGGGATGCCGGTGCACGTGATGGTGCGTGTCCAGGTGGCTGGGACGACACCCGAAGGTCATCTCGAATCGCTCGGCCTGGGCAGCCAGCTCTTCGCGAATTTCCGACTGATCACCTGCCGCTCCCACCCGATCGCGATCCCGGATGAAGCAGCCGGTGCCATCCACCAGGGACGCCACCTTTGCGGGAGGCAGGACGGGCCGGCCGAAGGTGAGATTGAGATGCAGCCCCAGCCCGAGGTGAGACGCCTCCCGGACCAGATCCCGGCTCCGCTCCAGCCCGGGGAGATTGACCATCACGGTCGTGCTGGTCACGATCCCGCACCGGTGAGCCTCCAGGATGCCCCGGGTTACACCCTCGGTGAGGTTGAAGTCATCCGCGTTGACGATGAGAAAGGGCGGCACCGGCTATTCCTTTTGTCCGCAGAGGACGAGTCGCGGGCAGGTTGCCGGCCGCCCCGGCGGGAGGATGCTTTCGTCGTCCACGGATCGGATAAAGTCCAGGCGCTCCCGGCCGATGCGAGGGAAAGGTTGCTCCTCTCGAGCGAGCACACTTGGGGTGAGGCCAGCCGCCCGCAGCTTCTCCAGTGCGCGCTGGATCCCCAGGAACCCGAAGAGGGTGTGCACCAGGCGGCCCTGGGGGTTGAGATATCTCGGGGCCTCATGGATAATCCGGTCGAGGATGGCCCAGCCATGCGGCCCGCCGCTGTCTGCCTGCGACTGGGCATCATTCCATTCCCGGTCCAGCGGGGTCGGCATCTGGGGCGGATTGGTGGCGATCAGATCGAAGGTCTCGCCGTTCACCGGCGTGAAGAGGTCGCCGGTCCGTACCTCCACCCGCTCGGCCACCCCATTGAGCAGCGCGTTGGCCCGCGCGCACTCGCCGCAGGCGGCCACCACGTCCGTGGCCACCACGCGATGCCCCCGGCGGGCGGCCAGGATGCCGATCAGGCCCGCCCCCGCCCCCAGGTCCAGCACCACGTCCCCCTCCCGGAGGGGAAGATGCCGGGCCAGGAGCAGGCTGCCGAGCTTTGGAGCGAACGTGTCGCTGGGCACGCGAATGAGGCAATCCTGGAAGAGGAAGAAATGAATCGCGTCGTCGGCCATGCGGAGCTCCCGGCGGGAGAGGATGCTGGTTGGGGCAAGGCAACCCTATCAGAGCAAGTGAGAGGCGTCAATTCTCCCGGCGGATCTCCGCGGCCCTTCGGGTGCGCTGCAAGGGGATGCTTCAGGCCAATATGGAGGGGGTGATGGGCATGCGGCGATCATTCGGTTTCCTGGGAACCCTCTTGGCACTGCTTCTGCTGTCGACCATCTCCGCCGACGCTGCAAAGTGGAGTCGCAGATACATCGGGAAGTTGCCGGATTCAGCGTTCGCGGCGATTGAAACAACGCCCGAGGGGAAGAAGCTTCGGCACCTGCCTCACCACGACACACAGGGGAATCTCGACGTCCCCCATCTGTGCAACGCGCTGTCCCGGCTCAATCAGGTCAAGTGGGTGGAATCGAAGAACGCAGAACTCGCCCGGCAGCACCTCCGGGAGCACCTGGAGCAGGTTGGCCCCGATGCGTGTCGCCCGGCTCGCAGGAGCGCCCGCTGATCTCTGCCCCCGCCAGAAAAAAACGGGGAAGGAGGCGGACCTCCTTCCCCGTGCGTCAACAGCTCCCTCCGGACCAGGCGGGGGAGATCAGGCGACTTCGACCTTGATCTCCTTCGGCTTCGCCTCTTCCCTCTTCGGAAGCTGGATCTCCAGCACGCCGTCCCGGTACGTGGCCTTCACCTGGTTGGCATCCACCACCGAGGACAGCAGGACGGTCCGCTCGAAGCGGCCATAGCTCCGCTCGATCCGGTGGCACTGGTCTTCCTTCACCTCGCCTTCACGCTTCCGCTCGCCCTTCAGCGTCAGCGTGTCGCCCTCGATGGAGACCTGGATGTCCTCCTGCTTGACCCCGGGGAGCTCGACCTGCAGCAGGATGCCGTCCTTGGTCTCATGGACATCCACCAGCGGACTCCACAGGGCTTCCGTGGCCGCCATCCTGAATGGCGTTGGACCGAAGAACTCCCCGAAGACCTGATCCATTTGCCTGTGCAGATCCGCCATCTCCACAAACGGATCCCACTGACTGACGGACTGAACGCGTGGCTGCCACCTCTCCAGGTACATTCGAGTTCCCTCCTGTTATTGGGTGTCTCTGATCGCCAGACTCGCGGCACCCTACACTCTCCAACCCCTGAGGATGGCGATCAGTTGCCAGATCTTCATGATCTAACCAAATAGATATATAAAACCTGAGTCTATTATTGTCAAGATAGAAAATCATGGCTGCGTGTATCTATAATACTCCTTATAATTCAACTACTTACGATTTTGATAGATGGTTTTTACGGAGATGATCGAATGGGTGGTGTCGCCTAATTTCCGGCTTCGAGGGTGAGGAGCCCAGAGGTCAGATCCAGGTTAACCCGGAAGCGCTCCAAGAAACTGAGGCCGAGCAGCCCAACGATCGTCGGGGGGGCATTGGGCAGATCGTGGATCACCGCCGGGAGATGGCGTGCGACGGCCCCACCCACATCCACCTCCTCCAGGAGGGCGAGGGGGGCCTGAATCACGCCGCTGGCCGTCGCCAACCTGACGGTACCACCGCTGCTCGTGATCCCCAGCGTGTCGGCCACGAGCCGGCTTACCGTGGTGAAGGTCGCGCCGGTGTCGAGGATGAAGTAGCCGACCTGCTGCCCGTTGATTCTGGCGGGGACGAGCACCGATGCCCCTCGCCTCTGAAAAGGAACCTGGGCCGCCGTGAGGGTCGGTTCCCCCAGGGATTCGAGGGCCTGGCGCGCGGCAATCGCGAGTGGGGATTGCGGCGCGATCTGAAGGACCTGGCGATAGATCTGCGCGGCGGCCGGACTGTCGCCGAGCAAACGGTACGACTCCGCCAGATACCAGCGGCGCTGCGGTTCGCGGGGGGCCTGGTCGACGGCCTGAATGAATTTCTCCAGCGCCCACCGGTAGTGCCCCCCCTGGAAAAACTCTACCCCTTCCTCGTAAGCGCCGGCCTGCGCCCTCGCGGCCGAATCGACCAGGCCACAGCTTATCCCTCCGGCGAGGACCACGGCCAACCATATCCGCAACCGGAACCCTTGCGTCATGCGAACCATGGCACCCCAGGAGGACAGGGAAAGAGTTCGGGGTCCCACACAACAATCCGCCCCACCCTCGCTTCACCCATGTCACATCTCAGGTGCCGGGAAATTGTGGCTGGGCAGCCTTCGCTCGCTCAATCGCCTCACGGACCGCGGGCAGCAGGAAGACGTCCTCGAGATCGAACTGGGCGAGGCCGGTCGCCAGGAGGCGGGCCTTCTCGCGAGTCGTCAGGGTTCGCTCGATGATGATCCGCCGCTCCCCGTGGATGACACACAGGCCTCCGCGCCCTGGCAGCTCCTCGGTCGCCAGCGAGGCATAGGCCACGGGAATCCGGAGCTGCTCCGCCAGGTTTTCCAGCGCGGTCAACAACCATTCCTCCTGCATGGCGTCCGCCAGTCGTGATGGGGACCTGCCTGCCTCCATGGCGTCGCGGCGGATCGCTTCCACTCGCCGTGTTCAGCCCGGGCGGAGCGCTTCTGCCATGCGGACGGCCTCCCGGGTGGGGCCGACATCGTGGGTCCGAATCAGGTGAGCGCCGTTCATCACGGCGATTGCCGTGGTGGCCAGGGAGCCCGCGAGTCGATCGGCAGGATCCGGCTGACCCAGGATGTGCCCGATGAACGATTTCCGGGAAAGGCCCACCAGAACGGGGTGCTCGAGCGTCCGCAGGTCTCCCAGCCTCCGCAGCACCTCGCAGTCCCACGCGTGCCACGGGATGACGGCCTTGCGGAAGAACCCGATCCCCGGATCAACGACCACGCGATGCTCGGGCACCCCCGCCTTCCAGATGATTTGCAGGCTTTCCTCCAGGAGGCGCCGCACCGTGCCAATGGGGTCCCGTGCCTCCGGTTCCGTCTCGGTTGCCATGAGGATCACGCCGCGCGCCCGCCGGGCGACGATCTCTGCCATGCCGGGGTCGTGGCGCAGGCCGCTCACGTCGTTGATCACGCCCGCCCCGGCGTCCAGGGCGGCCAGGGCCACCCGGCTCCGCGTCGTATCGGCGGAAATGGGGACGGCCGTGACTTTGCGGACAACGCCGATCGCCCAGGTCAAGCGTTGGATCTCCTCCGCCTCCGTGACCTCCGTCTGGAGGTACGGGGCCGTGGACATCGCGCCGATATCCAGCCCATCCGCCCCTTCGGCCGCCATCTGCTCTGCTTTCTGCCGCAGCGAGGCCTCCCCCTCTGCCACCGAGCCCTGATAGAAGGATTCGGGGCTCACATTGATGGCGCCTACCAGGCGCACGGGGAACCCATCGCCGACTTCCAGTCCCGCCAGATTCGCATACGCGGTCATGGGCCGTGCTCCGCGGCCATCCGCCATGTCGGCGGCAGCATGTAGCGCCTCCTTCCCGGAAAGACGAACGGCGCCAGGAGGATTGGCCCTGACGCCGTCACGCTCTGCAGGCTGCCCCCCGGCCGTCACGCCGGTTTCTTGTCCCCCACCAGGAGCTGCAGCATATCGATAGGCAACGGGAAGATGATGGTGGAGTTCTTCTCCGTCCCGATCTCGGTCAGGGTCTGCAGATAGCGAAGTTGAATGGTGACGGGCTCCGAGGCGATGACCCGGGCCGCCTGGGCCAGCTTCTCCGAGGCCAGCAGCTCGCCCTCGGCGTGGATGATCTTGGCGCGCTTCTCGCGCTCGGCCTCGGCCTGCTTGGCCATGGCCCGCTGCATCTCCTGGGGCAGGTCAATGAACTTGACCTCCACGGCGCTGACCTTGATCCCCCAGGGCTCGGTGTGCTCGTCAATGATCCGCTGGAGCTTCTGGTTGATCCGGTCCCGCTCGGAGAGCAGCTCGTCCAGCTCCGACTGGCCCAGGACGCTGCGCAGCGTGGTCTGGGCTATCTGGGAGGTGGCGAATAGGTAGTCCTCCACCGCAACCACGGCCCGCTCTGGATCCATCACCCGGAAGTAGATGACGGCGTTCACCTTGAGGGAGACGTTGTCCTTGGTGATGGTGTCCTGGGAGGGCACGTCCATGGCCACGGTGCGCAGGCTGACCTTCACCATCTTGTCGATGACGGGGATCAGCAGGATGAGCCCGGGGCCATTGCCGTTCCCCCCGGGGTTGAGCAGGGCCCGGGACACCCGGCCCAGGCGGAAGATGACCGCCCGCTCGTACTCCCGCAGGACCTTCACCGCGCTGGAGAAGATGTACAAGAGCACCACGATGACGATCAGCGTTGATACGCCCGCATACGGCAGTATGTTCATCCTGACCTCCCCGTCGCGACGGGGTCGGACGCCGCCGTCGCGCGTTGGACCGGGACGACCTTGAGCGTCAGGCCGTCCATCCCCGTGATCCGGACCGATTCGCCAGTCTCCACCACGCCGTCGCCCTCGGCATTCCACAGCTCTCCGCGGAGGAAGACCTGCCCCCGTGGCGCCAGGCGGGTGCGCACCACCCCGATCTCGCCGATCAGCCCCTCCATGCCGGTGACCGTCCTGGTCCGCAGGGCCTTCACGCCGGCGCCCACCACGAAGAGGAAGAAGCCGGCCGTGGCCGCCGCGGTCCCGATGATGGCCGTGAGCGAGATCCGCATGAAGGGGGCGGGAGTATTGATCAGCATCATGGAGCCCAGGATCATGGCGGCGATACCCCCGGCTGTCAGGACCCCGTGGGAGACGACCTTGATCTCCGCAATGAACATCACGATGGCCAGGAGGATGAGCAGGACTCCCGCATAGTTGATGGGCAGCTGCTGGAAGGCATACAGGGCCAGGATGAGGCTGATGCCGCCCAGGACGCCGGGCAGGATCGCCCCGGGGGTGCTGAACTCGAAGTAGAGGCCGGCCAGGCCCAGGATCAGCAGGAGGTAGGCGATGGTCGGGTCGGTGATGACCCTCAGGATCTTCTCGCGAAGGTTCATGTCCTCGCGGTGGACGACCGCGTTCTTGGTCTCGATCTTCACCTTGCCCGCCGCCGTCGTGACGACCCGGCCGTCAATGGCCTGGAGGAGGTCATCCAGCTTCGGGCTGATCACGTCGATCAGCTTGGTTTTCAGGGCCTCGGTCTCGGTCTTGGCCGTGGCCTTCCGGACCCACTCCTCGGCGAGGTCGATGGGGCGCCCACGCTTCTCCGCAATGGTCCGCATGTAGGCCGCGGCGTCGTTGGTGACCTTCTTCTCCATGGTCTTGTCCATCTGCCCGCCCATGGCCACGGGTGCCGCGGCGCCGATGTTGGTCCCGGGCGCCATGGCGGCGATGTGGGCCGCCACGGTGATGAACGCCCCGGCCGAAGCCGCCCGCGCCCCGCTGGGGGCCACGTAGACCACGATGGGTCGCTCGGCCGCCAGCATCTCCTTGATGATGACCCGCATGGAGGTGTCGAGTCCCCCTGGCGTATCCAGCTCGATGACCAGGGCCGCCACCTTGTCCTTCTCGGCCTGCTTGATGGCGGTGACGATATAGTCGGCCGAGCTGGGGGAGATCACACTCTCCACCCGGATGACGTTCACCTGGCGGGCGGAGGCCACTCCCGGCTGGACGAGCAGACACACGGGGAGGGCCACCAGGAGGACTCTGGCCAGCAGGAGAAGGCGGGAACGCATTGTGGGGCGCATGGAGACCTTTGGGGTCCGGGATGAGCCCATCACCCGGCTGGATTATAGCATACCCAGATGCCGCAAGATAGCCGGGGCGATGTCGGTGAGGTCCTGGATCCCGGCGGCCGCCTCCGCGGCCCCTGCCCCCCAGAGGAGCGTCGGAACCGGATTTCGGGTGTGCCGGCTGGTGGAAAGATCCTCCAGATTGCCGTGGTCGCTGGTCAGGATGACGAGGTCGGCGGAACGGTCAGTCATTGAGAGGACCCCATCCAGGAGTGCCTCCAGATCCTCCAGGATCTCGACCCCCCGCGCCATGTCCTGGGCGTGGCCGGTCCGGTCCGTCAGGAAGTGCTCGTACATGGTGAAGGCGTGGGCTTTCGCCAGGCGGGCGAGCCGTCTTCCCGCCTCGCCGGGGGAGATGGTCGGCAGCGAGTATCCCCGCTCGGGCAGGAGCCGGTTGGTGAAATCGTGGAAGAGCGCCTCCCCCCGGGCCAGGTCGTCGAGCGTTCGGAACCGCAGGTCCGCCCGCAGCATGGCGACCGTACTGACCGAGAGGAACCGGGGGAGCTTTTCCAGGAAGGCCGGGGTGTAGGCGTTGGCGAAGGTGGCCTCGCCCCCCGCAGCGGTGACGCGACTGAAGAGGGAGCGGCCATCCAGGATTTCCGCCAGCGACTTCGTACAATAGCCGTTGATGTGCCGTCCCACGGTCGCAGGCGCGTTCACGCCCGTCAGGATCGAGGTCTGCCCCGTCGCGCTCTGGGGCAAGCCGGCGACGTCCAGGCAGGCGTCTGTCGGAACCAGGACGGCCGCGGGATCCGGAGCGGGCCGATCCCGCAGGAGGCGCAGCCGGCGGAGGCGCGCGCAGGCCACCGGGTTCCTGCCCGGATCGTCCTCGCCCAGCCCCAACCCATCCACGAAGAGCAACAGGACGCCCATGCCCGACTCACCCTGAAAGCGTTCGACTGTTTCCGCCTACGGCGGATTCGACCGTTCACGGCTCCGGAACCACCGTACCCCCGAGCGCTCCTTACCTCAGCCAGCCGCGAAGAACCGGCGGAGATCTTCCGGCGAACTGGTCACCCGGCAGGAGGGGAGACTTTCCAGGAAGACGCTCCCGTAGCGGCGGGTGAGCAGGCGGTTGTCCAGGATGCACAAGGCACCGCGGTCCTGTTCGCTCCGGATCAGCCGGCCCAGGCCCTGCCGCAGCGTGATGATCGCAGCCGGGACCTGATAGTCCCAGAACGGGTCGCCGCCTTCCTGCTGAATGTATTCCAGGCGGGCCTCCAGGACCGGATCGCCCGGGAACCCGAACGGAAGCTTGTGGACGATGACGCAGCTCAACGCCTCGCCGACGACATCCACGCCCTGCCAGAAGCTCCGCGTCGCCAGCAGCACCGATGCCACCTCGTTCCGGAACCGGTCCAGCAGTTCCATCCGTGGCGCCTGGCCCTGGACCATGAGGGGAAAGGAAAGCCGGCCCTGGAGCCGGCGGTGAGTCGCCTCCATGGCCTCCAGGCTGGTGAAGAGCACCAGGGCCCGGCCCCGGGTGACCTCCAGGATGCCCCGGATCTCCTCGGCCGCGGACTCGACGAAACCCGGGCTGCGGGGATCGGACAGGTGGCGCGGAATGTACAGGATGGCCTGGCCCGCATAGTCGAAGGGCGAGGCGGCGTGAAATTCCCGCGCCTCCAGGATGCCGAGGCGGCTCCGCAGGAAGTCGAAGCGGCCGGCCGTCGAGAGCGTCGCCGAGGTGAGGATGACCGCGTCCGCCGACTCCAGGATCGTCCGGCGGAAGTCCGCCGACACGTCCAGGGGCGAGCTGCGAAGAAAGGTGCCGCGGCCCCGCCGCTCGGACCAGCGGACCGTGGGCGGCCCAGCGGGATCCCCGGGCGATTCCCCCGCGAAATCGAGGAAGCCTTGCAGGATCCCCGCCTGCTCTCGCGCCCGCCGCGCGCAGTGGAGGAGACCCTCCGGCTTTCCCGGCGCCGCCTGGACCAAGTCGTGCAGCAGGTGGAGCGCCTGGGTGAGCTCCCGCCCGGCCTCCCGGCCGGTCCCCTCCAGGGCCTCCGGACGCAGGCGCTGCGTGCCCTCGGCAAGGTCCAGCGTCTGGAAGAAGCGCAGGGAGGCCTCCGCCAGATGACCGAGATGGGTCGGGATGCTCCGATCCTCGGCGCCGGCGGCACCGGCACTCGTCCATTCGCGGTGCGCGTCGCGGACCAGCCGCTCGACGCGGAGGTTGCTGATCTCGACCCCGAAAAAGTCGGTGGCGATCTCCTCCAGGAGGTGCGCCTCGTCCAGCACGAGCACGTCATGGGACGGGATCACCTGGAACTGACTGCTGTCCCGCAGGACCGCGTCCGCCAGGAGAAGGTGGTGGTTCACGATGACCAGATCGGCCGCGGCCGCCTCTTGCCGCATCCGGGTGAGGAAGCAGCCGTCGTAGTCCTCGCACGAGGTGCCGACGCAGGTCTCGGACCAGGCAGCGATATCGTCCCAGAGTGGATCCGGCTCGGGGAGGAAGGCGAGCTCCGCCCGGTCCCCCCGCGCCGAGGTGGCGGACCATCGCTGGATCTTCAGGAGGGCCTGGCGCTGGGACCGGGTGTGCGGCTTCTCCAGCGCCCGGCGCAGATTCCGACGGCAGAGATAGTTCGAACGGCCCTTCATGAGGCTGGCGACGAATTTCCGGGGAAGTGCGGCGGCGAGGAGCGGAATGTCCTTGAAGAACAACTGGTCCTGCAGGGTCTTGGTCCCGGTGGCGATGACGGTCTTCCGGCCGCTCAGGATGGCCGGGGTGAGATAGGCCAGGGTCTTGCCGGTCCCGGTCCCGGCCTCGGCCAGGAGCGTGTCGCCTGCTGCGATCGTCCGCTCCACCGCCCGGGCCATCTGAAGTTGGGCGGGGCGGAATTCGAAGTCGGCCAGCGCCGCACGGAGCAGGCCCCGGGGACCAAAGACGCCCGCCAGTGCCGCGTCAGCGTCCGTCTCACCTTGGCGCGGAGTGCGCTTCATCCTTCTCGGTTGCCAATCGGGTTGGGAACGAAGAGAAGATGGATGGACTAGCGACCCTGGGCCTTGGCCTCCGCCCACAGGGCGTCCATCTCCTCCAGGGTCGCCTCGCGTAACGAGCGGCCGCGCCGGGCCAACTCCTCCTCGATGTAGCCGAACCGCCCGATGAAGCGGGCGATGGTCTTGCGGAGCGCCTCCTCCGGATTGACTGCCAGGAACCGGCTGAGGTTCACCAGGGCGAAGAGCAGATCGCCCAGCTCCGCCTCCATCTTCTCCGCCGCCCGGCCCTGCATGGCGTCCCGCAGCTCGACCAGCTCTTCCTCTACTTTCCGGAAGACCTCCTGCGCCTCCTTCCAGTCGAAGCCGACGCGCGACGCCTTCTCCTGCAGGCGGTGGGCACGCAGCAGGGCCGGCAATTCCCGCGGCACCCCATCCAGCAGGGAGGCCTGACCTTTCGCCTTCCGGCGTTCGCTCTGCTTGATCTGTTCCCAGTTGAACAGGACCTCCTGGGCGGTCTCGGCCTTCTCGTCGCCGAAGACGTGGGGATGGCGTCGCACGAGCTTGTCGTTGATGGCTGTCAGGACATCCGCGATGGTGAAGACCCCGGTCTCCTCCGCCATCTGGGCGTGGAAGACCACCTGGAGCATGAGGTCGCCCAGTTCCTCCCTGAGCTTCGCCGGATCCTGCTCGTCAATGGCTTCCAGCACCTCGTAGGTTTCCTCGACGAGGTACGCCTTGATGCTTTCCGACGTCTGCTCCCGGTCCCAGGGGCAGCCATTTTCCCCTCGCAGGCGGGCCATAATCTCCACCAGATCGGCAAACAACGTCTCGGGTGTATCCGACACGGCCCCCGTTCTCCTTGTACAGTCTGCGAGGATTGTCTCTCCTGAATCGAACAGGGCTACCATACGGGGAAAGCCCATGCCGGGCAAGCAGAATGTTCCCCGGCCGCCTCCTCCGCCCCCCCTTCTCGGCTCCCCCGCTCCGCTCCGCGCAGCGGGGCGGAGTCGGCTCTACGCTCTCGGTCCCCGGCTCCTCCGCACCCCCGCTTCTCTGCTCCCCAGCCGCGGCTCCCCGAGCGCCGAACAGATACAGACGTGTATCCAGAAACATCCGAGGTCTATCCATCCCGGGACGCGCGCTCGCCCCATCCCATGAGCCTTTCCGGGGCCTTGCGGCCGTGCAGGCGGTTGGCATGTCCGCTGCTTCACTCCTCGGTCAAGAGGAGGAGGCAATTGATGATGACTTCGACGATGGTCGGTCTGTGGCGGGTGGCTGGCAGGAGTGAATCCCAATGAAAGAGCGCATCATCCTCCTCGCCACCCTCGCCGAGGCCGTCGCGGGCGGGCAGCCTCACCGGTTCGAGGGGCTGGTCAAGGACGCCTACGAGGCCGGAGCCGACCGGGACGACCTGCTGGCCGCGGTCGAGATCGGCCGGGTCCTCGGCGAGGTCTCCGGACCCGTGCTGACGGAAGCCCGCGCAACCGTTCAGGCATGGCAGTGGGTGGTGGTCCATCGCCTCACATATCGAGCAAACGTGGAGGCGAAGACCAGACGGGGGGAGCGATGGACTCTGTCTATTCCGCGGTGATCGCTTTCATTCTGCTGTTCCCGTGGGGGATCCTGGCGGTGACCATCCTCGGGCACCTGCACGCCCGCCTTGTCCACAAGGGGCGGTCCATCCCTCGCGATCTCCCTCGCTGATCCGTGGGTCGTCCCAGGGCCGCGGGATGTCCTCGCCGCCCATGAGTCGCGGCCATCCCTGTCCGGACCCGGCCCGGCCGTCGGGCCGGGCCGTGGCCTCCCTCACGGCCTCGCGACCAGCCCCATCCACACCGGCGAGTTTGGCCTTGCCAGGTGGGGAGGCGTCTGCTATAGGTACCGCCCCATGGGCGCGATGCGAGTCGCTCTGCTTGCCGCCGGCCTCCTGGTGCTGGCCCCGGCCGTCTTCGCCGAGGCGGCGATCTATGTCTACGTGGACGAGGCCGGCACGGCGCACTTCACCGACGCCCCCACCAGGCCGGAGTTCCGCCCGCTCCCCGCCTTTGGGCTTCCGCGCGGCGTGAACCTCGTGCGCGGCCAGTACGCCGATCTCATCAACCGGATCTCCACAGAGGAGGGGGTGGACCCGGAGCTGGTCCGGGCGATCATCCGGGCCGAGTCCAACTTCGACCCGAACGCCGTCTCGCGCAAGGGGGCCCAGGGCCTGATGCAGCTCATGCCCGGCACCGCGGGACGCTACGCCGTCGGCAACACCTTTGATCCCGAGTCGAACATCCGGGGCGGTGTCCGGTACCTGCGCTTCCTGCACGACATGTTTCGGCGCGGGGCCATCTCCCCGGCGCGTCCGGACCCAGGTCGCCCGGGTCGTCCGGTCCACCCCGAGCGTGTTCCGGAGGGTGGATGCAGACGGGACCCCCCTCTACACGAACTTGCCACCGCTGGTCCAATCGCCTCCGGGACCCACGCGCTAAGTGCTTGATTGCATAAGTTCGTGTAGGTTGGGCGCGACCCAACCCTACACGAAACGCCCTTGGCAGAGGGCGATCCGTATCAGGGGAAACCTGAAACGGAATTATGAAATCAAGCACTCAGGCCCCCTGGGGCCAGCGGGGGCGTCCCTGCCGCTGTTTTTCCCTCCACACCTTGCCGGCGTTTTCCTTGACAGGCCCAGGGCCCGGGACTAGACTCGCTCGACCGTTTGTGGGTTCCGAGAACCTCGCACGTCGCGCGGAGGGGGAGCGTTGTGAAGCGATTGATTGACGTGGATCCGGAGATCGCAGAGGTCGTCCGCCTGGAGACGGATCGGCAAGGATCGAAGCTGGAGCTCATCGCATCGGAAAACTTCGTGAGCCAGGCAGTCCTGGAGGCGGCCGGATCTCCCTTGACCAACAAGTATGCGGAGGGGTACCCGGGCAAGCGCTACTACGGGGGCTGCGAGTTCGTGGACCGGGCGGAGAGCCTGGCCATCCAGCGGGCCAAGCAACTCTTCGGGGCGGACCACGTGAACGTGCAGCCCCACTCCGGCGCCCAGGCCAACATGGCGGCGTACTTCGCCGTCCTGGAGCACGGCGACACGATCCTCGGACTCAACCTGGCGCACGGGGGCCATCTCACGCACGGCAGCCCGGTCAATTTCTCCGGCCGCTTCTTCAAGATCGTCCCCTACGGTGTGGACCGGGAGACCGAACGGATCGACATGGCCGAGGTCCGGCGCCTGGCGCGGGAGCAGCGGCCCAAGTTGATCGTCACCGGCGGCAGCGCCTACCCGCGCACGCTGAATTTCGCCGCGTTCCGCGAGGTGGCGGACGAGGTCGGCGCCCTGCTCCTGGCGGACATCGCCCATCCCGCCGGGATCATCGCGGCCGGGTTGCACCCCTCGCCCATCCCGCACTGCGACCTGGTCACCACCACGACGCACAAGACGCTGCGGGGCCCGCGCGGCGGCATGATCATGTGCAAGGAGGCCCATGCGGCCGCGGTGAACAAGAGCATCTTCCCCGGCATGCAGGGCGGGCCGCTGATGCACATCATCGCGGCCAAGGCGGTGGCCTTCAAGGAGGCCCTGACGCCGGAGTTCCGCGCCTACCAGAAGCAGATCACCGGCAATGCGGCCGCGCTGGCCGAGGCCCTGCTCTCGGCCGGGTTCCGCCTGGTGTCGGGCGGCACCGACACCCACCTGATGCTGGTGGACCTGACCTCCAAGGGGCTCACGGGCAAAGCCGCTGAAGCGGCCCTGGACCAGGCCGGCATCACCGCGAACAAGAACGCCATCCCCTTCGACGTGAAGCCCCCCACGGTCACCTCCGGCATCCGGCTGGGGACTCCCGCCCTCACGACGCGGGGCATGCGGGAGGCCGAGATGCGGCACGTGGCGGGCCTCATCGCCGAGGTGCTGGCGGACGTCGAGGATTCAACCCGGCTGGCCCGCGTGGCGGCGCAGGTGCGGGAACTGTGCGCTGCGTTCCCCCTGTACCGGGAGCGGCTGGCCCCCTAACCCGCATTATTCACGAACGGACCCGTGAATTCTCCGGACCAAATGACCAATGACCAATTTTCAATGACCAATGATGGTGGGCGCGCACAGCGCGCCGTCACGGGGCTTCACGGAAATCCCATCCGCAATTGGTCATTGGCCATTGGGATTTGGTCATTCCCCGCGATTATTCGCGAACATGTTCGCGAATAATCCAGGCTGATATGGTGAGTCTCGCGATGGGATCCGTGACTGTCGAGCCGCGGGCCAGGCTGGCCTGGCAGGTCCTGGACCTGGGCCTGCAACCGTTCGGCGCGGTGCTGCGCCAGCAGGAAGAGCTGGTCCGCCAGCGGCTGCTGGGCACGATCCCGGACACGCTGATCCTGGTGGAGCATCCCCCGGTCGTGACGTTGGGGCGGGCCAAGCAGCG
>JACPAT010000339.1 GCA_016180655.1 Candidatus Methylomirabilota bacterium | reverse complement strand
GCGGACCTTCGGCCGGTCCAGCACCTTCTGCACGAAGGGCCGCCCGATCACGTTGGTATCCATCCCGGACCCGCTGATGTTCTTGCCCATCTCGTCCACAATGAGCAGGTCCAGGACGTCGAAAGGCAGCTTCGCCATCCACGCCTTGGCCTCCCGCAGCAGGGCCTTCTCTCCCTCCTCGAAGTCCTTGGGGAGCAGCGCCTGCAGCCTGGCCGTCTGCTCGTAGGCGTTCTCCACGATCCCCAGGCCGAAGAGGATCCGGGCCTTCTCCAGGACCGTCTTGCCCACCAGGGGGAAGATCTCGGCGTAATTATAGTGATGGCCCGCCCGATGGTAGTGCTCGGCCCCACGCTGCTTGCCCAGGCCGATGGCCATCATCTTGAACAGGCCGCTCTCGATCTCCCCCTGGAAATCCGTATGCGCCTTGATCCGCGCCGCCACCGCGACGTGATCGGCCCCCCAGACATTCCGGTCGCAGAAGACCGGGATGCCCTTCACCTCGCCGATCTGCACCACCTCCATGCTGGAGCGGACCGGGCAGCCCATGCTGGCCTCGGTGATCCCGTAATGCTCCAGGACCTTGCGCTGTCCCTCGGCCGTGGCCCCTCCGTGGCTCCCCATGGTCGGCACGATGAAGGGGGAGAGGCCCAGGGCCTTGAGTTCATCCACCACCGCCCGGGTGATCCGGTCAATGTTGGCGATGCCCCGGCTGCCGGCCGTGACGGCCACGCTCTCCCCCGGTTTCACCTTGTCCTGCAGGTGCAGGCCCCGCATGGTCTCGCGGATCGCCGCCGGGATGTCGTGGAGCATCGGACTCTCGAATCGCTGTTTGACGCGGAACATTCGCGGGAAGATCATGAACAGCCTCCTGTCACCGTGAAACGGCAGCCCCCTCAGCGAGGGAAAATGCCTCGGCAAAGTACATCCTGACGCGGCGCCGAACGTCGTCCATGGAAACCGGGCCCCCCAGGATCGCGGCCATGGAGGTCATGACGTCCGGATCCTCTCCGCACGGCCGGATCACCTCGAAGCCGGTGAGGTCCGTGTTGACGTTCAGGGCAAACCCGTGGAAGGTGACCCAGCGGCGAACCGAGATCCCCAGCGAGGCGATCTTCTTCTCCCCGACCCAGACGCCCGCTTTTCCGGCGACCGCGCCGGCCAGGATGCCGAAATCCCCCAGGGCCGCGATCAGGGCCGCCTCCATCCCCCGGCAGAATCGGAGCACGTCCCGGCCGTGCTGGCGCAGGTCGAAGATGGGATACCCCACCACCTGTCCCGGCGCGTGGTAGGTGACGTCGCCTCCCCGCGTGATCTCGAAATACTCGATGCCTCGCGCCAGCAAGGTTTCCGGATCGAGGCGGAGGTTCCCGCGCTGCTTGGCCCGCCCCAACGTCACGACCGGGGGATGCTCCACCAGGATCAGCGTGTCCGGGATCGTGCCCAGCAGCCGCTGGCGGACCAGCTCCTCCTGCTGGCGCAACACCGCCGCGAACGGGCGGAGGCCCAGGTCCAGGACCTGCCAGGCCATCCTGGCCCGCGGCTCCACCGTCACGGATTCCATCGCAAGACTCACCATATCAGCCCGTCCAGGTCGGGTGCTCGAGCAGATCCTTTACCCTGGCCAGGAACTTCGCCGCCGGGGCCCCATCAACCAGCCGATGGTCGAAGACAAGCGAGAGGGTCATCATGGACCGGACGTGGATGCCGCCGCCCAGCACCACCGGCTTCTCCTGGATCTTCCCGACGCCCAGAATCCCGGCCTGGGGCGGGTTGATGATGGGCGTGAAGTATTCCACCCCGAGACCGCCGAGGTTGGACACGGTGAAGGTCCCGTCCGCCATGTCGTCCGGCGTCAACCGCCCGGCCCGCGCCCGCTCCGCCAGATCCCTGGCGGCCTTGGCCAGGTCGCCCAGGGATTTCTTGTCGGCGTCCCGGATCACGGCCGCGAGCAGCCCTTCTCCCAGGTCAATGGCGAAGGCGAGGTTGACCTCTTTCCGGACGCGGACACCCTGACCGTCCAGCCGGCAGTTGATCCGGGGCTCTTCCCGGAGGGCCTTGGCCACGGCCATGTGGATGAGGTCGCTGTAAGAGGGCTTGATCCCGAAGCGCCGCTCCCAGTCGGTGCCCCGCTCCTGGCGGAGCCGGACGATCTCGGTCATGTCGGCGTCGGCGAACAGGGTGACGTGCGCCGCCTCGCGCCACGACTGCCCCATCCGGTCGAAGATCACCTTGCGGATGCCGGTGAGCGGGATAATTTCCGGAATCGCCTTTGCTTCTTCTCGGCTCTCCGGGTACCCGGCCCGGAGGGCTGGGTGCGGCTCTCGGCTCTTCGTCGCGATCGCCCGCTCGACATCCTCCCGGACGATGCGCCCGTCGGGGCCGGAGGCGGTGAGGGTGGCGATGTCGATGCCATGCTCCTGCGCCAGCTTCTTCGCCACGGGCGAGATCTTGACGCGCTCACCCGCTGCCCGCCAGACCGGGGCACTCTCGGCTCTCGGCTCTCGGCTCTCAGCTCTTCCCTCTCGGCTCTCGGCCCTCGGCTCGCGGCTCTCGGCTCTCTCTGCTCGGCCCTCGGCTCGCGGCTCGTGGCTCGCGGCTCGTGGCTCTGCGCCAGTTGGCGCGCTGAGGAGCCCCGACACATCCTCTCCGGACTGTCCCAGGATCCCCATCAGGGAGCCCACCGGCAGCTCCGCCCCC
>JACPAT010000177.1 GCA_016180655.1 Candidatus Methylomirabilota bacterium | reverse complement strand
GTCCCGCCCTCACCGGGGCCACCGCGGGCATCGTCCTGCGAGCAAGGCGCGATGCCGTTTTTGTTTTTGGTCACCGGGTGAGCCGTGGCGCGCATCCTGTGACCACGCGCCCCGCGCGCCCCCAACCGGCGCGGGGGGCTCGACGACGAAGGAGCACCGTTTCGTGATCCTGGCAGGCGATTTGCGACCGGGCATCAAGGTGGAGGTGGACGGCGTCCCCTTCGTGGTCACCGACTTTCAATGGGTGAAGCCGGGCAAGGGCGGCGCCTTCATGCGGACGAAGCTCCGAAACCTCCGGACCGGGGCCGTCATCGAGCGGACCTTCCGGACCGAGGAGAAGCTGCCGACCGCCGACCTGGAGGAGAAGCGGGTGCAATTCCTCTACCAGAGCGGCGACGAGTTCCACTTCATGGACACAGAGACCTACGAGCAGTTCTTCCTGTCGGAGGACCAGTTGGGCGAGGCCCGGAAATACCTCACGGAAGAGATGGTCGTCACCATCGTGTCCCACCGGGAGACCCCTCTGGCAGTGGAGGTGCCGACCTTCGTGGAGCTGGTCATTCGGGACACCGAGCCCGGCGTGCGCGGGGACACCGCTTCGGGCGGGTCCAAGCCGGCCACCCTGGAAACCGGGGCGATGATCCAGGTGCCCCTCTTCATCAACGTGGGGGACCGGGTGCGGGTGGACACGCGGACCGGCGCCTACATCGAGCGCGCCTGACAGCCTGAGCGCACAGGGAGGTCGGGATGGACCTCAAGGAACTCAAGGCTCTCCTCCGCCTGATGGAGGGCAACGATGTCGAGGAGCTGGAGGTCGAGGAGGGCGGGCGGCGCGTCCGGATCCGGCGGCGGGCGGCGCAGGCCCTAATCCCCCAGGCCGCGATGCTGCCGGTCCCGCAAGCCACGGTCCAGGCCGCCGGAGCGCCCGCCCAGGACACGGCCGGCCTCATCCCCGTCGAGTCGCCCATGGTGGGGACCTTCTATCGAGCGCCGGCGCCCGGCGCCGAGCCCTACGTGAAGGAGGGGGACATCGTCCAGAAGGGGACGACGGTCTGCATCATCGAGGCCATGAAGCTCATGAACGAGATCGAGGCCGAGGTCAAGGGGCGTGTCGCCAGGATCCTGGTCGAGAACGGCCAACCCGTGGAGTTCGGGCAAACCCTGTTCCTCCTGGAGCCCGCCTGACGCGGGGCCGGCATTGATCAAATCCCTCCAGTGTTCTCTAAAGTTCTGATCGCAAACCGCGGCGAAATCGCCGTCCGGATCATCCGGGCATGCCGGGAGCTGGGTATCCGGACCGCGGCGGTGTTCTCCCAGGCGGACGCCGACGCCCTCCACGTCCAGCTGGCGGACGAGGCGGTGTGCATTGGGCCGCCCCAGGCCGCCCAGAGCTATCTCAAGATCGCCGCGATCATCAGCGCGGCCGAGATCACCGGCGCGGAGGCCATCCATCCCGGCTACGGGTTCCTGGCGGAGAACCCGCACTTCGCCGAGGTCTGCGAGGGCTGCGGGATCCGGTTCATCGGCCCCTCCGCCTCCAGCATCCAGATGATGGGGGACAAGGCCGCGGCCCGGCGCATGGCCGCGGCCCAGGGCGTCCCCGTCCTGCCGGGCAGCCAGCACCCCGTCCGCGATCTGGAGGAGGCCAGGCGGGTCGCCCGGGACATCGGCTATCCCGTCATCATCAAGGCCAGCGCCGGTGGCGGGGGAAAGGGCATGCGGGTCGTGGCAGAGCCCGAGGCCCTGGAGTCCTCCCTGGCCACGGCGGCGGCCGAGGCCGCGGCCGCCTTCGGCGACGCCGCGGTGTACCTGGAACGGTACCTCCCCGATCCGCGCCATGTGGAGATCCAGGTCCTGATGGACGGCCAGGGGCAGGGGATCCACCTGGGTGAACGCGACTGTTCCATCCAGCGCCGCCACCAGAAATTGCTGGAAGAAGCCCCGTCCCCGGCCCTCACGGATTCCCTCCGGCAGGCCATGGGACGGGCGGCGCTCTCTGTGGCGCAGGCGGCGGGCTACCGGAACGCCGGCACGGTGGAGTTCCTGCTGGACGAGCTGGGCAACTTCTATTTCATGGAGATGAACACCCGCATCCAGGTGGAGCATCCCGTGACCGAGATGGTGACCGGGCTGGACCTGGTGAAGGCCCAGCTCCGGATCGCGGCCGGCGAGCCGCTGCCGGTTTCGCAGGCGGAGGTGCGCCTCACCGGGCACAGCCTGGAGTGCCGGATCAACGCCGAGGACCCGGACCGGTTCCTGCCTTCGCCGGGGCGGCTCACGAATTATCGGTCGTCGGGCGGGCCCGGCGTGCGGGTGGACAGCCACGCCTACGTCGGCTACGTGGTTCCCCCCTACTATGACTCGCTGCTGGGCAAGCTGGTCGTCCACGGCTGCGACCGGGGGGAGGCGATTGCCCGGATGCAGCGCGCGCTGGACGAGACGCAGATCCAGGGGGTGCAGACCACCATCCCGTTCCACCAGAAGGTCCTGCGCCACCCGGACTTCCTGGCCGGCCGGACCTCCACCCGCTTTCTGGAGCGCCTCCTCCAGGAGCAGTAATGCTGCGCTCACTCACCCTGTGCGTGATCACGGATCCGAAGCTGGCGCCGGGCCGGGACCACGTGGCCATCGCGAAGGCGGCCCTGGCCGGCGGGGCGGACATGATCCAGCTCCGCGACAAGGCCGGGGATCTCCGGGAGCTTT
>JACPAT010000288.1 GCA_016180655.1 Candidatus Methylomirabilota bacterium | reverse complement strand
CGGCGCGATTTTCGCTCCGCGGCGACATTCCAGCCGGTTTTGATCGCATCCAAGGAATCCTGTCCGAGATTGATGTGGTATGGATCGCGAGCGGCAGGAATGCGATTGAGGGCCTGTTTGAGGTCGAGCACTCGACACCGATTTACTCCGGCCTCCTCCGCTTCAATGATGTGCTCCTAACCGAGCCCAAGATTTCGAGGTTCTCCATTGTCTCGAACGACACGAGGCGTGCCGTATTCTCCCGGCAGATCTTTCGACCGACCTTCATGAGAAGCGGGCTGGCCGAGCGTGTGAGCTTCCTTGAGTACGCTAACGTGCTCGACTGGCACGAGCGACTGGCCAAGGGGGGAGACGCGTGACCCGGACTCGCGCGAGAGCACCAATCTACACGGTCGTTGACGTATGGCGGGGGATTGCTGTAGGTGCGTATAGTTTCCAACGCCTGGAGGATGCACGAAAGTGCATGGCGCGGCTTCGAGCGGGACGCAACCTGCAAGAGGATGACGTACGATTGTTCGAGGGTGTCCTGGACGCTCATCCGGAAGAGAGTCAGGTGGCCGAGATCGACGTGCGGTGAGGCGGGAATGGAGCTATCGCACATCCGGTCCCATGAGCGAGGTGAATCCGTCCTTTTTGAGAAAAGCCTCGGTGAGGTATATGCTGAGGCGCGGGAGACGATGCTGGGGACGCGAGTCAAGCTGGTGCCGGATAGAGCGGAGAACAGTCTGCGGGTCATCCACGACCGCATATTGAGAGAGCTTGCAGGGCGCGGGTGGGAAATCGGTCTTAGCGTCTTCCCAGCGTCCGCTCCAGCCATGTTTCAGCGCGGACATTATCGTCTTGACGCGACCAAGAAAACGGGAAGCGGTAGCGGACTGGGATTGATCTGCCATTTTGGAAGTTCGGAATTCCTCTTGCGCAAGTTCATGCTGATCTCGGAGGCGGTGCGACGGGGGGCTGTGGAATGCGGTGTCTTGGCACTGATGACCCGCAACGTCAAACCATACGTCAGCGGTCGACCTGCTTGTTATGAGGAGGCGCAACGGTTGCTTCAAGTGTATGGGCAATCGGGATTCCGCGGCGTTCCGATGGTTCTGTGGGGACTAAGGCCGGAAAGCGTGCAACCAGGGCTCGCTTATGGGGCTACAGGCTTGCAGGCCAGGGCTCGGTGCTCGCGATGAAGGAGGAACCTCTCGACCTCGCCGATTTCATTCTGGAGCATGATCTACAGGCGGAGATCGTGGCGCCGGGTGCGCACATGCCCACGGTGGACGCCGCCGCTGCGGCGATGAAGGTGGCGCCGGAGCAGATCTTCAAGTCCATCCTGTTCCAGGCGAAAGATGGCCGGTGCGTGATGGTGATTGCCTGTGGGAATGGGCGGGTGGATCTGGGACGCGTCAAGGCGATCACGGGGCTCCCGGGGCTGCGCCTAGCAAAGCCTGACGTGGTGTTTGCCGAGACAGGCTATCCGGCGGGTGGGACGCCGCCGGTGGGACACCGGGAGAAGTTCCCGGTGATCGTGGACACGCGGGTTGCGGCACAGGAGTGGGGCTACGCCGGCGGTGGCAGGCCGGAGTGCCTGGTGAAGATCAAGTCTGCAGACATCATCCGGGTGACGAATGCGGCAGTGCATGACCTGGTTTCCAATGCCGCATAGAGGCCCCCTCACCCTCCCCTCTCCCGCCATGGGGAGAGGGGATCAGGAAGTGGCCCCGGGTACCTTCTGGGTGTGGAGGAGGGCATCCAGGGCTTGGCCGGCCGGTCGCCCTTCGACAAGCTCAGGGCGAACGGGAACTGAAGTGGGCACCAAGTCAGTGCGGACAATCCTGAGGTTGACGGGGGAGGCCTGATGCCGCGCGCGGATTTCGTGCACCTGCACCTGCACACGCAGTACTCGCTCCTGGACGGGGCCTGCCAGCTCGACAAGCTGATGGCCAAGGCCAAGGAATACCGGATGCCCGCCCTGGCCATGACGGACCACGGCAACCTCTTCGGGGCGGTGGACTTCTACGCCCTGGCCAGCAAGGAGGGGATCAAACCCATCGTCGGCTGCGAGGTGTACGTCGCGCCGGGCAGCCGGTTCGAGCGGTCGCCCCAGGACGGCCAATACGAGGGGGCGAACCACCTGACGCTCTTGGCGCGGGACATGAACGGCTACAAGAACCTGATCAAGCTGGTGACGGCCGGCTACCTGGAGGGGTTCTACTACAAGCCCCGCATCGACCGGGAGCTGTTCGCCCAGCACGCCCAGGGTCTGCTGGCCCTCTCGGGCTGTCTCAACAGCGAGTTCTGCCACGCCCTGCTGGAGAAGGACGACGCCAAAGCGGAAAAGATCGCCGGCTGGTACATGGAGGTGCTGGGCCGGGAGAACTTCTACCTGGAGATCCAGGATCACGGCCTGGAGGACCAGCGGACCGCGGGCCAGGGGACGCTGGCGATCGCCAAGCGGCTGGGCCTGCCCGTGGTTGCCACCAACGACGTGCACTACCTGAACGCGACCGACCACAAGGCGCACGAGGTGCTCCTCTGCATCCAGACCGGCAAGACCATGAAGGACCCGGAGCGCTGGCGCTTCAGCGCGCAGCAGTTCTACTTCAAATCCCCGGCCGAGATGCAGGCGCTGTTCGGCGAGCTGCCGGAGACCCTGAAGAACACCATCGCCGTGGCGGAGCGGTGCAACCTGGAGTTGAAGTTCGGACAGATCCTGCTGCCCAAGTACACGGTCCCGGAGGGCTACACGCTGGACACCTACCTGCGGAAGCTGGCGGAGGAGGGCTTGCGGAAGCGCTTCGAGAATCCCGGGCCGGAGGTGATCCAGCGCCTGAACCGGGAGCTCCAGGTCATCGAGAAGATGGGGTTCGCGGGCTACTTCCTGGTGGTCTGGGACTTCATCAGCTTCGCCCGATCCCGGGGCATCCCGGTGGGGCCGGGCCGCGGGTCCGCGGCGGGATCGCTGGTGGCCTATTGCCTGGGCATCACCAACATTGATCCCCTGCGCTACGGCCTGCTGTTCGAGCGGTTCCTGAACCCCGAGCGGATCAGCATGCCGGACATGGACATTGATTTCTGCTATGAGCGCCGGGGCGAGGTCATCGAGTACGTGACCAAGAAGTACGGGGCGGAGAACGTCGCCCAGATCATCACCTTCGGGACCCTGGGGGCCAAGGCGGTCATCCGGGACGTCGCCCGGGCCATGGGCATGACCTATGCCGACGGGGACAAGATCGCCAAGATGGTTCCCAACACCCTGAACATCAGCCTGGAGGACGCCGTTCGCGATTCCGCGCCGCTGCGCGAGTCAGTGGAGAAGCGGGCCGAGGTGGCGGAGCTGATGGAGACGGCCAAGGTGCTGGAGGGGCTGACCCGCCACGCCTCGACCCACGCCGCGGGAGTGGTGATCAGTAACGAGCCCCTGATCGAGTACCTGCCGCTGTACAAGGGGGCCAAGGGAGAAATCACGACCCAGTACGCCATGGGGGCCATCGAGAAGATCGGCCTGCTCAAGATGGACTTCCTGGGCCTCCGGACCCTGACGGTCATCGCCAACACGGCGAAGCGCATCCAGCAGAGCCGCGGCGTCAGCCTGGACATGGAGCGGATCCCCCTGGACGACACCGCCACCTTCCAGATCCTGGGCGAGGCCAAGACCTTCGGCGTGTTCCAACTGGAATCCTCGGGCATGCGGGACCTGCTGCGCCAGCTCCGCCCCAACCGGATCGACGACATCATCGCCCTGGTGGCCCTGTACCGGCCGGGCCCGATGCAACTGATCCCCGACTTCATCGAGCGGAAGCACGGCCGGACCAAGGTGGTGTACGACCACCCCCTCATGGAGGAGATCCTCCGCGACACCTACGGGATCATGGTCTACCAGGAACAGGTCATGCGCATCGCCTCGGACCTGGCCGGGTTCAGCATGGGCGAGGCGGACATCCTGCGCCGGGCCATGGGCAAGAAGAACCCCGAGCTGATGGCCGAGCAGCGCAAGAAGTTCGTGGACGGGGCCGTGGCCCGCGGCGTCCCGGAGAAGAAGGCGGAGCGCATCTTCGGATTCATGGAGCAGTTCGCCGGGTACGGCTTCAACAAATCCCATTCGGCGGCCTACGCCCTGATCGCCTACCAGACCGCCTATCTGAAGGCGAACTACCCGGTGGAGTTCATGGCCGCCCTCCTCACGTCCGAGATGGCCGACACGGACAAGATCGTGAAGTACATCGAGGAATGCCGGGCCATGGGGATCGAGGTGCTGCCGCCGGACGTGAACGAGTCCAGCGACGACTTCACGGTGGTGGGCGACAAGATCCGCTTCGGCCTGGTGGCGGTGAAGAACGTAGGGGAGGCGGCCATCCACTCCATCGTGAACGGGCGGCGGGACCAGGGGCGGTTCCGCGACCTCTTCGACTTCTGCGAACGCGTGGACCTGCGCCTGGTGAACAAGCGGGTGGTCGAGAGCCTGATCAAGTGCGGGGCCTTCGACTCCCTGGGGGCGCGGCGGGCCCAGCTCATGGCGGTGGTGGACAAGGCCATGGAAGCCGCTTCAGCGGCTCAGCGGGACAGGCTCCACGGCCAGGTGTCGTTCTTGGACGTGCTGTCCTCGACCGGGACGGCCCGGCGCGAGGCGCCCGCCCTGCCCGACGTGCCGGAGTGGGAGCGGCCGCAGCTTCTGGCCGGCGAGAAGGAGACCCTGGGCTTTTACGTGACGGGACACCCGCTGGCGGAGCACCGGGGGCTCATCGCCAGGCACACGAACCTGACGACGGAGGATCTCCCCTCGCTGCCGGACAAGTCCACGGTGAAGCTGGGGGCCATCGTCACCGCGGTCAAGGAGATCAGCACCAAGAACGGGGAGCGCATGGCCTTCGTCACGCTGGAGGATCTGGCGGGGTCGGTGGAGGCAGTGGTGTTCCCCGATCTCTACCGGTCCAGCATGCTCCACCTGGCCAAGGATTCCGCGGTGCTGGTGAAGGGGCAGGTGGACATCGGCGAGGAGACGGTCAAGCTCCTCCTGAGCGAGGTGCAGCCCCTGGAGCTGCCGGCCAACGGCGGCCCGCCCCTGGTGGAGGTGACGCTGGCCGGCGAGGCCGCCAGCTCGGACGGGTTGCGGCGGTTGAAGGCGCTCCTCGAGGCGCATCGTGGAACTTCCCCGCTGCGCCTGCACCTCCAGTTCCCCGAGGGCGGCCAGGTGACCATCGCGCCGGCCCCCACGCTGGCCGTGGCGGCGGGTGAGGGGCTGCGCCAGGCGCTAGAGGCGGAATTCGGCCCCGGCTGTATCACAGGCTGCTGAAAAAGGCCCATCAGCCTGAGCCGGGCTGACCGCGGGCGACAGGGACAGGGACAGGAATCGATCTCGGACGCCCAGGGGGCACCCGAATGTCGAGTTTCGGATCTGAAAAACCCGAAACCCGAAATCCGAAATCCGAAATGGTCGGATATCGCTGTCGGTCTTGAGGTTATTCGATGCCGACCTACACCCTGGAATTCGAAAAGCCGATCCTGGAGCTGGAGACCAAGATCCAGGAGCTGAAGCAGTTCGCCCAGGTCGAGCACGTGGACTTTTCGGCCGAGATCGTCCGCCTGGAGAAGAAGGTCGCCCGGCTGCAGGAGGAGGTCTTCGCCAACCTCACCGCGTGGCAGCGCACCCAGATCGCGCGGCATCCCAACCGGCCCTACGCCCTGGATTACATCCGGCTGATGCTGACCGACTTCATCGAATTGCATGGAGACCGCGGCTTTGCCGACGACCGGGCCATCGTGGGCGGCCTGGCGCGGCTGGACGGGATGGGCCTGGTGGTCATCGGACACCAGAAGGGGCGGGACACCAAGGAGAAGCTGGCGCGTAACTTCGCCATGGCTAACCCCGAGGGCTACCGCAAGGCGCTCCGCCTCATGCGGCTGGCGGAGAAGTTCGGCAAGCCGGTCCTCACACTGGTGGACACCCCCGGAGCGTATCCCGGGATCGGCGCCGAGGAGCGGGGGCAGGCCGAGGCCATCGCCCGGAACCTGCGGGAGATGTCGGACCTCAAGGTCCCCATCGTGGTGGTGATCAGCGGGGAGGGGGGCTCCGGCGGCGCCCTGGGGATCGCCGTGGGCGACACGGTCCTGATGCTGGAGTACGCCATCTACTCCGTGATCTCCCCCGAGGGCTGTGCCTCCATCCTCTGGCGGGACCCGGCCAAGGCGCCGGAGGCGGCCGCGGCCATGGGGATCACCGCCCAGACGTTGAAGCGCCTGGCCGTGATAGACGAGATCGTGCCCGAACCCGTGGGCGGGGCCCACCGCAACCACCAGGAGATGGCCACGACCTTGCAAGGGGTCTTGGTGAAAGCCTTCGACCGGCTGCGCCGGGCTCCCCTGGACGAACTGCTGGAGCAACGGTATCAGAAGTTCCGGCGGATGGGGGTGTTCGAAGAGGGCTGACCGCAATTCGAATTGGCGGTTAAAATTCTCGGTTGTCCATGCCGATCAGGCGCTCAGGGCGTTGTCCGGGGCGCCTTTCATGTTTCCGGTGGGCCTTGCGCCCTCGAACGGCGTGGGGTAGGGTAAGAGCTACCAGCGTTCGGTGGTTCGTGCGTTCGGTGGTTCGGGACCAGCCGAACAGTCGAGCCGCCCAACTGTGGAACGCCCTTGGTTGCGCGGCACGGACAAAGGAGCGGACATGCTCTTCATGGTGGTCGAGCGATTCAAGAACCGGGATGCCAGGGCGGTCTACCGGCGCTTCAAGGAGAAGGGGCGCATGGCGCCCGAGGGCCTGACCTACGTGGGAAGCTGGATCGAGGCGAACTTCGACCGGTGCTTCCAGCTCATGGAGTGCGATGACCCGCGCCTCCTCCAGCAGTGGGTGGCCCGCTGGCAGGATCTGATCGAGTTCGAATTCATCCCCGTGATTCCCTCCAAGGAGACGGTCGAGACGATCACGCCGCTGCTGTAAGAGCCGAGAGCCGGGAGCCGAGATCAAGAGACACAGCGCCGAGCCGCGAGCTGAGAGGCACGAACACAGCGCCGAGTGCCGAGAATCGAGAGCCGCGAGCCGAGAGATTTCCTACTCGTCGAATCCAAGAGGAGATGACCGCAGATGCCAATCCTGCACCACGAACCGCTCGAGACGCTCGCGCATGACATCTTCCAGGCCATCAAGGTCCCACCGGCCGGGGCGGCGTGGATGGCCCGGTTGTTGGTCCGCGCCAACCTGCGGGGGCATGACTCCCACGGGGTCATTCGCATCCCCCAGTACATCGCCTCCTGGAAGAAAGGAGACGCCAACCCCACCGCCGAGCCGGTGGTAGTGCAGGAGGGCCCGGCCACGGCGCTGGTGGACGGGAAGCTGGGTTTCGGCCAGATCGTCGCCCGGCGCGGCATGGAGGTGGCCATGCAGAAGGCGGCGGCGGTGGGCGTTTCGACCGTCGGGGTCTTCAACAGCAACCACATCGGCCGGCTGGCGGACTACACCGAGATGGCGCTGGAGCGGGACATGCTGGCTATCCTGGCCGTGAATGCCGGCGGCGCGGGGCAGCGGATGGCCCCCTGGGGCGGGCGGGCGCCTCGGCTCAGCACGAACCCCATCGCCTTCGCCTGTCCCACCGGGGAGGGCGTCACCATCAGCTTCGACATCGCCACCACCATGGCGGCCGAAGGCAAGGTCCGGGTGAAGCGGAACCGGAAGGAGCCACTCCCCCCCGGTTGGGTCCTGGATGCGGACGGGAACCCCACGACCGACCCGAACGCCATCTACGGCAGCCCGCCAGGGACGATCCTCCCGGTGGGCGGGCACAAGGGCTACTCGCTTGCCCTCATGATCGAGGTGCTGGCGGGCATCCTGGCCCGGGGCGGGTACTCTCGGGAAAACCCCGGACCGGTCATGAACGGCATCTTCATGGTCGTGGTGGACATCGGCCGCTTCGTCGCCCCGGGCACGTTCCGGGACGAAGTGGACGACCTGATCCGGTACCTCAAGTCAAGCCCGACGGTGCCCGGTGTGGATCAGATCCTCGCCCCGGGCGAGCCGGAGGCGATCACCGAGGCGAAACGCCGCCAGGCCGGGATCTTCGTCGAGGATCAGACCTGGGGGCAGATCGAGGAGGTCGCGCGGGAGCTGAATGTGGCGATCCCGAGCGCCTGAGGCGAACCGCCGGCAGAACGACCATGCTGCAACGCCTGCGAGCCCTGTGGTGCGAGCGTCACGGCCACCGATACCACGTGGTGGGCCGCGTCTACGAAGGCCCCGAGGGGCAGGCTCAGGAGGTTCTTCTGGAGGCCTGCAGTGTCTGCGGGGTCCAGCGCGAGCGGGCTCCCACCAGCGAGGACTCGGCCGAGCCGTCCCCCCTCACCGACCAGGCGCGTTTGGAGTTTCTGGCGCGGGTGCGTCGGCGGGCCCTGCGGCGAGCGCGCAAGGGCGAGTGAGCCCTGACAGGGGATTTGAACCGCCAAGGCGCCAAGGACGCCAAGGAGAGTGGGTCTCCTTTTCAGGTCGGACAGCGAGATACTGGGTTCATGGGGGAGCTGGGGCTGTGCTTCTTTCCAGGCGGCCCACTCCCCCTTGATGTTCCTGGTGTCGCGGTGGTGAGAATTCGGGATGAGTGGGAGTCGGGAGATGCAAATGCGAGGGTGCCGTCCGAGGGCTAGATGGCTTCTCTGCTTGCCTATCGCGCTCCTGTTGGCCGGTGCGGGCTGTCAGTATCGCGTCCGCGAGGTGGCCAGGCTGCCCCTCCAGGTCGAGGTGGAGAATCCCGGTCACCTGCGGGTGGCGGTGGTCGGTACCAGCAAGCGGGCACTCGCCGCGACCGAGCTGCCCCCGTTTCACCGGGCGGGCTCGCGCTGGGAGTATTCGGTCCGGTTCACGGACGTGGGTGGAGTGGGGGTCCAGTTCCGGGAGGTGCAGGCCACCGTGCGGAGCCTAACGGGGATCACGGCGGCCCGCACGTTCCCCCTCGCCAGCCGGGTGGAGTCCCAGGGGACGACCCCGATCGCGATCGAGGCGTTCCTGTCAACCTCCAATCCGGAGGAGCCGGGCAATCTCACCGGGGTGCAGGAGCTCATCTTTCTTGGGCGGGATGACCACGGCCAGCCGGTGCGGGTGATCGTCCGGGTCCCGCTGGAATAGGCCGAACGTCACAACTGACCGCCAAGGCGCCAAGCACGCAAAGGTCGGGAAAGATCGAACCCTTCCTTGGCGGCCTTGGCGCCTTGGCGGTGAGATTCTTGATTTCAGGGGATGGCGTAAGGACGGAGGATGTCCGGGAGCTCTGCGGTGAAGGCCGAGCGAGCCAGGATCCGATCGCACCCGGCCTCGGCGGCTGCCACCTTGAGCTCGTGCTGGACGTGGGAGTAGAACCCCAGGACGGGCGTATCCTTCAGGGCAGGGTCCGCCTTCACCTGGCGGAGGGCCTCCAGGGGCCGGCACCCCTCGGCATTCAGGTCGACAATCACGAGGGCGGGGCGACACGCTCGCGCCTTCTCGACCAACTCCTCCGGTGAGCGGACGAGCGCCAGCGGGACGTTGAGGCGCTCGGCTGTTTCCAGGATCTTCGCCCCGAAGAACAGGTCGTCAACGGCCGCCACGACGCGAGTCACGACCCTCCCTGCCACACCCCCTGCCTACTTGTCCTTCTTCAGTATCTTGGGCACCCGCGGGGCCCTGAGCCTGTACGCGGACTGGAACCCTGAGCCGAGGAGGGGTCGGAGGTAGACCCTGAACTCATCAGTGACATCATTTCCTTCGTCGTTAATGAATTCGTCCGGTATGCGGCGAGTCTTTCCCGCGACTTCTTCCAACGGAGTCAGCCGATAATCCACGGAATAGGAGCCTATTCGGTGGATGGTGACCGAGCCGTCAAGGTTGTGCCAGAGGGCGAACTGCGCCGCGTTTTCCCCGACCTCTCTGGCTTCGTGCTGGTCCACATCTGAAACGCACCCGAAGAAGGATCGTTGGAGATACCCGAAGGTATCCGACCGGATTCTCTTGATGTTGAGATGCTGCTTGACCTGGTTGGCCAGGAGGTCTCCCAGCACGCCCGTCCCGGACAACTGGATATTCCCGTGGGGGTCCTTCTCCACGGTGTCCACCAACGTGGTGACGATAGGCTTGCGGCTTGCGTCCTGAATCCCCTCTGACACCGCCACGACGCACCGCCCATACTTGTCATAGACGCCCCGGACGTCTTTCAGGAATTTGTCTATGCTGAACGGGCGCTCTGGCAGGTAGATCAGGTGTGGTCCGTCATCCGGATACTTCCTTGCGAGGGCCGAGGCGGCCGTCAGGAAGCCGGCATTCCTGCCCATGACCACCGCAATGTAGACGCCGGGCAACGCCGCATTGTCAAGGTTCGCCCCGATGAAGGCCTGGGCAACGAAGCGGGCCGCCGAGCCATAGCCGGGCGTGTGGTCATTCACCATGAGGTCGTTGTCAATGGTTTTGGGGATGTGGATGGCCCGGAATTCGTAGTCCGAAGCTTTCACCTGTTGGTTCACGATCCGGACGGTATCCGCCGAGTCGTTGCCGCCGATGTAGAAGAAGTAGCGGACGTCATGGGCCTGCATCACCCGGAACATCTCCTGGCAGTATTTCTCGTCGGGTTTGTCCCGGGTGGAGAATAGGGCCGAGGACGGGATGAGGGCAACCTGTTCGAGATTGTGTGTCGTCTCCAGGGTGAGATCGAGGAAATCTTCATTGACAATGCCGTGCACCCCGTACACCGCCCCATAGACGCCGGTCACCTGGGAAAACTTCCGCGATTCGAGAACCACCCCGACCAGCGATTGATTGATGACTGCCGTTGGGCCGCCGCCCTGCGCCACCAGGACTTTGCCATGAAGTTTCATCCGATCCTCCCGAACCCCCTTTTTACGATTCCGAGCGTGAGACCGCCATCAATTGTGAAAACTGTACCACACGGGCGGAGAAGGGGAAAGGGGAAACACGGCCACATGCTGCGTAACGAACCTCTCACTGCGGGTTCGGCATTCGGCTTGGGCGGGTAGGACTATCACGCCCTCACGTTGAAGGCCGGACGACCAGATAGCGGCCGGTTTCCTCCAGTCGTAGACGGCCCAATGTTGTGGGGGATTCATCCCCGCAGAGTCGTGCCCCGCGGGTCCACCGTGCCACGTTTCCGTTGACCCTTCTTGCCGCGGGCAGTATACTGCACCCCGCTGTCAGGGCCGCCGGACACTTGCGACGGACGGCCCTGGTTGTCTTTTGGCTGCCCTCCTGGGCAAGGGGGAGGAGGGGGAACGTGGAACGAAACCTCGCGCTGGAAGTGGTCCGCGTGACCGAGGCGGCCGCCCTGTCCTCGGCCAGATGGATGGGCGTGGGCAACGAGAAGGCCGCGGATCAGGCGGCGGTGGACGCCATGCGGCGGGCCTTCGACGCGGTGCCCTTTTGCGGGACGGTGGTGATCGGCGAGGGTGAACGGGACGAGGCGCCGATGCTCTTCATCGGCGAACGGGTGGGGAGCGGCGACGGCCCGGAACTGGACGTGGCCCTCGACCCACTGGAGGGGACGACCATCGTCGCCCAGGGCCGGGCCAACGCCATGTCGGTCGTGGCCATCACCGAGAAGGGGGGCTTCCTGCACGCGCCTGACACCTACATGGACAAGATCGCCGTGGGCCCCAAGGCCAAGGGCGCGGTGGACCTCAGCCTGAGCCCGGAGCAGAACCTCCGGAACATCGCCGATGCCATGAAGTGCTACGTCGAGGACCTCACCGTGGTGATCCTGGACCGGCCGCGGCATGCGGAGCTGATCCGCACCGTCCGCGAGGTGGGGGCCCGCATCAAGCTGATCCAGGACGGAGACGTCTCCGCCGCCATCGCGACGGGGTTCCCGGACACGGGGGTGGACGTCCTCATGGGCGTCGGCGGCGCGCCCGAGGGGGTGCTGGCCGCCGCCGCGCTCCAATGCCTGGGCGGAGACATGCAGGGACGCCTGAAGCCGCGCAACGATCAGGAGGTGGAACGGGCCCGCCGGATGGGCATCAGGGACATTGACCGGATCTACCGCATAGCAGACCTGGCGAAGGGAAACGACATCATGTTCGCGGCCACGGGCGTCACCGACGGCGACCTGCTGCGGGGCGTCCGGTTCTTCGGCGGCGGAGCACGGACCCACTCCGTGGTCATGCGGTACCGGTCCGGCACTGTCCGGTTCATCGAGGCGATGCACCGGTTCGACCGGAAACCCATCTACTAATTTCGGATTTCGAATGTCGGATTTCGAATTTCAAATCCGAAATCGCAAATCCGAAATCCGAAATGCGGGTGTGTCCAGGTGATCAAGGGTGTCAGGGGTGCACCGGATATCCTCCCCGAGGAGTCGGGGAAGTGGCAGGCGCTGGAGACCGTCGCCCGCGACGTGCTGGACCGCTACGGCTACGCCGAGATCCGCACCCCGGCCTTCGAGCGCACCGAACTCTTCGTCCGCGGGATCGGGGAAGGCACCGACATCGTCGAGAAGGAGATGTACACCTTCGAGGATCGGGGGGGCGAAAGCCTGACGCTCCGGCCCGAGGCCACCGCGTCTCTCATGCGGGCCTACATGGAGCACAACCTCGGGGCCAAGACCAGCCTGGTCAAGCTCTACCTCATCGGGCCCATGTTCCGCCACGAGCGGCCCCAGTCCGGCCGCTTCCGGCAGTTCCACCAGGTTGACGTGGAGGCGGTCGGGTCGCCGGGCCCGGCCGTGGATGCCGAGGTGGTGGCCCTGCTCCACCATCTGCTGGAGGCCTGGGGCCTGCGCGGGATCCATCTGCACCTGAACAGCATCGGCGACCCGGCCTGCCGCCCAGCCTACCGGCAGGCGTTTGTGGCGTACGCGCAGGCGCACCGGGGTGCCCTGTGCCCGGATTGCCATGTCCGGCTGGAGAAGAACCCCCTGCGGATCCTGGACTGCAAGGTGCCGGCTTGCCAGCAAGTGGCGGCGAGGGCGCCCACGATCTCGGCGTATTTGTGTGAGCCCTGTCGTGATCATTTCGCGACGGTGCGGCGCCTGCTGGACGGTCTGAAGATCGCGCACACGGTGAACGAACGGCTGGTGCGGGGCCTGGACTACTACACCCGGACGACCTTCGAGTTCCTGAATCCGGCACTGGGTGCCCAGAACGCCGTGGCGGGCGGCGGCCGGTATGACGGCCTGGTAGAGGAGTTGGGGGGCCCACCCACTCCGGCCATCGGCTTTGCCATCGGGGAAGAACGAATCCTCACCTCGCTGGCGGCGCAGGCCGCGGCGCCGGAGGCGCCGAGCTACACGGGGGTCTACGTGGCCACGGCCGGCGCCGAGGCCTTTTCCGCGGCGCTGGACCTCGTCCAGACGCTCCGGCGACGC
>JACPAT010000287.1 GCA_016180655.1 Candidatus Methylomirabilota bacterium | reverse complement strand
CTGTCCAGGTCCTGCCCGACCCCCCGGAGGACGTCGAGGTCCTTGGGCCCCGCGAACACCCAGGCCGTCCCGGTCGTCTGGCCCCCCGGCGCCAGCACCCGCTTGGCCCCCGCCAGCCCGACGACCGGCTGGTCCCCGGCCGCCTTCATGACGAAGGCGTGGAGTTCCTTGTCCTTGGGCAGCAGGGCGGCCGCAAAGTAGCTGTCCTGGAGCGCGGCCCACGAGAGGGTGCCCGGCAGCGCCTTTTCTCCGTTCACCTTCGCCAGATCTTCGTGCACCCGCTTCCCATCCAGCCACAGGGTCGGGGCCTGTAGGGTGCTCTGCTTCTTGTCCGGGCTGTTCCGCAGCCCCGGCCCCCAGACCAGCCGGGGCTCGACCGGCTGGTTGGTTCCCGAAAGGTTCCTGACGGTCAGATCGACCTCCACCTGATAGCGGTCCGCATGGAATGTGAGGCGCTTCTGAATCTCGATCCCCGAGGCGGCCACCTGAGTGAAGGTCAGGCTGCCGGTGGCATCCCGTCCAGTCAGATCGAGCCGATCGGGCTCGGCCCTGTAGACCGCCTGGGCCTGCTCCCCGTCCGCCCAGGCCGCCAACGGGCCTGGCACGCCAGCCGGATCCTTCAGGGCGACCAGTTCCACCGGGGCCCCGTTGCCCACCCGATAGTGCTTGAGTTGCCAGCTCGTAACCCGCGCCCCTGCCGTGGACAGCGTCACCCGCAGGAGCGGCGTCTCCACGATGACCTCGCGCGCCGTGAGCCCAAGCTGGGATGTCGGGGTGTAGCCCTTCGGCTTGGGGGTGGCTTTCGGTGGCGGGGTGGCGGAGGCGGCGGCGGGCGGTGCTGCCGTGGGCGCCGTGGCGGGGGTGGCGGGGGCCGGCCGGGCCGGCTCCTGGGGCGCCGGCTCGAAGCGGGAGAGATACCACTGGTATCCCATCAGGATGAGGATGACCAGCGCTGTCGCCAGGATCGCGTTTCGTTCCATGCGTTCTCCAGAAGAGGAATGGCGGGGGCCTAGGGCACGGGATCGAGGCCGCCCGGATGATAGGGGTGGCAGCGCATCACCCGCCGAATCGCCAGCGCCAAGCCCCGGATGAGGCCGTGGCGTTCCACGGCTTCCAGGGCGTACGCCGAGCAGCTCGGGAAAAACCGGCACGCGGCGGGCAGGGCGGGCGCCAGCCAGCGCCGATATCCCCGGATGGCGGCGGCGGCGGCGCGGGAGGGATTATGCATGTCGCTGTCCCTGTCCCGCATGGCGCGCCAGGGCAGCAGACAGGCGCTTCAAGAGTTCCGCCAAGCTGCCGCGCACCTGGCGGCGCGGGTGGCGGCTGACGTCGCTCCGCGCGAGAAGCAAGAGGTCCGCCGCCTCGGGACGTTCGCACCTGCCTGCCAGGACCTCCCGGGCGATGCGCCGGACGCGACTGCGCGTCACCGCGCCGCCGCTGGCGCGGCCCAGGGCGAGGATCAGCCTGCCTCTGCCTGGGGCGCTGTTCGCACAGATGGTCCACGGACCCGCGCTCACCCGGACCCCCTGTCGCCGCAGGTGACCGGCCAGGGTCTGCCCGCCGCGCCGCCGCACCATCGCCCCCTAAACGGTCAGGCGGTGCCGGCCCTTGGCGCGCCGCCGCTTGAGAATCTTTCTCCCGTTCGCTGTGCTCATCCGCTTGAGAAAGCCGTGGCTTCCCTTGCGCTTGCTCTTATTCGGCTGATAGGTCCGCTTCATGGGTCCTCCGCGTTTGATTAGGGAAGACGTCCATCATATTTCGTCTGCGCACCACCTGTCAAGCTGCGTTCGCGCGTTTTGCGCGGTGTGGCGCGCCGCTGAGCCTCCATGCGGGCGCTGACAGCTCAACGGGCCGGGCACGTGGGCCGGGGGGCCACACGATCTCGCAACACCGCCACCCACCGGGATCCGCCGTATCGCCTTCCGCCCAGGGGTTCGTCATCCAAGCCGATCCTCTCAACCCCCATCCGCTGATGGGCGGCGCCGGTGGGGGTGAGTGGCGGGCATCCCGATCGCACGTTGCCGCAACACAGAATAGTCGTAACTTATTGATTCTACAATGTAAGATCACTTATCCACATGTGTGGAAAAGCCTGTGTGTAACTCCCGGGCCCCGTCGGGGGCCCCTGGCCAGCCCGGCCTCTCAACCGGCTCCGGTGATGTGGCATCCCACGTCGTCATTTCGGAAGCTTTCGTTGACATCCTGTGGTGCGCTTTGCTAGTATTTGGTGTTCAAACAGGGTGGGTTACGCGGCGCTTTCCACACGGATTCGCTTCCTGGGCGCGGACCGCCCTTTCGGCGGGGAGATCGGGTATTTCATCCACAGGAAGACAACCCGTTCAAGGGCCGGTGATTCGTCTCGTTACCGAATTGTCCACGTATCCCCCCTTGCCTACGGTTACTCCGACTAGTTTTTGCATTACCTCTTGTGTAGCTCTGATTGTTTGTGAATGAGAGGATATTCCGAAGTCGAACTCCACGCATTCCCCGCGACCAAGGCACGTGTGATCACACGCAGAGAAAGGAAGGCTCATGCACATTCGTGTTGAGCGGGACGCCTTCGTAGACGCCTTGGGACCGGTGCAGGGAGTGGTAGAGGCGAAAAAGACGCTCCCCATCCTTTCGCATTTCCTGCTGGAGGCCAGCCCGGACGGTGTCTGGTTGTTTGGAACGGACCTCGACGTGGGGTTGCGCCGAGGGTTGACCGCAGAGGTCGTCACTCCGGGTGCGGTCGCGTTGTCGGCCAAGAAGTTGTACGAGATCGCGCGGGAGTTGCCCCAGGCCACGGTGGAGTTGCAGGCGGACGCGGACCTGCAGGTGGCCATTCGTTGCCAGCGATCCAGCTTCCGCATGAAGGGGCTTCCGCGGGATGAGTTTCCCTCCCTGCCGGACCTCAAGGGGGACGACAGGATCACACTGGAGACACGGCTCTTCCGGGATATGCTTCGGAAGACGCTGTTTGCCGTCTCCTCGGATCAGACGCGCTACGCGCTGACGGGCGTGATGGTGCAAGTGCAGGCCGAGGAGATCCGGATGGTGGCCACGGACGGGCACCGGCTGGCCCTCGTGCGGGCCCCGCGGCGGGCGGGAAAGGGCGGCGACACGCTGGAGGCGCTGGTGCCGAAGAAGGCCATGGTCGAGGCGGCCAAGATCACGCGGGACGACGGGGGGGATGTCCGGGTGTGGCTGGCGGAGAATCAACTTATCCTCCAGCAGGAGGCGAGCACCCTGGTCGCCCGTTTGATCGACGGGCAGTTCCCGAATTACGATCAGGTGATCCCCGTCCCGGGCCCGCGCAAGATCGTCCTCGGCCGGGAGGCCCTGCAGGGAGCGCTGCGGCGCACGTCCGCCATCATGGGAGAGCGAACGACGGCCACGGAGTTCGAGTTCCGGCCCGGCCGCGTTCTTGTCTCCTGCATCAACATGGACCTCGGCGAGGCGCACGAGGAGATCGAGGCGACGTACGACGGCGACGGGTTCAAGGCCGGCTTCAATGCGCGGTACCTGTTGGAGTTCCTGGGGGCCATTGACGCCGCAGAGGTGGCCTTGCACATCACGGACCCGCTGAGCCCGGCGCTGTTTCAAGCGGCCGGCGACGAGGCGTACGGCTGCGTGATCATGCCGATGCGCCTCTAGCGTGAGCGGCGACGCGGCGAGGGGCGGCGTCGGGACACGAAACGGCCGGCAGGCCGCGGAATGGTGGGGGACGCACGGAGGTTCGCAGGGCGGGGCAGGCAGAGGAACGAGAACGCGAGGGGGACACCCGTCCCCCTGAGGCCCTCCACTCCTTCGGCCCGCGGACGCTTCAGTCGCGGCAGCGGGCAGGAGCTGGAGGGTTTCTTGTGCGGCGGGGGCCGCGGGGAGACGCGGACCATCCGCGTCGCGAGCCAGGCTCCCGTGGAGAACCGGGAGGGCGGCCGCAGCACTGCTAAGCGCGCGGGGAGCGGCGGAGAGGACGCACCCGGCCGCCCGCGCCTTACGAGGAGATATGGCCAGGACCAACGATAGCGAAGGGGGCGGGGCCGGCGCCTACGGCGTGGACCAGATCAGGGTCCTGGAGGGCCTGGAGGCGGTCCGCAAGCGGCCGGCCATGTACATCGGCGGCACCGGGCCCGAGGGGCTGCACCACCTCGTGTTCGAGGTGCTGGACAACAGCGTGGACGAGGCGCTGGCCGGGGCCTGCGACCGCATCGAGGTCACCGTCCACATGGACAACAGCGTGACGGTGGCGGACAACGGGCGGGGCATCCCCGTGGACGTCCATGAGCAGACCGGACGGCCCGGGCTGGAGGTCGTCATGACGACCCTCCACGCGGGCGGCAAGTTCGGCGGATCGGCCTACAAGGTCTCCGGCGGCCTGCACGGCGTTGGCGTGTCGGTGGTGAACGCCCTGTCGGAGTGGCTGGAGGCCGAGGTCTGGGTCGGCGGCAAGAAGTACCTCCAGCGCTACGAGCGGGGGAAGCCGGCGGGGGACGTGGAGGAGGTCGGCCGGGCCCGGCGCACCGGGACCCGCGTGACCTTCCTGGCGGACGGCGAGGTCTTCGAGGATCGGGCCTTCAGCCTGGACGTCCTCAGCAATCGTTTGCGGGAGATGGCCTTCCTGAACAAGGGGCTGCGCATCATCCTGTCGGACGAGCGCGTGGACCGGACCGAGGAGTTCTACTATACGGGCGGCATCAAGCAGTTCGTCGAGCTGCTCAACGAGAACAAGACGACGCTCCACCCGCGGCCCATCTCCATCGAGGCGCAGCGGGATGACACGATCGTCGAGATCGCCGTGCAGTACAACGACGGCTACGCCGAGACGGTCTTCTCCTTCGCCAACAACATCAACACCCAGGACGGCGGGACCCACGTCATCGGCTTCCGCTCGGCCCTGACCCGCACGATCAACAACTATGCGGCCGGCCGCAATCTGCTCAAGGACCTGAAGACCAGCCTCACGGGCGACGACGTGCGCGAGGGGCTCACGGCGGTGATCAGCGTGAAGCTGCCCAATCCGCAGTTCGAGGGCCAGACCAAGGGCCGGCTGAACAACCCGGACATCAAGGGGCTGGTGGAGACCGTCGTCAACGAGAAGCTGGGGGAGTACCTGGAGGAGAATCCGGGCGTCGGCCGCAGGATCGTGGACAAGGCGGCCGAGGCCGCGCGGGCGCGGGATGCGGCCCGCAAGGCCAAGGAGCTGGTCCGCCGCAAGGGCGCCCTGGACGGCGACGACCTGCCGGGCAAGTTGGCGGACTGCTCCGAGAAGGATCCGGCGCTGTGTGAGCTCTTCATCGTGGAGGGCGATTCGGCCGGCGGCTCGGCCAAGCAGGGACGGGACCGGCGGTTCCAGGCGATCCTCCCGCTGCGGGGGAAGATCCTGAACACGGAGCGGGCGCGCGCCGACAAGATGCTCTCGTCCCAGGAGATCCGGGTGCTCATCTCGGCCCTGGGCGCCGGGATCGAGCCCGAGTTCGACCTCTCCAAACTCCGCTACCACCGCGTCATCATCATGACCGACGCCGACGTGGACGGCGAACACATCCGGACGCTGCTGCTGACGTTCTTCTTCCGCCACCTGCGGCGGATCGTGGAGGACGGGCACCTCTTCATCGCGCAGCCCCCCCTGTACAAGGTGAAGCGGGGGAAGGCCGAGCGGTACCTGCGGGACGACCGGGGCATGGAGGGCTTCCTGCTGGAGGTGGGGGCGGAGTCGTTCTCCGTGGAGGCCGCCGGGAACGGGAGCGCCTGGACCGGCCAGCGCCTGACCGGAGTGCTCAAGAAGCTGGTGGCGTGGCAGCACTGCCTGCGGGCGCTGGAGAAGCGCGGGCGAAACCCCCACGTGATCGCCGCCCTGGCGCAGCTGGGCGGGGTTCCGCGCGGGACCCTGAAGGACGAGGCGAAGGCGCAGCGCCTGCTGGAGCGATTGCTGGGCCGGCTGCGCGAGGAGGCCGACCGCCTGGGGCCCCCTGAGGGGAGCGCGGAGTGGGACGAGGAGCAGGAGACCTACCGGCTGGTCGTCTCCCTGGGCGAGCCATCGCTCCGCTCGGACCGGGCGGGCTGCACCATCACCTCGGCGCTGCTCACCTCGGCCGAATACCGCGAGCTGGAGGCCGCCGCCGCGGCCCTCAAGGCGCTGGGGAACCCGCCCTTCACCATCCGGACGGAATCGGAGGCGGTCCAGGCCGAGAGCTGGACGCACCTCCACGAGCAGATCATCGCGCTGGTCAAGAAGGGCCTGACCATCCAGCGCTACAAGGGCCTGGGCGAGATGAACGCGGAGCAGCTCTGGCAGACCACCATGAATCCCGAGACCCGGACGCTCTTCAAGGTCCAGATCGAGGACGCCCTGGCAGCGGAGCGCATATTCACCACGCTCATGGGCGACCAGGTCGAGCCGCGCCGCCAGTTCATCGAGACCCACGCCCTGGAAGTGAGCAACCTGGACATCTAGGTTCGAGGCGCGACGGTTCGAGGTCCGCGGTTGGGAACCCCCAACCGTGAACCAGCAAACGGTGGGGGCTTCGGGGTTCTGAACCTCGAACCGCGAACGTTGAACCGGCAAACCGCCGGAGAGCAACGAGGCACCCGTGCCCGAAGAGAACGACAGCATCGCCCAGCAGCGGATCGGCGAGGTCCACCCGACCGACATCCACGAGGAGATGCGCCGGTCGTACCTGGACTACGCCATGAGCGTCATCATCGGCCGCGCCCTGCCGGACGTGCGCGACGGCCTGAAGCCGGTGCACCGGCGCGTGCTCTACGCCATGGACGAGATGGGGCTGGCCTTCAACCGCCCCTACCGCAAGGCGGCGCGCGTGGTGGGCGACGTCCTGGGGAAGTACCACCCCCACGGGGATGCGGCGGTCTACGACACCACCGTCCGGATGGTTCAGGACTTCTCCATGCGCTACCCCCTGATCGACGGGCAGGGGAACTTCGGCTCCGTGGACGGGGACGCCCCCGCGGCCATGCGGTACACCGAGGTGCGGCTGGCCCGCGTGGCGCACGAGATGCTGCGGGACATCGACAAGGAGACGGTGGACTTCGTCCCCAACTACGACGAGTCCACGCAGGAGCCGGCGCTCCTGCCGGCCGCCCTGCCGAACCTGCTGGTCAACGGCTCGTCGGGGATCGCCGTGGGGATGGCCACCAACATCCCGCCCCACAACCTGAGCGAGGTGGTGGATGCGGTCCTCCTGCAGCTCGACACCCCGGAGGTCGCCCTGGAAGAGCTGATGCAGGTGCTGCCCGGCCCGGACTTCCCCACGGCCGGGTACATCCACGGCCGGCAGGGGATCCTGGACGCCTACCGCACCGGTCGCGGCCTGGTCCAGATGCGGGCCAAGGCGGTGGTGGAGAAGGGGCGGGGCGGCCGCGAGAACATCATCGTCACCGAGCTGCCCTATCAGGTGAACAAGGCCAAACTGGTGGAGCGGATGGCGGAGCTGATCCGCGAGAAGAAGATCGACGGGGTCGCGGATCTGCGGGACGAGTCCGACCGGGAGGGGATGCGGATCGTCCTGGAGCTGAAGAAGGACGAGCCGGCGCCCCCCATCCTGAACTCCCTGTACAAGCACACGGCCATGCAGTCCACCTTCGGCGTGATCATGCTGGCCCTGGTGGACAAGCAGCCCAGGGTCCTCACCCTCCAGGAGACGATCGGGCACTTCATCGAGCACCGGAAGACCGTGGTCGTCCGGCGCACCCGGTTCGAGCTGCGCCAGGCGGAGGCGCGGGCCCACATCCTGGAGGGCTACCGCATCGCCCTGGACCACCTGGACGCGGTGATCCAGCTCATCCGGCGGTCCCGCTCCGCGGACGAGGCCCGGGCCGGCCTGGTGGAACAGTTCGGCATGACCGAGATCCAGGCCCAAGCGGTGCTGGACCTGCGCCTCCAGCGGCTGACCCAGCTGGAGCGCCAGAAGATCCAGGACGAGTACCAGGAGACCATCCAGCTCATCGCCCGGCTGCAGGCCATCCTGGGGAACGAGGCGCTGGTGCGGGAGATCATTCGCGAGGAACTTCTGGCCCTGAAAGCGCAGTACGGCGACCCCCGCCGCACCGAGATCCTGGAGGAGACGGCCGAGATCTCCTTCGAGGACATGGTGGCCGACGAGGAGATGGTGGTGACCGTCTCCCACGGCGGCTACATCAAGCGCAGCCCCCTGACCGTGTACCGGGCCCAGCGGCGCGGCGGCAAGGGCATGGCCGGGATGGCCACCAAGGAAGAGGACTACGTGGAGTACCTGTTCGTGGCCACGACCCACAGCTATCTCCTGCTGTTCACCAATCTGGGCCGCGTGCACTGGCTGAAGGTGCACGAGATCCCGCAGTTGGGCCGGGCAGCCAAGGGGAAGGCGCTGGTGAACTTCCTGCAGGTGCAGTCGGGGGAGATGGTCACGGCCATGATCCCGATCCGCCAGTTCGAGGTGGACAAGTACCTGGTGATGGCCACGCGGCGGGGCGTGGTGAAGAAGACGGAGCTCTCCGCCTACGCCAACCCCCGCGCCGGGGGGATCATCGCCCTCAGCCTGGACGAGGGGGACGAGCTGATCGCCGTGCGCCTGACCAGCGGGCGGGACGAGGTGTTCCTGGCCACGCGACAGGGGATGGCCATCCGCTTCGAGGAGAGCGAGGTGCGCCCCATCGGCCGCGCGGGCCGCGGCGTGAACGGCATCGCGCTGGAGGAGGGGGACGAGGTCGTCGTGGCCGAGGTGGTCCGGCCCGGCACCGCCATCCTCACCGTGAACGAGCGGGGCTACGGCAAGCGCACCGAGCTGGAGGAATACCGCCTGCAGGGCCGCGGGGGCAAGGGCATCATCAACGTGCGCGTGACCGAGAAGAACGGCCCCGTGGTCGGCGCGCTGCAGGTCCAGGAACAGGACCAGGTCATGATGATCTCCCAGGAGGGGAAGGTGACCCGCCTGCACGTTCGGGAGATCAGCGTGATCGGCCGGGCCACGCAGGGGGTCCGCCTGCAGGGCCTGGAGGAGGGCGACCGGGTCGCCGCCGTCACCAGCCTGGTGGCCGACGAGTCGGACGGCGAGGCGGGCGGGCCCGCGGCGGCGGCGGACGGGGCCGTGGGATAGCGGCCGGACGAGGCGGAGCGGCAGCGTGCTGGATCCCAAGTACGTCCGCGAGCATGTCGAGACGGTGGAGGCGGGCCTCCGCAGCCGGGGAGTGACCCTCGCCCTGCAGGAGTTCCTGGCGGCTGACCTGGCCCGTCGTCGGCTGCTCTCCGAGGTCGAGCAGCTCAAGCACCGCCGCAATACCGCCTCCGAAGAGGTCGGCCAGCGCAAGCGGCAGGGGCGGGACGCCGGCGAGCTCATCGCCGAGATGCGGGAGCTGGGGGACCGGATCAAGAAGCTGGACGAGGAGGTGCGGGGCTGCGACGAGCACATCCAGGCGTTCCTGATGGGCCTGCCCAACCTGCCCCACCCGTCGGTCCCCGTCGGCGGGGACAGCACCGCGAACGTGGAGATGCGGCGGCGGGGCGAGCCGCGGCGCTTCGACTTCCCGGCCAGGCCGCACTGGGAGATCGGGGAGGCGCTGGGCCTCCTCGACTTCGAGCGCGCCGCGCGAATGTCCCAGGCGCGCTTCGCCGTCCTGACCGGCGCGGGCGCGCGACTGGAGCGGGCGCTGATCAATTTCATGCTGGACCTGCACACCAGGGAGCACGGCTACACAGAGGTATTCCCGCCGCTCCTGGTGAATGCGGCGGCCATGACCGGCACGGGCCAGCTCCCCAAGTTCGCCGAGGAGCTCTTCAAGACGAAGGACGAGTCCCTGTACATGATTCCGACCGCGGAGGTCCCCGTCACCAATCTGCACCGGGAGGAGATCCTGCCGCCGGGGACGCTCCCCCTCTCCTACGTGGCCTTCACGCCCTGCTTCCGCCGGGAGGCGGGGTCCCACGGCAAGGATACCCGCGGGCTCATCCGGCAGCACCAGTTCAACAAGGTCGAGCTGGTGAAGCTCACCCAGGCCGACCGGTCCTACGAGGCGTTGGAGCAGATGACCCGCGACGCCGAGGCGGTGCTGCAGCGCCTCGGCCTGCCATACCGGGTGGTGGTCCTCTGCACGGGGGATCTGGGGTTCGCCGCGGCCAAGACCTACGACATCGAGGTCTGGCTGCCCAGCCAGTCCGCCTCTCCGAAGGAGTCCGGCACCCACGCCGATGCCGTGGGTGCCCGGGGGATCGGCGGATACCGGGAGATCTCCTCCATCAGCAACTGCGAGGCCTTCCAGGCCCGGCGGGCCGACATCCGGTATCGCCCGGCACCCACGGCGCCCGTGGAGTACGTGCACACGCTGAACGGCTCGGGGGTGGCGGTCGGGCGGACCTGGCTCGCCATCCTCGAGAACTATCAGGAGGCGGACGGAAGCGTCCGCATCCCAGAGGCCCTCCGCCCGTACATGGACGGGCTGGAGCGGATCGGCAGGCCCTAGCCGTACGCGTTTCTGCTTCCCTTTGCCCGCGAGATTTTCTATCATCAGGCCCTTCCCTGTGTGAGATCCGACCGGTCGGCCTCCCGCGGGGGGGCGGAACCGCCCGAGCGGCGACAGGGAGGGGTGGCCGAGTGGTTGAAGGCGTCCCGCGTGAAACGGCCAGCGGGACGCAGAGCGACCGGGGTCTTTCGCCGTCGGAACTCGCTGTCGCTGTCGGAGTAAGCCACGGAGGGGTGGCCGAGTGGTTGAAGGCGTCCCGCTTGAAACGGGATGACCGCAAGGTCCGTGGGTTCGAATCCTACCCCCTCCGCCATCCAATGATTGGAGATTTCGGATTGAGGATTGTAGATTTGCCAATCTGAAATCCGAACTCATCAATCTGAAATCAAAATACGGAGAGGTGGCCGAGCGGCCGAAGGCAACCGCCTGCTAAGCGGTTGGTCGGGTAAAACTGGCCCCCGGGTTCGAATCCCGGCCTCTCCGCCAGTTCCCATCCGCGGCGTGGCGGCCGGCGCGGGCGACGGATGCAGCCTGGCGCGAGCGGGGAAGGCGCGCCCCGCGCAAGCCAGGATCGGACGAGGACGGTCGAGGATATGACGGAACACGGCCCCATCACGAAGAAGTTGATCCTGTTCGGGGTGGCGATTGCGATTCCCCTCGCGGCGGTGGCGCTCTACTTCGCCGTCTTCGATCAGCCGAAGCCGGCACCGCCGGCGCCGGGGGGAGCCCAGCCGCCTGCGCCATCGGCCTCGGCGGGAGGCCAGGCCGCCCCTGGGCCGGCGACGCTGCCGCCGGATCATCCACCGATCGGCGGAGGGCAGGGCAGCCCTCCGGTGAATAGCGGCCCATCCGCGCCGGCCGGCCACCCCCAGACGGGCGCCACGGGCCGAACGGTTCGTGTCCCCGACGGCGTCAAGGGGAAATGGGAAGCCGTGAAGTTGCGGGTCGAGGAGAAGAGCGGCGGAAAGCCCCCCAAGATCTTCACGGTGAAGCTGGGCGCCCAACTGGCCATCCCGGGAAGCAAGCTTCGCGTGCGCGTCGGTGACTTCCTGCCCGCCCTCCAGGTCAGCGACGGCGAGGTTACGTCGGCGTCCAACGAGCCGAACAATCCGGCCGTCCTGGTCACGGTGTCTGAGGGCGGCAAGGAAACCTTCCGGGGCTGGCTGTTCAGCAAGTTCCCGGAGATGCAGCCGTTCGAGCACCCGACCCATCGGATCACACTGGTGGAAGGCATCCCGGCGAGCTAGCTCGCCGGGCATTTTCAAACCGACAACCGACAGCCGGTCAATCCGGGATCTGAAGTTGGCCGGCTGTCAGGTGTTCCGCCTCTGGCGGATCAGTTTTGCATTGGCGTCGTGTGGAGGAGAGGTACCGAAGCGGTCGTAACGGGCCCGCCTCGAAAGCGGGTTGGGGGGCAACTCCCACGTGGGTTCGAATCCCACCCTCTCCGCCATCGCCTCGTGACGCCTTTCGGGGACCCATCCGTCGAGGAGAAGCCCCCACCAACCAGGAGGCAGCCGACCGAGGCCGGCGAGGCGTCGAACCGATCCAGGGACTGATGGGCTCCGGGTGTGCGGAGAGGTGTCCGAGTGGTTGAAGGAGCACGCCTGGAGAGCGTGTGTGGGGGTAACTCCACCCCGGGTTCGAATCCCGGCCTCTCCGCCAGTTCCGCCGGACCGGGGGCCCGGCCCCCGGGACGGCCGATCCCCGGCGCCATACGACTTGCCCGTCGAGTGGGCGCCGGAGGGTCCACGCGGCGTTGATGATCGGGTCTCGCGCAGGGTAGCCCTGTGAACTCCGCCAGGTCCGGAAGGAAGCAACGGTAAGCAGCGAGCGGCCCGTGCCGCGAGTTCACCCGATCGGAGCCGCGTGGGCCCTCCGGCGCTCGCACCAGGCTGCGCCACCAGGCCCGACCTGAGGGCGGCGGCGGCGCGGCCGCCCCGGCCCCGAGCCCCCCAGAGGAACGATGCCCTACCAGGTCATTGCCCGCCGCTGGCGACCGCAGGTCTTCGACGAGGTCGTGGGCCAGCGGAACGTCACTGAGACGCTCAAGAACGCCATTGCGACCGATCGCCTGGCGCACGCACTGCTCTTCGCCGGGCCGCGCGGCGTGGGCAAGACGACGACGGCCCGCATCGTGGCCAAGGCGCTGAACTGCGACCGGGGGCCCACGCCCGATCCCTGCGGGCGCTGCGGCGCCTGCGAGGAGATCGCGACGGGTCGCTCGATGGACTGCCTCGAGGTGGACGCGGCGTCCAACACCCAGGTGGAGAAGACCCGCGACCTCCTGGAGACGGTGCAGTACGCCCCCACCCGGGGGCGCCACAAGGTCTACATCATCGACGAAGCCCACATGCTTTCCACCAGCTCCTTCAATGCGCTGCTCAAGACGCTGGAGGAGCCGCCGCCGCGGGTCGTGTTCGTCCTGGCAACCACCGAGCCCCACCGGATCCCGGCCACGATTCATTCGCGCTGCCAGCGCCACGACTTCCGCCTGCTGGGGAGCGCGGAGATCCTGGGCCGGCTGCACGAGATCGTGACGGCGGAGGGCGTGACGGCCGACGAGGGAGCCTTGAGCCTGCTGGCCCGGGCGGGCTGCGGGAGCCTGCGGGATGCCCAGAGCCTCCTGGACCAGGCCATCGCGAGCCTCGGAACTTCCCTGGAGGCCGGGCGCGTGGCCGATCTCCTGGGGTTGGTCCAGGCCGACGTCCTGGTGGAGGCGACCGAGACGATCCTGACACGGGACGCCGCCCGGGCCATCCGACTGGTGGATCGCCTCGCCAGTCACGGCCAGGACCTGCGGCAGTTTACGCTGGAGCTCACCGGGCACCTGCGCGACCTGGCGATCCTGCGACTGTGTCCCGAGCCGGGGCCGCTCTTGGATGGGGC
>JACPAT010000286.1 GCA_016180655.1 Candidatus Methylomirabilota bacterium | reverse complement strand
CGAAGGTACTTCTCGCCCTCGCCCGACTTCAAGAAGTTTTCCAGGTAGTCGCCGAGGTTCCGGAGCATCTGCGGGGGGATCACGGTCGGCGTGGCAAAGGCGTTCCAGACCGTGATCATGTGACGCAGCGTCTTGATATCGCCGGACATGGAAACCTCACTTGGATGAGAAACGTTCGCCTGTGACTCTCTCGTACCGGCACCGGTTTCGGAGAGGAATTCGGGAGGCCAGAGGGCGGCCGGCACCGGCGCGAAGCCTACGCAAACCGGTCCCGGATGTCAAGCCTCTCCCCCGGGCGATCCACACGGAAAGACAAACCCTCGCACGTCCGGCGCAGGGGCTGGATCCGGAATGGACGGCGCCGGCGGAACCGACCGGCGAAGATGTGCAAGGCGAGCATTGACGACACACTCATCTGGATGGTATAGACTGGGCATGTCTCGTTACTGGCGCTCCCTGCTCCTGGCATTCCTAGCCGTTTTCTCTCCCACGCCCGGATGGCCCCAGGAATTGCCGATCTTTGACGCCCACATCCACTACAGCCAGCCCGATTGGTCCGTGTACCCGCCGGAGGCGGCCCTGGCGATCCTGGACCGGGCGGGGATCCGCTGGGCCCGTCCCCATCCTGCGGCCCTACCGCACCCGCAACGACATGGGCACCTGGACGGGGGATCCCTCGATCCTGTCCTACGTGGAGTCCCGCCTCCGGCGGGGGATCTATCGGGGCATCGGGGAATTCCACCTCGCCGTAGGCGAGGCGGGCTCGGCCGTGGTCCGTGGGTTCGTCCAGTTGGCGACCCGCCACGGCATCTTTCTGCACGCCCACACGGACGACGTGGCGGTGGAGGAGCTGCTCCGCCTCGACCCCAAGGTCCGGGTCCTCTGGGCTCACGCCGGCATGTCCGCCGGTGCGGACACCGTCGGGCGGCTTCTCGACCGGTATCCCAATCTGAGCGTGGAACTGGCTCTGCGAAGCGATGTCGCTCCGGGAGGCCAGCTCGACCCGGCCTGGCGCAGCCTCTTCCTCCGGCACCCGGAGCGGTTCATGGTCGGGACGGATACCTGGGTCACGTCCCAGTGGGATCGCCTGCCGGACATCCAGGCCGGCATCCGCGGCTGGCTTCGCCAGCTCCCGCGCGAGGTCGCCGAGCAATTCGCCTTCAAGAACGCCGCCCGCCTGACAGGCAAACACTACTAGTGATTTCGGATTTTTGATTTACGATTGTCGATTGATGGAACCCCGGAGCGTCCATCTCCCCAGGTCTTGATCCCCAGCCCCCGAGCCCCGAGCCCTGTCGCTAAGATCCCGAGGTTCTTGTCTTTTCCGGCGCGTTCCTCTAGAGTTATCATTGAGGCGTAACAGGCGCAGGGTATTCTGATGAAGATCCTCGCTCTCAGCGACCAGGTGGTCGAACACCTGTACAGCCCGCTCGTCAAGGAGCGCTTTGGCGACGTGGACCTTGTCGTGGGGTGCGGGGACCTGCCCGACTACTATCTGGACTACATCGTGTCCATGCTGAACGTCCCCCTCACGCTGGTCCCGGGCAACCACGATCTCCCGACCCCGTCCCCAGATGCGGAAGGGGAGGGCGAGGGCGGCGGCACCCCCAGGGCGTGCGGCAACATTGATGGGATGGTCGTGGAAGAACGGGGGCTGTTGCTGGCCGGCCTGGGGGGCAGCATCCGGTATCGCCCGGACGGCGTGCACCAGTACACCCAAGGGGGAATGGCGCGCCGGATTCTGGCCCTGGCGCCGCGTCTGTGGTGGAATCGCCTGCGCTATGGGCGCTTCCTGGACATCCTGGTCACCCACGCGCCGCCCCGGGGAATACACGACGCCGAGGATCCCGCCCACGTTGGCTTCGAGGCCTTCAACCGGTTCATCGCGCGCTACCGCCCGCGCTACCTGCTGCACGGGCACGCCCACGTCTACCGGCATGACGCGATCACCATCACCCAGGTGGGCCCGACCACCGTCATCAACGTGTACCCCTACCGCGTGATCGACATCGAGGGCCGACATGCTGGATGACGTGGATGCCCGCGTCCAGGCAGACTTCGCCCGTGCCCGGTCCAAGGCCTTCCTGCACGACGTGTGGGCCCTGCTGTCCGGCAAGCGCAACACGTTGCTGTCCTACGACCACGTGAAGGAGAAGCTCCGGATCGGCGGCCCCCTCTACCGGGGCGTCCGCACGGTGGAGGTGGGCCGGATCGTCGGGAGCGTCAACCGGTACCGGGACTTCGACGGCGCCTTCCTGCCCGCGCACAACCGTATCGCGGATCGCTGGCAGCGGGTGGACCGGGCCTTCTACGAGGACGTCAGCCTGCCCCCGGTGGTGCTCTACAAGGTGGGCGAGGTCTATTTCGTCGTCGACGGCCACCACCGCGTGTCCGTGGCGCGGGAGCAGGGCCAGGAATTCATCGAGGCCGAGGTCCGCGAGTGCAAGGTCAAGGTACCGGTGGGGCCGGACCTGCGCCCGGAGGACCTGGAGATCCTGGGGGCCAAGGTGGAGTTCCTCCAGCGGACCGGGCTCGACCGCCTGCGGCTCGGGGCGGACATTGACGTGACCGTGCCGGACGGCTTCCCCCGCATGCTCGAGCACATCGCGGTGCACCGCTACTTCATGGGCCTGGACGAGCAGCGCGACATCCCCGAAGAGGAGGCCGTCACCCACTGGTACGATACGGTGTACCTGCCCATCGTCACTGTCATCCGCGAGCGCGGCGTCCTGGAGGAGTTCCCCGGCCGGACCGAGGGCGATGTGTACCTCTGGGTGCTGGACCACCAGCACTTCCTGGCCGACCATGGCAAGGAACTCTCCCCGCCGGAGGAGGCCGCCGAGAAATTCGTCCAGCGGGTCGAGCAATCGCCCCAGCTCGGCGAACTCTGAGATCACCTTCGTCGAGGCCGCCCCCCGTCCCATCCGGCATCGCTCTAACAACTTCTATACCCGCGCTACGTCCCGCGTGTTATAACGAATTCGCAGGCGCGGGGTGTCGCAATGCAGAGACCCCTGAGGTTCCAATCTCAGGACAGCTGGCTACCCCCTACGAGCCGGATAGGACAGGAAGACATGGAGGCACCGCAGCGGAGGGGCGTTCCTGCCTGTCACCCTGTCGGGGATAAAGATCTATGGAGCGGAGGGCGGCTGCCGGGAAAGAAAGCCGTGGATGGTGCCGGGGGAGGGAATCGAACCCTCATGGAGCGAAGCTCCGCGGGATTTTGAGTCCCGTGCGTCTACCAGTTTCACCACCCCGGCATGCTGGGCGACACCTTTTTACGGCAGCCCCCCCGGCCTGTCAAGTAGAAGGGCTGCGTAGAGAAGAGACGGGGAGACTTGGGGGTAGGGGTGAAGAGGGACTGAGGACAACGCTCGGCTCTCCCCGCCCGGCTCTCGGCTCGCGGCTCTCGGCTCTGCCGAAGGGATTTTTTCCTTGACGATCCAGCCGCCGCCTGGGTATAACACACCCGAGCTGAGGGGCGGAGCGGTTCCGGTTGGGCCCGAAGCACCTTCAGCTCATTCGCATTTCTGGGGCTGTGGCGCAGTTGGGAGCGCGCGTGACTGGCAGTCACGAGGCCACGGGTTCGAATCCCGTCAGCTCCACCAGAGATTAAACGGGACCCGACAGCGGGTCCCGTTTTTCGTTCCCGCCGCAGCGCCCTTCCTCACGGCCAGCGGTTCCGCCACTGATAATCGTATCGCTCGGGAATCAGGTCCGCACCATCGGCGATCCGCCGAGCGCCCCGGCGCCGGTCGGTGCCGCTCCGGCGGTCCTGGCCGTTGGGTATCCGGGCGGAATCCGCCGGCGACCCGTTGCAGCAAGAAGGGCAACGGGTACCCCGACGCCGCTCCCCGCTCCTGCGCTCTCCACCGGACCGCCGGTTTTCGAAGACGGCTTGCATGGCCCCCTCCTCCCCTATCCGCCGGGCGGTGCCTCTTCCCCCGGCCAGCGCAGGCGCACGGTGGCCTCGTCAAAGGCCACTCCGCATCGGCGGCACAGAAACTTCGGCTGGCCCCATTCCGGCAGGTAGCCCGCCTCGACGTCGTCGTGGCCGCAGGTCGGGTGGATGAAGACGTAGCGAACGCTGCGGCCGCCGCCCCAGATCCGCCTCATGATCCAGCCACGAATGTCCATGTGCACCCAACGCACGCTGGAGGGCTGGCTAGGAGGCCGAACCGATCCTGCTCCCTGCCTCCTGGCCTCCCAGCCTACTAGCTGCTTTGCGGTTCTCCTCCCGATGGATCGGCCAGGGCGTGGACCCGTCGCAGCACGCCCCGGATCACTTCCTCGTGCGGCCGGCGGGCTTCGGCCGGGATCGGATGCCTTGCCTGCCGGATCCAGGCGAGGTACGCCTGGCACGCCCGGAACAATTCCTCCGACAGGTCGCTCACCTCTTCGAAGAGGGGGATCGGCAGCCGGAGCCAGCCGTCCAAGAGGTCGCTCCCCATCCACTCCACCAGGCCGCCCAGGATCTGCTCCACGGCCGGGATTTCCTTCGTCCGCGCGGTCTCGAGAAACAAGCTCCCCCAGCAGTCCAGATCGCGGATGAGTCGCAGGAGTGGCGATTCCGCCGCCGTGAGGCGTGAGGCATGAGGCGTGAGCCCCGGCAGGGCATGTGCGTCATCGGGCATCTGGCACCTGAACCATTCACCCAGAACGCTGCCGCAACGGTACGATGAAGCCTGCTGCGGGATCGCCGCGCCAGCGTCACCTGTACAGCGCGACCGCGGAAAACGTCACCGTCCCCTGGGAATCGGGCCACTGCCGGTAGCGCAGCAGCCGCCCCCATGCGCCGGGGAGGACCCGCAACGCCGCATAGATGGGCGGCAGACCGCAGATCCGCCGCCGGTCGCCGTCGCGGGCGACAGCCCGGAAGAAGGCCTCGGCATCCCCCGCCTCGATCGTCTCCAGCATCTCGTGGTCGGCGTCGGCGACCTCGCGAAGCTGGCCCGGCGTGATCTGGCGGGGATCGCCGAAGCGCGGCCCCACATGGGTCAGGTCGGCGCTGGCCAGCACCAGGCTGCGCCCCCCCAGGCTCGCCATCGTGTCGCGAACCGCGGCGAGGAACGCCTCGATGTCTCGCCCCTCCGACGGCGAGCGGCGATCCTCGATGAACCGGTGGAGCGACCCGCACAGGATGGGCACGATCCGCACCGGACTCGCGGACGGCGTAACGTGGCGGAGAAACACCGCCTGGAACTCGATGGAATGTTCCCCCCGGTGGGCCAGCTCGTCCTCCAGGTACTGGTCTCCTACGGACGCCAGAAGGCGGTCCACGAATTCCCGATCGGTCTCCACCGTCCCTAGGGGGGTCTCGAAGTCCTTGCGGGTCAGGGCGAAGGCCCGCCCGATGGGGGCGTGGACCGTTCCCAGGATCACGAAGCGATCCACGGGAGACGCCCCCTCCAGCTCGCGGTAGCCCCAGGCATAGCACGGGCCGCCCCGGGCGAAGTCGATGTGGGGGACCACCAGGCCGGAGAGTCCCGCTGCAGCGGGGCTGGGCGGCGTGGCCCCGGGGCCCTCGGCTGCGGTGAAGTAGCTCTCCAGTTGCTGGCGGAGCGCGGTCGCCTCTGGCGGGTAGCTCTTGCCCGCCAGTATCGCGCTCCGGGATCGGGACTGGCGAAAGCCGTCTTCCAGCCTGGCCCGGTGGGCGGCGAAGCGAGGACTCTCCAGCAGGAGGTGTTCATCCAGGGACTGGATGACCTTTAGCAGCTGCTCCCGGAAGAGCAGGCTCCCGAAGCGCCGGGCGAAGGCCTCCTGGATATCCAGCAGGGAGTGCTGCCCGTCAAAGAGGCCGAGGATCGAGGCGGTCTGGGCCGGCACATACACCACGACCTCGGAATATTGCTGGGGATCCCGGAGGCACAGGACCTCTTGCCCGGACACCACGGCCGGAAATGCCTCCACCGGCCGGAGGCGAGGATAATCATACGTATCGGTGTCGCTTCGGGTGGTCATCTGGCAGCCTGTTGGGGCATCTCGGATCCCTTCCTCCGCCCCCTCGGCTCCCCCTTCACGAATCACGTTTCACGCTTCACGGCCCGGCTTCAGTCCGTCTCGCTGAAATTCGTTACCCGCCACCCGTTTGGTGCCTGGCTCATGGCCAGGAGGGATTTCCGCGTGAAAGAGCCCCCGCTCTGGACGTCAATCCGGACCTCGTACCGGAAGAACAGTTTCCCTTCCATCGTGGTCTTCTCGATCCGGCTGAAGCTGACCCGCCGGCCCGGGCTGGACTGGGGACCTGTCAGCCCCTTGAGGAGGAGTTGTTGGTCCTGGATCTTCTTGGCGGCCAACCCCTCGGCGAACTGGAGGGCCTCCCCCAGGTTGGCGGCGGCATAGTACGCTTCCATAAACCGGTCGGCTACTGCCTCCGGCCCGGACCCCCCGCAACCATGCGTAAGTCCAAGTAAAATCAGGCAAATTCCCAACTGCTTGGGGTATTTGTTGAACCACCCACAAGATTTTGGTTGACGCGGATAGACTCCTCGGGTATTCTCCCGCCCGATTCCGAAAGCAAATCTCGAAAGACCACGCTCGGCTGCCTCGCCGATTTCCCGGTTCGCGTCGTTTTCATCCATTCCCTTCATCCAGCCAGAGGCGTCCGCGCGAGAGGTGTAGCCTGAGCTTTCCAGGCCACCCCGCCGCGGGCCGGTGAGGCAACCGGAGGCGAAGCTGAAGATCCATGTCCAGGCGGTTCGGCACCCGGATATAGCTTTCGTCCTGGGGGCCGGCCTGGACGGGCAGGAGAGTATTGGCCATGCTTTACGAGACAACATTGACGATCGAGGAGGCAGAGGTCAGGCTGGCTGCCTCCCCCGCTGCCAACCGTCCGTTGGCGGCCTGGCTGGGCCGCCCGGGCTGGGTCCTGGGCAAGCTGGTCTTGACGGGGATGCTGGTGATGTACCTGGCGGGCTGGGTCCAGGATTTCCAGCGGATCCGCCGGCTGGAGGCGGAGCCGACACCCCCCTCCAAGGTCATCACCAAGTACGAGGCGTGGGAGCGGATCTATCCCCGCCCGGCCAGTAAACTCGTCCGGCCTGCCGTCTCGGTCCCTGGGAAATCGGCAGGCCAGGGCGGCCAGCCTTTTCCCGGGAAGCGGCCCGCCTGATGAGAGATCCAGCGCCCGCCGGAATCACAGGCTGTCCTGGTCCACCGTGACCTTGGCCGCCTGGCGCAACTGGCGGAGCCAGTCGGCGAAGACCACGGCTCGCTTCTGCAAGAGCAACTGGGCCCGGAAGGCCTCTTTCCCATTCTCGTACTCCGCCTCTGGGGGGTCCTGCTGGGTCATCAGCCGGATGAGATAGGACGCTTTCTGGCCCGTGACGAGTGGGCTGGTTTCCCCCGGCTTCAACAATCCCACCCCCTGCCGGAAGGCATCCGGATCCGGAATCTCCTTGGGAAGGGCGTCCAGCGGGAAGGGCCCGAACTGCCTGGTCGTGACCCCCGCCTCCTTGGTGGCCGCGGCCAGGGGCTTGCCCTGCCCGATGGCCACGGTGATTTTGTCCGCAAGCTTCTTGCCCTCGTCCCCGGCCGGAAGCTGGACCACCTCCACGGTGAGCTGGCGGTGGATCTGCCGGAAGGTTTCCCGGGCCTCGGCCTCTGACACCCGAATCGCCCCCCGGATCAGGGCCTCCATCTTCCGCTCCGTGAGACTCCGGCGCAGATCCGCCTCGAACCGTTCCGAGGTCAGGCGATTGGCCCGCAGGATGTCCAGGTAGCGCTGCCGATTGAATCCGTCCTTCCCCGCGAAGGCGGGGATCCGCCGGATCTCCTCCGCCAACTCCTCCGCGCTCACCCCGATCCCCATCCGCTCTGCGTACTGGAGGACCAGGATCCGGCGGATGAGTTGCTCCACCACCTGCTGTCTGAGGTTCATGGACTCCAGCAGCTTCTGGTCGAACCTGTCCCCGAAGACCTGCTTGTACACCTCGACCTGCTGGCGGAGGGCCTGCTGGTAGTCGTCAACCGAGATCTCGGTGCCGGCCACCGTGGCCACCACGCCCCGCCGGGCCAGGTCGCCCGGCGTGGATTTCACCCCCCAGACCACGAAGATGGTCCCGATGAAGGTGACCACCACGGCCAGCATGACCCCCTTGATGAAGAGCGCGCTGCCTTCCCGCATCCGTTTGAGCATGCCGGTATCCCTTGTGTGCTGCGAGGTCCGGCCGCCACGATACTGCATCGGGCGCGCCGTTGGCAAGGGCTTTCCGGGGCCGGGAATCGCAAAAATCCTTGTGTTTTCTCAAGCCGTATGTTAAAGACTCAACCCGTTGGGATATCGTCGTGCGGCCGACGACCGCCCCGTGTCAGTGGCCGGAAAGGAGATACGATGCTCTTCGATTGGCTGTTCGGGATGTTCTCCAACGATCTCGCCGTGGACCTCGGCACGGCCAACACGCTGATCTACGTCAAGGGCAGGGGGATCATCCTCAGCGAGCCGTCAGTCGTCGCCATCAAGCGGGGCACCAACCAGGTCCTCAAGGTCGGGAAGGAGGCCAAGGAGATGCTGGGGCGCACCCCCGGCAGCATCGTGGCCATCCGCCCGCTGAAGGACGGAGTCATCGCCGACTTCGACGTGACGGAGCAGATGATCCGGGCCTTCATCGTGAAGATCCACAACCGCAAGGCGCTGGTGCGGCCCCGCATCATCGTCGGCGTGCCCTCGGGGATCACCCAGGTGGAGAAGCGCGCCATCCGGGACTCCGCCGAGCAGGCCGGCGCCCGCGAGGTCTACCTGATCGAAGAGCCCATGGCCGCCGCCATCGGCGCGGGGCTGCCCGTGCAGGAGCCCATCGGCAGCATGATCGTGGACATCGGCGGGGGCACCACCGAGGTGGCCGTCATCTCCCTCTCCGGCATCGTCTACAGCCAGTCGGTCCGGATCGCCGGGGACGAGATGGACGAGGCCATCACGCAGTACCTGAAGCGGAAGTACAACCTCCTGGTGGGCGAGCGCACGTCGGAGAACATCAAGATCCAGATCGGCTCCGCCTATCCCTTCGACGAGCCCCGCAAGATGGAGATCAAGGGCCGCGACCTGGTGGACGGCATTCCCAAGACCCTCACCATCAATGACAGCGACATCCGCGAGGCCCTCCACGACCCCATCTACGCCATCGTGGACGCGGTCAAGACGGCGCTGGAGCGGACCCCGCCCGAGCTGGCCGCGGACATCGCCGAGAACGGCATCGTCCTGGCAGGCGGCGGCTCCATGCTGCACGGGCTGGACACGCTGATCGCCCTGGAGACGCACCTCAAGGTGCGGGTGGCCGACGACCCGCTGTCCTGCGTCGTCCTCGGCACCGGGAAAGTCCTGGACGAGCTGGACCTGCTGAAGACCGTTTGCCTGGAGTCCTAGCCGGCCCCGGCCAGCCGCCCGGGGCTCCCCCCGCGATGGGGTGGCCGTCACAGCGGAGGCGATTCTCGTGAGCGCGATCTTGCGCCTCCTGGCCCGGTATCGCCGGGCCACGATCCTCACCGCGACCCTGGTGGTCTCGTTCCTCCTCATGACGCTGCAGGTCCGCCACGAGACCGCCGTGGTGACCTTCACGCGGCAGGCCCTCCTTTTCATCGTCTCACCATTCATCAAGGTCACGGCCGCCACCGTGCGGGGCGTCAGCAACACCTGGCGCGACTATGTGGACCTGCGCGGCCTGCAGGAGGAGAACACGCGGCTCCAGCGCGAGACCGCCATCCTGAAGCGGCGCATTGACCAGCTCGAGGAGCAGGCCCTGGAGACCCAGCGCCTGCAGGCGCTCCTCGCCATGCGCCAGGCCTCCCGGGCCGAATTCCTCACGGCCCGGGTCGTCGGCAAGGACGCCACCAACTGGTTCAAGACCGTCCTCTTGGACCGGGGCAGCCTGGAGGGGGTGCGGCGCAACCAGCCGGTGGTGGTCCCGGACGGGCTGGTCGGCCGCGTGGTCGAGGTCACACCCACCTCCGCCAAGGTCCAGCTCCTCACCGATCCGGTGAACGCCGTCGGGGGCCTGATCCAGCGGACGCGCGTCACCGGCATCGTCTCGGGGAATCTGGGCGCGGGGGCCCGGGTCCGGTACCTCCCGCTCATGGCCGACGTGGTGGGGGGCGACCAGGTGGTCACCTCGGGCATGGGCGGCGTGTTCCCCAAGGGCATCCCCATCGGCCGGATCACCGCGGTGGAACGGCGGAGTGGCGCCCTGTTCCAGGAGGCGACGCTGCAGCCCGCAGTGGATCTGAACCGGCTGGAAGAGGTCCTGATCCTGACGACCCTGGAGGCAAACGCCGGCCGTGAGGTCGGAACCAGCCTCGGGGCTGGCACCGGTTTCGAGGCCGGAAACGGCCGGCGGCCATGAGGTGGTTCCTTCCCGGCCTCCTCGCCTGCGTCCTGGCCCAGGCGGTCCTGCTCGGCCCGCTCAGCCTGGGAGGTATTCGACCCGACCTCTTCCTCCTCCTGGTCTTCCTCGTCAGCCAGCGCGTGAGCCCGGAAGCGGCGACGCTTCTGGGCTTCCTGGTCGGCCTGTTCCAGGATGCGCTCTCCGGGTCTCCCCTGGGGCTCCGGGCGTTCACCGACAGCCTCATGGGATTCCTGGCGGCGCGCCTCAGCCACGACATGTACACCGACAAGCCCCTGGCCCTCTTCTGGCTCCTCCTGGGGGGCACAGCCGCCGCCGGGGGCATCACGCTGGCCCTCCTGACGTTCTTCCTGGGACCCCCGCCGCTCTTTCCCGCCCTGCTCTGGGTGATCGCGCCCGAGGCGCTGTATACGGCGGCGGTCGGCCTGCTGATCGTCTGGCTGCCGCAGCTCCGGGCCGTCCTCGCCCGCGCGGCCTGAATCCGGGATGAGCACCGATCCCCTCTCCCCGCCGCCGGCCCAAGCCCTCTCCTCCCGCATCCGAACGGCCGTCCTGTGCATCGGGATCGGATTCCTGGCGCTCCTGCTGCGCCTCTGGTTCCTCCAGATTCTGGAGGGGGACCGGTACTTCGCTCTCTCCACCACCAACCGGCTGCGGGTGCGGCCGATCGAGGCGCCCCGCGGCTTCATTCTGGACCGCCACGGCGAGATCCTGGTCGAGAATCGGCCCACCTTCGATCTGTTTGTGACACCCGAGGACGTGACCAGCCCGGCCGAGGTTGCGGCCGCTCTGGCCGAGATCCTGGGGGTGTCGAGGGAGGAGGTCGAGGCGCGACTCCAGGAGGGACGCGAGCGACCCTACCAACCCCTGCTCCTCCGCAAGGACCTGGACGAGCGCACAATGGTGGCCGTGGAGGAGCGGAAGCTGGACCTGCCGGGGGTCAGCCTCCGCGTGCGCCCCGTCCGCGCCTACCCCAGCGGCGGGATCGCGGCCAACCTTCTGGGCTATGTCAGCGAGGTGAACCAGGCCCAGCTGTCCCGCGAGGAGTTCCAGGACTTCCGCCCGGGAGAGAACCTGGGCCAGGCCGGCGTGGAGCGGCGCTTCGACGCCTTCATCCGGGGCCTAGACGGCGGCGAGCAGGTCGAGGTGGACGCGCGGGGTCGCGCCCTGCGCCTGGTCAGTCGGATCGAACCCCGCTCCGGCTCCAACATCTACCTGACCATTGACAAGCGCATCCAGGAGGCGGCCGAGGCGGCCTTCGCCGGGAAGCGGGGAACCGTGGTCGCCATGAATCCGACCACGGGCGAGATCCTGGCCATGGTGAGTCGCCCGTCCTACGACCCGAACCTCTTCGCCCAGCGGATCAGTGGGGACGAGTGGCAGCAGATCGCGACCGACGCCACCCATCCGCTCCAGAACCGCGCCTTCCAGGCTCAGTACCCCCCGGGCTCCATCTACAAACTGATGGTGGCCATCGCCGGCCTGGAGAGCGGGGCGTTGACGCCCGAGACGAAGTTCAACTGCCCGGGCTACTTCTACCTGGGGAACGCAAAATTCGACGACTGGAAGAAGGGGGGCCACGGCACCCTGGACCTGCGTGGCGCCATCGTCAACTCGTGCAACGTCTACTTCTACCAGGCCGGCCTGAAGGTCGGCATCGAGGAGATGGTGCGGGTCTCGCGGGCCTTCGGTCTTGGGGAACCGCCGGGACTCGGGCTGGGCGACGAGGCGCGAGGGAACCTCCCCAATCCACAGCCCAGGCGCCGGGGCCAGCCGGGCTGGTCCGCAGGCAACACCGTGGTTGCCAGCATCGGCCAGGGTCTGGTGGTGACCTCGCCCATGCAGCTTTTGGTCATGGTCTCGGCCATTGCGAACGGCGGCACGATCTATCGCCCATGGGTGGTGAAGAAGATCGCGGCCCTCTCAGGAGAGACCCTGGACGAATACGATCCGGAGGCCATCCGCCAGGTCTCCATCAAGCCGGAGACGTTAGCCTTCGTCCGCCAGGCCATGCTGGGGGTGGTGAGCGAGGGCACGGGGGCCCGCGCCAAGGTGTCCGGCATTCCCATCGCGGGCAAGACAGGGACGGCCCAGGTGGTGCGGAAGGGCGAGGGCAAGGGCCAGCCCGACCTCAAGGACCACGGATGGTTCGTATCCTTCGCCCCCGTGGACAACCCCCAGATCGCCGTGGTGGTCTTGGTGGAGAACGGGGGATTCGGCGGGCTTGTGGCGGCTCCGGTCGCCAAGGCGGTGTACGAGGCCGCCTTTGCGGCCCGCCAGCCCTTCGCCCGCACGGGAACCGCCGAGGCCAAAGAGCCGGAGATCGGCGACTGAAAGACGGGGGATGGGGGTTGGGGATCGGGGATTGGGGAATACCTCCGACCTCGGACGCCAGCCCCCAATCCCTAACCCCCAATCCCTGAAGAAGAGATGTTCGACCGGCGATTGGCCACCCACTTCGACTGGAGCTTCGCCGCCACGATCCTGGGGATGGCGCTGGTGGGCATCCTCACCATCTACAGCGCCAACACCCTGGCCGGCTCCACCTTCCGGAAGACCCTGTACCTGCGGCAGTTGACATGGGTGGGCGTGGGGCTCGTCGGCCTGGTCGTGGCCTGCCTGGTGAGCTATCGGACACTGGCCCGCTTCGCCTATGTGATCTTCGGGCTGAGCGGGATCCTGCTCGTGCTGGTCCTCATCCTGGGCAAGGCTGGGCTGGGTGCGCAGCGCTGGATCCGCGTCGCCGGCTTCGCCTTCCAGCCGTCAGAGTTCGCCAAGCTGGGCCTCGTCCTGTTCCTCGCCCGGTACTTCGACGATCACCGGGACGCCCTCCGCCAGCCGCGAACCATGCTCCTGCCCGCGGGACTCACGGGCCTTTACATGTTCCTGGTCCTGAAGCAGCCCGATCTGGGGACCGCCCTGCTGCTCCTCTTCATCGCGCTCAGCCTGATGCTCCTGCTCGGCCTGAACTGGCGGCGTCTCGTACCGTTCATCGTCGGCGGAGGCGTCCTGGCCCCGCTCTTGTGGATGGCCCTGAAGGAGTACCAGCGCCGTCGCATCCTGGTCTTCCTGAACCCTGACCTGGACCCGCTCGGCGCCGGCTACCACATCGCCCAGTCCAAGATCGCGGTCGGCTCCGGCGGAGCCTTCGGCAAGGGCTGGCTGGCGGCCAGCCAGAGCCAGTTGAACTTCTTGCCCCTGAATCACACCGACTTCATCTTCGCGGTCCTGTCGGAGCAGTGGGGTTTCCTGGGATCCCTGGCGGTCCTCCTGGCATACTTCTATCTCATCACCAAGGGCTTCCAGATCGCCCGGGACTGCACCGATCTGTTCGCGGCCCTGCTGGCGGCCGGCGTCTCGGCCATGCTGGCCATCCAGGTCCTCATCAACATCGCCATGGTGGTGGGCATGATGCCGGTCGTGGGCATCCCCCTCCCCCTGCTGAGCTACGGCGGCTCCTCCCTCCTCGTCACCATGCTGGGCCTGGGGCTGCTCCTGAATATCCACATGCGGCGGTTCATGTACTGAAGGCAGCCGTCAGCTCGAAATCCCCCCCAACCCCCGATCCCCAACCCCCAGTCCCTGCCTCCGACACCCAGCCCCCGGCCCCTGATCCCCAACCCCTGCTCTT
>JACPAT010000176.1 GCA_016180655.1 Candidatus Methylomirabilota bacterium | reverse complement strand
CTGGTCCCCGCGGTACTCCAGCTCCTCTACCGTCCCTGCCAGGTCCCCCTGTCCTGCCTCGGTGAGCCCCACTGCCTCGGGCCGGAGCAGGACCAGCACGCCGCCGGCTGCGCCCGGGCAGCGTTCGGCCGCGACGTTCCACCGGCGGTCCAGGGCCTCCACGGTCACGCCGCTGCCGCCGCGCTCCACCACGCGCCCGGACAGGATGTTCACCCGCCCGATGAAATCCGCCACGAACAGGCTGGCCGGGCGCGCGTAGATCGCCTCGGGCGTGCCCACCTGCTCGACCCGCCCGTCGCGCATCACGGCGATCCGGTCCGAGAGGCTCATGGCCTCCGCCTGGTCGTGGGTCACGTACAGTGCCGTGATGCCCAGGCGTTTCTGCAGGCGGCGCAGTTCGCTCCGCACCTGGAACCGGAGCTTGGCGTCCAGGTTGGACAGGGGCTCGTCGAAGAGCAGGAGGTCCGGGTGCATCACCAGGGCCCGGGCCAGGGCCACCCGCTGCTGCTGCCCGCCGGAGAGCTGGCCCGGGAGGCGCGAGGCGAGCTCTTCCAACCCCAGGGTCTTCAGGGCCGCCTCCACCTCGTCCCGGATCCGGACGTCGGGCGTCCGGCGGATGCGCAGCGAGTAGGCTACGTTCTCGAAGACGGTGAGATGCGGGAAGAGCGCGTAGTTCTGGAACACCAGGCCGATGTGGCGCTGGTGCGGCGGTAACGGTGTGAGGGGAACGCCGTCCAGGAGGATCTCGCCCTCATCGGGCTCCTCCAGGCCGGCCAGCGTCCGGAGCACCGTGGTCTTGCCGCTGCCCGACGGACCCAGCAGGGTGACGAACTCCCCCGGCTCCACCCGCAGGCTGAAGTCCCGCACGGCCGGGACGCTGCGCCCTCCCGGCAGGCGGTAGGCTTTCCGCAGGCCGCGGAGCTCCAATGCTTTGGCAGTTCCGGTGCCCATGCACGCTCCTTACGCCGCCGTCCCCTCGCGCCAGTCGCGGGCCAGGAGACGCGGGACCCCGTGGATGACCAGCAGGACCAGGACGATCAGGACGACGCTCAGCGCCGCCGCCTCCCCCACGTCCCCGCGGTCCATCTGGGACAGGATGGTGGGCGTCACCAGGGCCCAGTGGGGCGAGACGACGAAGATCACCGCGCTGAGGGTTGTCACGCTGCGGGTGAAGGTGAAGATCATCCCGGCCAGGACCGCGGGCCGCACCAGGGGCAGAATCACCCGCCACAGCGTCTGGAAGGACGTGGCACCCATGCTGGTCGAGGCCTCATCCAGCGAGACGTCCACCTGGCGCAGGGCCGCCACGCCCGACCGGATGCTGTACGGGATGGATCGCACCACGAAGGCGGCCACGATGATCAGCGCGGTTCCCGTGAGGAGGAAGGGAGGGCGGTTGAAGGCGATGGCGAATCCCAGGCCCACCACCGTCCCGGGAATGGCCAGGGGCAGGCTGGCCACGAAGTCCAGGGCGCCGCGGCCCGGAACCCGACTGCGCGCCACGAAATACGCAATCAGGAGCCCCGCGACCCCCGAGGCCGCAGAGGCCGCCGCGGCCAGCCCGATGGTGTCCACCAGGGCATCCCGCGATGCCGTCAGGGCCGAGGCGAAATGCTTCAGCGTCAGCGAGTGGTTGATCCCGAACAGCCGGGTCACCGCCCCGCCCAGCACGGTGGCGTACTGTAAGAGGATCAGGAGGCAGACCCCGCCGCAAAACGCGAGCGCCCCGATCCGGACCGCTGGGTGCCGGACCTGCGGGTGGCGGAGGGAGGAGGCCCGCCCGCCGATGGTGGCGAAGGCGGCCCGCTCCGCCAGGCGCTTGTGGGCGAAGAACACCAGTGTGACGGGAAAGAGCAGGATGAGGGCCAGGGCGGCGCCCCGCGGCATGTCGTACAGCCCGATGATGGTGAGATAGATCTGCGCCGCCAGCACCGGGTAGTCGCCGCCCAGGAGCAGCGGGTTGCCGAGATCCGCGAAGGAATAGCTGAAGAGGAGCAGCACCGCGCTGGCCAGCCCGGGGATCAAAAGGGGCAGGGTGACCGTCGTCAGGATCTTCCCCGGGTGCGCCCCCATCGTCCAGGCCGCTTCTTCCAGCGAGGCGTCCAATCCGCGGAACAGGTTGAGGAGCAGCAGGTAGGCGAAGGGGAAGTAGGCCAGCACCTGCGCCGCCGTCAACCCCCAGAAGCCGTACAGGAGCGTGGACTGCAGCCCCAGCAATCCGTTCGTGATCAGGCCGCGCCGGCCGTACAGAAGAATCAGGCTCAGGGCCATGAGGATGGGGGGCGAGATCGTGGGCAGAAGCGCCACGAAGTGAAAGAATTTCTTCCCCGGCATCGCCACCCGGGTCATGGCGTAGGCGTACCCGGTCGCCAGCACCGTCCCCAGTCCCGCCACGCTCACGCCAAGGAGCAGCGTGTTCAGCAGGACCGCGCGGTAATAGGACTCCCGGAGCAGCCCGAGGACGGTGCCTGCCGACAGCCGGCCGTCGGCCTGGACCGCCTGTACCAACAGCATGCCCAGGGGATAGACGACGAAGAGCGCCAGGCCCAGCACCAGGAGGGGGTAGAGGGAGAACAGCGCACGCCCCCGGCGGAGCCCCGGCCGGGGGCGTGCGACGAGGATGCCGGTTGCCTGTGCCATGGTGCGCCTACTACTTCCGGCCAGCCAGGATCTCCTTCTGGAACTTTTCCACCAGTTGCTGGCGGACCTTGCTG
>JACPAT010000175.1 GCA_016180655.1 Candidatus Methylomirabilota bacterium | reverse complement strand
AACCGCGTGGGCAGGAACCCGGGGATCCCGGGTCACGCTGGGCGAGGCGTCATAGACATCCAAGCCTACGACGTTCCGCTGGCCCGAAAGCTGCCGCGCCTCTTCACGCATCTGGACCGGGCGCTTCCGGCGGGCGACCCCCGCTTCGCGCAGGGGGGGGCGGCGAAACTCTCCGACGTGATCGAGGACATGGACCGGGCTCGCGTGACGATAAGCCTGGTGGTCCTCCACGAGGAGACGGCCGAGTTCCTCCGGCTGGCCGCAGCGCATCCGGGACGGCTGTACGGCCTGGCCTACTATGACTCGCTGTCGCCCGTTCGGGGGCTGGAGCAGGTCCGGAGCTTGCGCGAGGACCACCCCGACCTGATCCTGGGGGTGACCACCGCGTTCCCCTGCTTCGACCAGGACCCGCGGATGAACGAGTTCGCGCCGCTGTACGAGTACTGCCTGCAGCGAGACCTCCCGGTCCAGTTCCACCCGGGGGGCGATCCTGGCCCGGGGGAGGCCCGCGGACCCATGGCCATCGGCGTCCTGGCCCGAACCTATCCGCACCTGAAGCTGGTCTGCCTGCACGCCGGCGAGCGCTGGCAGGGCGAGACGCCGGGATGGCTCCGCGCCTTCCCCAACCTCTTTCTGGAGGTGGAGGGAGATGGAGAGCCCCGCGTCCTCCGGGCGCTCCTCCGCGCGTTCGGAAGCCGCAACCTGATGTTCGGCAGTGGCTGGCGGGGTCGAACGGAGAACTACGTTCATCGCGTGGAGGTCGTCCGCCGCCTGCCCTGGTGGCAGCGGAGAAACGTCGCCTGGCGCACGGCCGTCCGCGTGTACGGCCCGCGCATCCTTGGAAATCGGAAATTGGAAACTGGAAATCGGAACGGCTGAGCGGCCCGGAGCGCACGCCGCCCCCTCGCCAGTTTCCGGCTTCCATTTTCCAGCTTCCAATTTCCAATTTCCGCCTTTCCACCCGCGTCCTCATCGAGGTGCCATGATGCGCATCCTGCTGGCCGCATCCGAGGTCGCCCCCTTCGCCAAGACCGGCGGCCTGGCCGACGTCGCCGGGGCCCTGCCCAAGGCCCTGGCCAAGCTGGGCCACGACGTCCGCGTCGTCCTCCCCAGGTACCGGATGGTGGATGCCGCCAAGCACCGGCTTCGCCCGGTGCTGGATTCGCTCCCCGTCCCCGTGGCAGGCCGGACCGAAATCGCCGCCCTCTGGCAGGGCGAGATCGGCCCGGTCCCGGTCTCCTTCGTGCAGCATGATGGCTACTACAACCGGGAGGCCCTGTACCAGGCCAAGGACGGGGACTACCCGGACAACGCCGAGCGGTTTGCCTTCTTCTCCCGCGCCGTGCTGGAGCTGTCGCGGGCCCTGGAGTGGATCCCCGACGTCTACCACTGCAATGACTGGCAGACCGGCCTCATCCCGACCTATCTCCGGACCACGCTCCAGGGGGCCCGCGAATTCCAGGCGGCGGGCGTCCTCTTCACCATCCACAACCTCGGGTACCAGGGGCTCTTCGGGCCGGAGGCCCTGGCGGCCGCCAATCTGGGAAACGAGCTGTTCAACCCCTTCGGCATCGAGTTCTACGGCAAGGTGAACCTCCTGAAGGCGGGCATGGTCTTCGCCGACCTGATCAACACCGTCAGCCGGAAATACAGCCAGGAGATCCAGACCGAGGAGTTCGGACACGGGCTGGAGGGCGTCCTGCGGGCGCGGGCCAAGGACCTGCACGGCATCCTGAACGGCATTGATTACGACGAATGGCACCCCGGCCGCGACTCCTTCATCGCCGCCAGGTTTTCGCAGGACGACCTGGCGGGCAAGGCGGCGTGCAAGGCGGACCTCCAGCGCGCCTTCGGCCTGCCCGAGCGGGCCGATGTCCCCCTGCTGGCGGTGATCTCGCGCCTGGCATCGCAGAAGGGCATGGACCTCGTCGCCGAGACCCTGGATGCCATGCCGGACCTGGACGCGCAGTTCGTCCTCCTGGGGACCGGCGATGCGGCACTGCACCAGGCCTTCGAAACCGCCAGGGCGCGGCACGGCTCCCGCATCGGCCTGATGCTGGGCTTCGACGTGGGGCTGTCGCACAAGATCGAGGCCGGGGCCGACATGTTCCTCATGCCCTCGCGATACGAACCCTGCGGGCTGAACCAGATGTATAGTCTGGCCTACGGCACGGTGCCGATCGTCCGGGCCACGGGCGGCCTGGAGGATACCATCCAGCCCTTCGATCCCGCCACGGGGGAGGGCAACGGGTTCAAGTTTGCCGGGACGACGGCCGAGGCACTGCTGGACACGCTGCGCGCCGCCGTCGCGCTGTACCGCCGGCCGGAAGAGTGGCGCCGCCTGATGAGAAACGGGATGGCCTGCGATTTCTCCTGGGACCGGTCCGCCAGGGAGTACGAGGCGCTGTACCAGCAGATCGCGGCCCGACGCACTGGAAAGCCCTGAACAGCGTTCGACGGTTCGACCGTCCCCGCTCCGCCACGCGGTCCGGGGCGGAGTCGGTGGTTCGGTCGTTCGCGGGTCCTCGGAACTACCGAACGCCCGAACGCTCTTAGGAGGATGCGGAAAAACTCCTTATTGCCCAGGCTGCTCAAAAAGGTCCAGATGCAAGGCGGCGCGCCGGGTACCCATCAGGATGGGTGCAGGTGCGAGGCGTACTTCGTCCGTACGTCGCAGCGCCGCGCGAGCGCGCCAATCCGCCTGAGGCGGACAGATGGGCCTTTTTCAGTAGCCTGTTAGGAGGCAGCCATGGCAGTCCCGAGTGACATCGAGATCGCCAATCAGGCGACACTGCGCCCCGTCCGCCTGATCGCGGAGCGGCTCGGCATCACCGAGGACGAGTTGATCCCCTACGGCCGCCACAAGGCCAAGGTGCACATCGCCGCCCTGGCCGCGCGACGCGACCGGCCGGACGGCAAGCTGGTGGTGGTCTCCTCCATCACGCCGACGCCCGCGGGAGAGGGGAAGACCACGGTGACCATCGGCCTCGGCCAGGCCCTGGACCGGTTGAAGAAGCGGGTGGTGCTGGCGCTGCGGGAGCCGTCCATAGGCCCCTGCCTCGGCATGAAGGGGGGCGGGACGGGGGGCGGCTACTCCCAGGTGCTCCCCATGGACGAGATCAACCTGCACTTCACCGGCGACATCCACGCCGTGGGGACCGCCCACAACCTTTTGGCCGCGGCCATTGACAATCACATCTACCAGGGCAACGAGCTCGGCATTGACTCCCGCCAGGTCCTGTGGCGCCGGGTGATGGACATGAACGACCGGGCGTTGCGGCAGATCGTCCTGGGGCTGGGCGGCCGGACCCAGGGCGTCCCGCGC
>JACPAT010000174.1 GCA_016180655.1 Candidatus Methylomirabilota bacterium | reverse complement strand
CTGCGGGATGGGCCGGGGCTGGCGCTTGAGGTCGTCCGATTGGCGGGAATGCTCGAGGATCGTCGGGTGGACCAGCTCGAGTGCGGCCAGAAACTCGGCATAAAAGTTCTTGGATGCGAAGCCGAATCGGGGACCGGTGTAGCGAGCGATGATCTCCTCGATGGCGCTGCTGCCCACGGCGGCCCGGGCCGACAGGATCCCTTCCCGGCCGTGGTTGTACGCGATGATGGCCAGGGGCCACGATCCCAGGGCCTCGTAGTTGTGCCGGAGCAGCCGCGCGGCGGCCTCGGTGGCCCGGATGGGGTCGCGGCGGTCATCGCGCCGACGCGTGATGCTGAGGTAGCGCTTCCCCGTGGACCGGATGAACTGCCAGAGGCCGACCGCGCCCGCCTTGGAGCGCGCCTGGGGGTTGAAGGTGGATTCCACCAGCGGCAGGGCCGCCAGCTCCTCCGGGACGTTGTGGCGGCGAAGGATCGAAAGGATGCGGGGCAGAGCAACCCGCGGGCCCGCTGCATGCCCTCGTCCACCTTCTCCCGGAGTCCCTGCTGGACCCGGATGTTGGCGGCCGCGCGGTGCAGGACCTCCGCCGGGCAGGGACAGCCCCACGCCTGGGCCACCCAGCGTCCCTCCCACCCCAGGTCCTCGGGCGGCACGCCCCGGGCCAGGCTGGTGAGGATCGCCTCGTACTTGGCCCGCAGGCGCCGGATCTCCGGCTTGGCCATCTCGGCGGCGCGGTGCTGGTTGGTGGTGCCGGTCATCTGCACCACGTCGTAGAGCACGGCAAGATTCTCCCGGTCGTGGAGGACGAAGTCACCCACTCCGAACTCGGCGTAGATCCGTTTCCAGAATTCCACGTGGGGCTGCAGGGCGGGCGGCCTGGGGAAATGCGGGCTGGCGACCGCGGGTTCGCTGGCGGCCAGGGCAGGCGGCGAGAGAGGGAGGAGGACGAACGCGATCAGGATCGCTGCCAGAAGACTGCGGCCAGCCGATGCTCCCATTCGACCTCCGTTGGTTGACGTGCCTCCCTGCGTTCGAGGGCCTCCTCGTGTTGGTTGGTATCTAGCAGACCGTTTCCTGAAGCGCAAGGGTTTTCCGCCCCGTCGGGCGGGTCGCCTCAGGGCAGCTTCCGGATGCGAACCGCTTCCACCTCGTTGGTGAAGGTGTACCGGCCCACGCGCCGTTCCTTCTGGAACCGCCCCTGAACCTCCACCCGGTCCCCCGGGGCCATCGCCGGTTTTCCCCACGAGAACACTTTCAGGGAGGCCCCCGTCTCGTCCGCCAGGCGGAAGGTGAAGTAGTCGTTGCCGCGCCGGGACGTGCGGGGATCCAGGGCGCTGGCCTTGCCGATCAGCACCACCTCGCGGCGGTCGAAGGTCTCCGGCCGGGCCAGGATGTCGCCGATGCGATCCCGCGCCAGGGCCAGGGCCGGATCCAGGAGCGCGACGAGAACGGCGGCACATACCAGGATCCGGAAGAATGGTCGTGCCCGCCTCATTCCTTCGCCTCCCGCCACAGGCGACGGAATTCCCGCTGGAAGCGGGCCACCACCTCGGGCTCGTCCAGGACCACCAGGTTCTCGTAGTTGGCGTGCTCCGCGCTGTTGGTCCAGTTGTAGGAGCCGGTCGCCACGAGACGCTCGTCGAAGACGGCGAACTTGTGGTGCATCAGGCTCTGCTCCGGGACGCCCAGGGACCGGACGGGCACGCCGTTCAGGCGCAACCCCCGGATGCCGGAGCCGCCCGACTCCGCCCGCTCGCGATCGACCAGGACCCGGACGCGCACCCCGCGGGCCTGGGCGGCGTACAGCGCCTCGGCCAGCTCGGCTGCCGTGAAGCTGTACATGGCGACGTCTATGGTCCGCTGGGACGTCTGGATGGCGCGCACCAGGCGCTGGCGGATGCCGCCCTTCGGGGAAAAATGGACTTCGGAAGCATGGGCGGCGACGCCGGAGACGAGGAGAGGGCACAGGAGGATCAGTCCGAGGAGCCGCAGTCCTCGAACCGAGAGTGGGGACGCCGAGCGAGCGGGCGCTTCGTGCGAGGCAGGCACGCGGGCATTGTAGGGACGCACGCCGCCAGCGTCAAGCGGCATTGAAGGCCTTGTGGACGTTTAGCCTCAATCCGGAATTCTTGAACCGCCGTCTCGCCTGAGCTCGACGCAGGCAAGGCGCCAAGGACGCCACGTAGAATGGGCAGGAGGGAGGCGCTGGTTGGGCAGCCCTCGCCCCCACAATGGGCCCGGTTTTTCGCTTTGAAAGCAGAACGTGGAAATCCTGGCAGTCTTGGCGCACCAATCCGCCTGAGGCGGATTGGTACCGGCGGTAGAGCGATTTTCCCGGAAGAAGGTGCCGAAGGCCAGCGCCGAGGGCGGGAAAATACCTCCACTCAGTCAAGAACGCATTACAGCCTTGAACCGAGTCGGCTTGTGTAGTACGATGTCTGACATGAAAAACGCAATTACCATTCGCCTCGACCCTGACCTGGAAAAGATCCTTGATCGGCTCTGCCGGCAAACCGGCAGGACCCGCAGCGACCTTGTTCGGGACGCCCTGCGGCGTCAGTTGAGCCTCCTGAGGTTCGAACGACTGCGTCGCCGGGCATTGCCTTTTGCCGAGGCGCGCGGATACCTGACGGATGAGGACGTTGCGCGGGACGTGTCGTGAGGGTGTTCCTCGACACGAACGTTCTCGTCAGCGCCTTTGCCACCCGGGGGATCTGTGCCGATGTCCTCCGCCTCGTCTTGACTGAGCACACGCTGGTCATCGGCGACGTTGTGCTCCACGAACTCACACGGTCCCTCAGAACCCGCATCAGGCTGCCCGCCCGCATGGTGGACGAGATCGAAGCATTCTTGCGCGAGTCCGAGATCGTTCCAAGACCCCCTGCCCCCTGGACCCTGCCCGTGCGCGACGAGGACGACCGATGGGTTCTGGCATCGGCGATCGCGGGCAAGGCCGAGGTATTCGTGACGGGTGATCGGGACCTCCTGGATGTCGCGGACCAGGTCCCCATCCGGATCGTTGACCCGCGGGGTTTCTGGCAGATGCTCCGCAAGACCTGACCTGACCCCTCATTCTCCTTTGCCCCCCTGCGCCTCTGCGCCCGGCCCAGGAGAAGCCTGTTCGGGGGCGAGTGACATTTCGACCTTGCGCCTTGCGTCCCGGGCAGCCATTTGATATAGGTCAGCCACAATTTATTGATGATGACACCGGAAAGGACGGCTTGGAGG
>JACPAT010000285.1 GCA_016180655.1 Candidatus Methylomirabilota bacterium | reverse complement strand
GAAGATGGGGACACAGGCCTCGAAGATTTCCCTCGGTCCGCCCACCATGATGCCCAGCTTGCCCTCAGCGGCCAGCCTGGGGGCGCCGGTGACGGGGGCATCCAGCAGGGGGACACCCAGGGCCTTGGCCCGCGCGGCGATGGACCGGGACATCTCGGGCCCGATGCTGGCCATGTCAATCAGGGTGAGGCCCGGGTGGACGCCCTCCAGGACGCCGCCGGGCCCGCAGATCACTTCCTCGGATGCGGCCGAGTCGGTGACCATGGTGATCACCACATCCGAGGCCTGGGCCACGGCCCTGGGCGAGGGGCCCCAGGCCGCCCCCGCCCCGAGCAAGCCCTTTGCCTTCTCCACGGTTCGGTTCCACACCGTCAGGGAATGCCCCGCCTCCAGCAGGCGCCGCGAAATGGGTTGCCCCATCAGGCCGAGTCCAATGAAGCCGATGCGCTGCATGGGTCCTCCTCAAAGATGCTCTTCGATCAAATGCTTTCGGACAGGATGGCGAGCATAGCTGAATTCAAATCGCTTGGAGATCAGTGGCAGGAAGGTTCGGGTGTTGGCGGCACTCGGGCGCGCACCTGAGCACCACTGCGGGCTCTGGGCGGAAGGGGGCCACAGCTCGGGGGTTGAGACGTCCGTTGGTCAGTTGCATCCCGGGTCCACAGGTTCCCCTCAGCGCGGGGATTATGGTCACAGAGGGCGCGACCCTGTCAAGGTCGGGGCAGCGCCGGATCCCGGGACGCACGGGCCGAAAGGCTCAACCGATCCCGCACCACTCGAGGATGGTAACAGGGTTCCCGGAAGACCCGGGATTACCCCCCTGCCGATCGGCTTCGTCCTCAGCGGCGTTTCGCGGCCGGCCGGCGGCGGGAGGCGGATTTCGCCCTGTCGAGCGTGAAACGGTAGGCCTCTCCCGGTTTCAGCAGGACCGCCTTGGCCCTGGGCGCGCGCTTCTTCAACTCCCTGGCGAATTGTGTCCCTTCGTCGAAGCGGTAGTGCATGGGGAACGCGACCTTCACCCCCAGCCACTTGGCCACCAGGGCGGCCTCGTCCGGGTACAGCTCGGTGAAGGACTGGCCCAGCACGTTCACCCCGCCCACCCCCAGGACGGCCACGTGTGGTTTGTACAGCTCGCCGAAGAGCTGGTGATCCTTGCTGATGGAGGTGTCCCCGCCGAAGAAGATCCGGACGCCGCCCGGCGTCGTGATGAGATAGCTCAACGGCTGCGAGTTGATGAACGAGTTCTCGCCGAGCTGCGAGAAGGACAGGTGGTGGGCGGGCAAAGCCTTGACGAACAGGCCGTCGAGCTGGAACCGCACGCCAGAGACCATGAAGAGGATGCGATCGGGGGAGATCCCGGCCGCCAGGGCCTTGAAGCGGGTGGACATGTCACAGACGAGCCTGGCCTTGCTCCGTTTCAGGATGTCGAAGGCCTGGCCCACATGGTCCGCGGCCACGTGGGTGATCATCACGACGTCCACCCCGTCGAACTCCTCCAGCTTGCACGGGCTGGGAGGCACATCCTCTTCGGGCCGGCCGGCCAGCATGGGATCGAGGATGATGCGACGGCCATCCTCAAGGGTGATTTCGAACGCCGTCCAACCCAGGTATCGGAACGTGACAGCCATCAGGAGCCTCCTGTTCTGCTTGCGGGTCGGAAACCAAATTCCGGTCGGCCGTGGCGGGGTTGAAGTTCCCGCTAAACGCCCAGCAGGTATCGGGGATTCTTGCACGCCATGGTCTGGATCCAATCGAAGGGAACGCCCTTCTCGTGCAGCCCCTGCACGAAAACGCGTTGCATCTCGGCAGGCATGGGATTGAAGAACTGGCCACCGTCACTGGAGAGAACGCCACGCTCCGGCCCCACCGCCTCGATCAGGCCGCGCATCCCCTCCAGGCTGATCGTCTGCGGGATGGGGAAACAGTTGACGCCGCAGAATTCAAAAAAGACCTCTTCCCTGGCCAGCAGCCGGACCTCGTCCACCGACAGGTTCGGGACGGTGAACTCCGGATGGGTGATCAGGACTTTCGGATACCGGATGGATCGGGTGTAGGCGACCAGCTCGTAGATCTCCTCTTTCGCGAGATGGCCGGTGGCCAGCACTGCGTTGTGCTCCGCCACCAGCTGGACGATCTCCTTGACCTCCGCCTTGAGGCGGCCGTTCTCGAGGACCGTGAGACCGGAAAGATCCTTGAACCGCTGCATGAACCCGACTTCCATGGCGTGAAACCCGAAGGTGCCCGCCGCGCCGAAGGCGCGGATGTGGTTGGCGGCGTCCAGCGTCGGCATCCAGACGATCCGGGCCCCCATGGAGAGCGCCAGGGCGACCGCCACCGGATTCAAGCCGCCCACGAACCGGTTCAACACGATCCCGCTGAAGATGTGCAGCCCGTCCACCTCCTTGGCGGCATGGAAGGCCTTCACGGCGGTGTCGCCGAAGTGGCTTTTCACGACGATGGCGTGGAGGCCGCGTTCCCGGGCGTGGCGTGCGATCTCGATGGTATCGCCGATGCGGCGGAACGGGGCGGGCGCCGAGTGGAGGTGCAGATCGCAGAACCCGTCAAGGGTGAGGACCGACATGGGCGGCCTCCTAGGGGTCAGACGGTCACTTCTGGCTGGATCAGCTCGAGCGCTTTCCGGGTCAGCTCGACAAAGCCGGCGCTGGTGCGGTCGCGCGGGCGCGGAATGTCGACGGGGAGGATGGCCTTGACCCGACCCGGTCGCCGGGACATGACCACGATCCGGTCGGCAAGGTAGATGGCCTCCTCGATGTTGTGGGTCACGAAGACGACCGTGGTGCGTGTCTGCTCCCAGATGCGCAGGAATTCCTCCTGCATCGCCCGCCGCGTGTGTTCGTCCAGGGACGCAAAGGGCTCATCGGCCAGGAGGATATCGGGGTCGTTCATCAAGACCCGGGCGATGGCGACCCGCTGCTGCATTCCCCCCGAGAGTTCGTGCGGGCGGTGTCCTTCGAAACCGGCCAACCCGACCAGGCTGAGCAGCGCGGTCGCGCGCCGCGCGCCCCCGGCAAGGTCCTGGCCCCGTACGCGAGGACCGAAAAGGACATTGTCGTATGCGGACAGCCAGGGGAAGAGGTTGGGGGACTGGAAGACCACCCCTCGTTCCGGCCCTGGCCCGTTCACTGCTCTCCCTCCGACTAGGACCGAGCCGGCCGTGGGGAAATCGAATCCGGCCACCAGGTTGAGCAGTGTCGTCTTGCCGCAGCCCGACGGCCCGAGCAGCACGACGAACTCGTTCTGGCCGATGGAAAGTGAGACCTCCTGGAGGGCCACGGTATCCGAACCCTTCGCCGGATCGAGGAAGACTTTCAAAACCTCTCGGATTTCGATCGTCATTGGTGCAGTCCCGTCCCCCGCCCGATCAGAACTGTGTTTCAGCCACCGCCTGCGCCCAATCCAGTTTTCGCCGCATCACGATCACGACCAGCCTGTCGGTCAGGTACCCAAACAGGCCGATGCACAACATTCCCGCCACGACCACATCCATGCGCAGGAACTCGTAGGCGTGCCACAAGACATAGCCAAACCCTTCCTGCACCGCCAGCATCTCTGCCAGGATCAGGATGAGCCACGCATAGGCCGCACCCACCCGCATTCCCACGAGGATATTGGGGAGTGCGGCGGGCAGGACGACCCGGAACAGGACGTCCCGGTCGCGGGCCCCGAGCATCAGGGCGGCTCGCTTCAGGTCTCGGGAGACGAGTTTGACCCCGACAACGACCTGGATGTACACCGTGAGGAAGACCCCGTAGATAGTCAGGAAGAGGGCTGGTGGATTGCCCAGCCCGAAGAGCAGGATGGCGAAGGGGAGGAAAGCAGTTTTCGGAATGGGACGCAGAATCTGGATAGTCGGATCCGCAATCCGCTCAAAGACCCGGTACCATCCTACCAGCACGCCGATCACGATGGCCAGGGCGGAACCGACCGTGAAACCGACCATCACTCGCATGAGGCTCCCTAGCAGGTCCCGCCACCATGTCCCGGAAAAGAAGTACCGCCCGCCGGACACGTTGAACACCCAGTCCAACAGGGTCCACCCGACAGCACTGAGGCTGGGCAGCAGGACATTCGTCGCCAATCCGAAGTGTACCGCCACCCACCAGGCAATGAGCACCACCCCGGGCAGGACCAGGCCGAGGGGATCCAGCCTGCGACCCGCCCGAGGCGGGTGAAGGGGGGCCGCTTCTGAAAGAGGCTCAGCTCGGAAGGTAGCGCTTCCCTCGCTTGTAGTCGGCATACGAGACATAGCCCAAGTCCTCTTTCTTCTTCCCAGTTGCCTTCTCGAGGAAGCGGTAATCCACCGCCTCTTCCATCTCGCGGGTGACGTCCTTCTTGATGATGCCCAGTTCCAGCATCACCTCGGCGTTGCGGTAGAGCATGGTCAGGTCGAGGTCCACGCGGGGATCCGAGTTCTCCATGGCGGCCCGCAGGATCTCCGGCGGCTGGGCCAGGTACTTCTGGGAGATCTTCATCCAGCGGTCGCGGTCCTTCTTGATGGCGTCGGTCGCTTTCAGCGAGGCGTCCACGATGGCCTGGATCATCTCCGGCTGCTCGTTGATCAGCTTCTGCGTGACGAACGTCCCGCTGTGGGTGGGCCATGTCAGCTTAAAGAAGCGGTCCAGTTCGAGCTTCACGATTCCCGGCTTGGCTGCGGCGATGGAGACCATCGGCTCCCAGAGTTGCCCTGCATCCGCGTCGCCCCGCTCGATCATCACGTTGAATCCGGCAGGCTCGCCTACATCCACGATCTGAACGTCCTTGTTGGGATCGATCCCCACGGCGCGGAGAACCAGCATGAGCATTACGTGGGAACTCGTGAACTTCTTGGTCGCAAGCTTCTTCCCCCTCAGATCCTCCAGCCGTCGGATGCCCCGGTCCTGTCGGGCGATGATGGCCTGCCCGCGTCCCGCGATCCCGCAGATCCCGGTGATCTTCGCCCCTTCCGCCCGCCCGCTGATCACGTAGCTGTTGGCGGTGCTCATGACGTCGCAGAGCCCCTGCATCATGGCGGCTAGCCGGCCGATACCCGCGATCCCGAAATCCACCCATTCCACCCGGTACTGGGCCGGGAGGAAGTCCGGGACCACGTACTGGGCCATCTCGTGCACGCCCGAGGTGTGCCCGTATTTGATGACCGTTTGGGCGGCAGCCCTGGCACCTCTCGTCGGGAACAACCCGGCCGTCGCCACCCCCGCCACCGTGGCGCCCATTCGAAGCACATCGCGCCTCGTCAGTGCTTGGTACACATCCCGCCCAATCCTCCAGGCCTCTTGGTCAACGATTCTCCCCATGGTGATCCCCTCCTGCTGTCGCGGCCGCTCGGGGCGACCGGCAGCCTCCACGCTGGTGCATTCCCCTCGCTCAACCGCCCGGTGCGGAGCGAGGTACTGGTGCTGCTGCTGGCGTTCCTGTGAGTTGCTGGCGGACGAGGACAGAGACCTCGGCGGCCGCCCTCCGGACCGGTTCGATGAGCGCCTTGCGCTTTTCCTCGGTGAGCCGCTGCATCGGGCCGGAGATCCCCATGCTCGCTATGGCCCACCCGTCCGGGCCCAGGATCGGGGCCGAGATGCCGCACGCCCCGACCGTAAGCTCCTGATGACTTACGGCATATCCCGCCTTGCGGACATCCCGAAGCGCTCGCCTGAGTGCGACGGGTGTGGTGGGAGTATTGGGGGTAAACCGCTTGAGTCTGCCACTCTGAAGGATCTGGTCAACCTCCCGAGGCGGCAGGAAGGCCAGAATGGCTCGGCACAGCGCGCCTGCGTGCAAGGGGAAGGTCTGTCCGCGCTTGGGCGCCATGCGCAGCATAATGGGGCTTTCCAACACCTCAGTGATAACCCCTACCGAGTCGCGCCGCTCTGTCAGGTGGGCGGTCTCGCCCGACCGCTCCATCAGGTCGCGCAGGAACGGGAAGGCCAGCGTCCGCAGGTCCACCGGCCGGATGATGGCGGGTTGGAGAGAGAGGAGCCGTGCCCCCAAGCGGTACCGGCGGGATTCGGGATCCTGGACCAGCAGGCCGGTATCACGCAACGTGCTCACGAATCGATAGGTCGTGCTCTTGGGCAGTTTCAGGCGGGAGGAAATGTCTCGGAGGCTCAACACGGGCTCCGCCTCGGAGAAGAGGAACAGGAGGTCGATCCCCTTCCGCAGAGAGGCGACGCTGCCGTGGGCGGATTCAGGCATGTTCCGGATATTGGGACGGATTCTTTGCATGCGGACCATACTCTTGACCGGGAGGCGAAGTCAAGGGGGATCATTTGTCTGGGTGTTTCCGGACAGAGGGGCGTGTTCCGGGGCCCCCGTGGAGCCGGTGGCGCAGTCCATCCGCCCCATGACCTGGAGGACGGGCGGATCACCCAGCCCAAGAATCCCCTTGACAGGTTTTGGAGGGCAGTGATAGCGTCTGCACATCTGATAAGGAAGGCATGAACAAATGTTCAATCCCCCGACCGCCCCGGACACCCTGGCCCTGATGGTGCGGGTCAGCCGGATGTACTACGAGCAGGGCCTGACCCAGCAGCAGATCGCCCGGGCCACCCGCCTGTCCCGCCCGACCATCTCCCGCCTCCTGGATCGGGCACGGCGCGCCGGCATCGTGGAGATCCGTATCCTGGATCCTGTGCAGGACGCAGAGTCACTGGCGGCGGCGCTCACGCGCCGGTTCGGCCTGCGCGAGGTGGTCCTGGCGGGCGCGGCGCCGGGGACGGGTGGCGACCCACGCCAGCAGGTCGGCCGCCTGGTGGCCGAGTACCTGCAACGCCTTCTTCGAGACGGCATGACTCTCGGGGTCAGCTGGGGAAAGACGCTGCGGGAGATGGCCCTGGCGCTGAAGCCGGCTCACCTGGCAAACCTGACGGTTGTCCAGATGATGGGGAGTCTGACCGTCCTGGCGGACAGCGTGGAGACCACCGGGCTGGCCCAGGAGGTCGGACGCATCCTTGGCAGCAAGACCGTCCAGTTCCTGGCGCCGGCGCTGGTCGAGGATCTGGAGCTCCGGCGCAGGATCCTCTCCACGCCCGAGGTGCGGCAGGCCATGGAGTACCTGCACCGCCTGGATGCGGCCATGGTCGGCATCGGCGCCATCTCGCCACACGTGCCTCTGGTGGAGCGGGGATACTTCACGGCGGCGGCCATGGAGCGGTACAGGCGCCTGGGGGCCCGGGGGGAGATGCTGCTGCAGTTCTTTGACGCCCACGGACGCCCGATTCCCGAGTTGAACCGGCGGGTGGTTGGGATGTCGCTCAGTGACCTCGCCCGGGTTCCCCTGGTCATCGCCGGCGTGAGCGGTCCGCCGGACAAGAGCGAGGCGATCCTGGCGGCATTGCGGGGAAAGGTCCTCCACGTCCTGATAACCGACACCGAAACGGCCCGCCGGGTGCTCGAGCGCGCCGATGAGGACGAGCCGGCCACCCGGCGGGCGGCCCGGACGTCGCGCGGCCCGCACGGCCGGCCGGCACGGAAGAGGACGACACGCGCGCAATGAACGACCCGCTACTCCTGGGGATTGACCTGGGGACGTCCTCGGCCAAGGCCGGCCTGTTCACACCGGCCGGGCGACGGGTGGCCTCGGCCACGGCGGCCTACAGCTACCGGGTGCCTCATCCCGGCTGGGCCGAGATGGATGCCGAGGACTGGTGGGAGGCGACGTGCCGGCTGGTCGGCGCACTCCTGGCGCAGGCCGGTGCACGGCCCGAATCGGTGGTGGGGATCGGTGTCTCCGGCCAGGTGCCGACGCTCCTCCCCGTGGACGGCGCGGGGCACCCCGTGGGGCCGGCGATCCTGTGGCTGGATGCGCGCAGCGAGGTCGAGGCGCAGGAGATCGCCGATCGCCTGGGACGCGAGAGCTGCGAACGCATCGGGGGCAACCGGATCCACCCCTATTACCTCGGGCCGAAACTCCTGTGGTTCATGCGCCACCGCCGGGACGTCTTCCTTCGGACGAAGCGACTCCTCCAGTCGCATAGCTACCCGGTGTTGCGGCTCACCGGCGAGGTGGTCACCGACTACTCCTGTGGCGCGCTCTGCGCCCCGCTGTACGACGGCCCGGCCCGGGCGTGGGCAGGGACAATCTGTAACGCGCTGGATATCTCGACGGACCTTCTGCCGTCGCTCTGCCCAGCACACGGCTTGGCCGGGACGGTCACCCGGGCGGCGGCGGAGGCGGCGGGGCTCCGCGCCGGAACGCCTGTCGCCGTCGGGGGCGGGGACTTCGCCTGTTCGACGTTGAGTGCCGGGGTCCTGGAAGAGGGCGAAGCCTGCCTGATGCTGGGGACGGCCGGCAACCTCATCATGCCGCTCAAGGAGCCGCGCTTCGACACCAGGCTGATCAACAGCCATCACGTGGGGTGCGACCGGTTCCTGGCCCTGGGTGGGGTGTTGTCGGGAGCCGTCATCGGGTGGTGCCGGGCAACCCTGGGAGCCGAAGAGAGATCCTTCGGGCGCCTGGAGGCCGAGGCGGCCGCGGTTCCCCCCGGTGCGGAGGGTCTCGTCCTCCTGCCGCATCTGCAGGGGACGCGGTCGCCCACGTGGAACGTGCGGGCCCGTGGCGTCCTCTTCGGCCTGGGCCTGCAACACGGGAGAGGGCACTTGTACCGGGCGGCTCTGGAGGGCGTCGGGTTCAGCCTCCGCGAGTGCCAGGCGGTCGTGGAGGAGCAGGGACTCCGGCTGACCGAAGTCGTCGCGGTGAACGGCGGAGCCAGAAGCCGCCTCTGGCGGCAGATCCTCGCCGACATCCTGGGGGTCCCGCTCGTGTACGCGCCCGAGGATCCCGGGGCGCCGGGCGGCGCGGCCATCCTGGCGGGAATCGCGGCCGGGGTGCTCGATGGGGCGGAGGCGGCGCGGGCGTGGCGAGGGAGAATGGAGCGGCACGATCCCGACCCGGCGACTCATCGGCGTTACGAAGAGCTCTTCCGTCTGTACTTGCGGTTGTACGAGGATGTCCGCGCCGAGTTCGACCGGCCCGCCTCGGGGGCTGCCGTCCGGTAGCGGAGACCATGCTCTCGGGGGAGATGCCGGCGATCACATCGCCCCCGGAGTGAAGATTCGAGGAGGAATACATGCGCGTCGCGAAGGTGATGGCGCCCCGCGAGATGCGGCTGGAAGAGGCCCCCGTCCCCTCCCCGGGGCCGGGTGAAGCCCTGGTGCGCATCAAGGCGGTGGGTATCTGCGGCTCGGACCTCCAGTACTATGCGGATGGCCGGATCGGGGACCAGCGGTTCTCGGCCGGCCACGTCCTAGGCCACGAGGTGGCGGGCGTCGTTGAGGCCCTGGGGCCGGATGCCGAGGGGCCGGTCCCCGGCACGCCTGTCGCCGTGGATCCCGCCATCCATTGCGGCTGGTGCCGCTTCTGCACCGCCGGGGATCCCAACTTCTGTAAGAACCTCCGCTTCTTTGGCAGCCCGCCCACGCCCGGCGCGCTCCGGGAGTACCTGACGCACCCGAGCCGATTCCTGCTCCCCCTGCCGCCCCACACCTCGTTCCCGGTGGGTGCCGCCATCGAGCCGCTGGGGGTCGCCATTCACGCCGTGGACCTCGGGCACCCGGCGGTGGGCGACCGCGTGGCCGTCTTTGGCTGCGGCCCGATCGGGCTCCTCATTGCCCGCGTCGCCCGGCTGGCGGGAGCGAGCCTCGTCTGCGGCACGGAACCCCTGGCCCATCGCCGGGAGGCCGCGGCACGCTTCGGGGTCGAGGCCGCCCTGGACCCGTCGCGAGAGGATGTGGTCCGCGGCATCATGGAGCGGACGGGAGGCGAGGGCATAGACGTTGCCTTCGAGGCAGCCGGCAGCCAGGATGCCACGGAGCAGGCCATCGCCGTCCTTCGGCCCGGGGGGTCGTTGGTCTGCGTCGGGTACTGGAAGGCAGACCAGGTGGCGTTGCCGGGCATCCGCGCCATGCGCAAGGGGCTCACGATCCGGTTCGTCCGCCGCATGAAGCACACGTTCCCGCGGGCCATGGAACTCACGCGGCTTGGGCTGGTGGACTTGGCGTCGCTGATCAGCCACGAGTTTCCATTGAGTGATGTTGTGCACGCGTTTGCTCGAGCGGAGCAGCGCGGGCCGGATGTCCTCAAGGCAGTGGTCACACTCTGAGTCCGGAGGGTGGCCATGGGGGTCAGGTTGGGAGGCGTCTCATGTTGGAAAGGAGGAGCGACATGAAATGGGGAGCGTGGTATCGGCGGGGCCTGGCGGTCGTGGCCGGCGTCTTGATATTCGGGGTTGGCCACCCGGCGTTTGCGGGGGAAGCGGTCACCATCGAGTACTGGCACATCAACTCGGACAGTTTCGGGGGGCAGGCCGTCAAAGAATTGGTAAAGCGGTTTGAAGCGGCACACCCGACCATCAAGGTTAACGAGAAGTACCAACCGGCCGGATACACGGGCCTGATCCAGCAAGCCCAAGTGGCCATGGCCGGGAAGCGACCGCCGGCCGTCGTGCAGATGAGCTACAACCTCCTGGCGTACGCCGCCGAGTCGCTGCCGCACTATCCGATCGAGAACTTCAAGCAGAAGGATGCGGCCTTCTTTGCGAAGTTCCCGCCGAACGTCCTGGCCTTGGGGCAGTATAAGGGCATCCAGCACGGCATGCCCTACGCGCTGAGCACTCCGGTGCTCTTCTACAACGCGGACCTCTTCAAGCAAAGCGGGCTGAACCCCGACCGCCCGCCGGCCACGTGGGCGGAGGTCGTGGAGGCGTCGCAGACGATCAAGGGCAAGACCGGGAAGTTCGGCATCTACCTGCAGAACCCGAACGACGACTGGATGTTCCAGCAACTGGTGTTCGGCAACGGCGGGGGGATGGTGACCGCCGACGGAAAGCGGGTCGCCTTCGATGCCCCCCAGGCCATCGAGGCGCTCCAGGTGTGGGCGGACTTGGTGAACAAGCACAAGGCGAACCCGAACCTCACCCGGGATGAGGGGGAGAATAACTTCATCGCCGGGCAGATCGCGATGTACGCCACGACCATCGCGAAGCTTGATCACCTCAAAAAGAACGTGAAGTTCACGCTGCGCACCTCTCCGCTCCCGCGGTTCGGATCCAAGCCGCTGAAGGTCGCCGGTGGCGGCAACGACCTGTTCATCCTGGCGACGGACCCGGCCCAGCAGCGCGCCGCGTGGGAGTTCATCAAGTTCCTCCACCTCCCTGAATCGATCACGACTTGGGTGCAGGGCACCGGCTACATGCCGCCGCTCCTGAGTGCTGCGGACGACCCGAAGGCACTGAAGCCCTTCTTCCAGGCGAACCCATTGATGAAGGCCTCGGTGGATTCGGTGCCGGTGGTGACGCTCTGGCAGAGCTTCCCCGGGACCCACGGCCTCGAGGTCACCAAGCTCGTCATCAATGCGACCCAGGAAATCCTGGCAGGGAAGCGGAGCGCCGAGGCGATCTTGAAGGAGGTGGCAGCCAAGGCGAACGATCTGCTCGCCAAACCCTGAGCGGAAGGGCCTGGAGGGCAAGCGCGGGGAGCGCAGTATGCCAAAGGGCGTGACGGGACTGTCTGCAGGACCGACGCGACCGGTGTTGCGCAGTCGAGACGCGGGGGGGAGGGGGTGGGCCGTTCTCGCCCCCTATGTCTACCTCGTGCCGGCGGCGGTCGTGCTCGCGGCCTTCGTGTACTGGCCGCTCATTGAGACGGTGAACCTCAGCTTCTACGAGTGGAACTTGGTGAGCCCGAGCAAACGGTTCGTCGGATTTGCGAATTACCGGGAGCTACTGACGAGCCAGGCGTTCTGGACCAGCGTCGTCAACACGATCCTGGCCATCCTGGCGATGAGCCTTGCGACGATCGCGGCGCCCCTGGCCGTGGCGGTTGCCGCCCTCCGCGTGCAGGGGGTGGTGCGCCTGATCTATCGGGCGGTGATCTTCTCACCGACCGTGGTCTCCATGGCCATCGCGTCCCTCATCTGGCTGTGGATCTACAACCCGATCCAGGGGCTGATCGCCCACCTCGTGCGGCTCGTGGGCGGCCAGGGGTTCGCCTGGCTGACGGATCCCCAACTGGCGATCTGGGCCATCATCCTGGTCACGGCCTGGAAGACGTTCGGGTACAACTTCGTGATCTTCGTGGCCGGGCTCCTGTCGATTCCCCGGGAGCTCATGGACGCGGCCCGCATCGACGGGGCGGGGGAGTGGCACACGTTCCGGCACGTGACGTGGCCGCTCCTCACCCCGACGACGCTCTTCGTGGTGCTGACGACCCTCATGTTGGCGCCCCAGTACCTCTTCATCCCCACGCAGATCCTGACCCAGGGGGGCCCCAACCAGGCGAGTAACAACCTCGGGTACATCATCTGGGAGCAGGGGTTCGAGGTCTTCCGCGTGGGGAACGCATCGGCCATCGCGGTGGCCATCTTCGTGGGGTTCCTCGCGTTCTCAGTCATGCATTTCCGGCTGCTCGAGCGAGGGGTCCACTATGAGGCGTGACCCGCACACCTGGGCGCATCCGGTGTTGGTTGGCGCCTGTGTGGCCATGGTGTTCCCCATGCTCTGGATGCTGGTCACGGCGTGGAAGTCCCCCGCCGAGATCTACTCCTCCGGATTCCGGCCGTGGCCTGCGAACCCCACGCTCGAGAACTTCGTCCGGGTGATGCGCGACGTGCCCATGGGGCGGTTCTTCCTGAACAGCTTGGTCGTGGCCGCGGGGATCACCCTGGCACGGCTCCTGACGAGCATCCTCGCCGCCTACGCGTTCGCCCGGTTCGCCTTCTGGGGGCGGGAGGTCCTCTTCTATCTGTTCGTGGCGACGATGCTGGTTCCATTCCAGGTGATCATGATCCCGATCTTCCTGACAATCACGACGTTTGACTGGCTGAACACGTACCAGGGCCTCATCGTGCCGCACGTTGCCAGCGGCTTCGGCGTGTTCCTGCTGCGCCAGCACTTCAAGACATTCCCCTTGGACTTCACGGATGCGGCCCGGATCGACGGCGCGACGCAGTGGCAGACCCTGTGGAAAGTCGTCGTCCCGTCGAACGCCACCGCGATCTGGTCGCTGGCCGTGCTCTTTTTCATCGACGCCTGGAATCAGTACCTGTGGCCGCTCCTGGTCGCCACCGAGCGGCCCATGCAGACGCTGCCCGTGGGGATCCAGATCTTCATCAACCCGGAGGGCGGCACCCAATGGGGCCCCCTCATGGCCTCCGCCACGCTGGCGATCGTCCCGTCGATCCTTCTCTACGTGTTCGCGCAGCGGCATATCCTGGAATCGGCGGTGAGCAGCGGGATCCGCGGGTGAGGCGGCCGGCCGGCCGGGGGAATTGTCTCGAGTGATGGCTATCCACACGTCGGAATTCGTCGTCTCACACCAGCGGGCGGGGGTGCGGAGAGGGAGCCGGGGCGGAGTGCGCGCGATCGCGCCTTACCTGTACATCCTCCCCGCCTTTCTCCCCCTGGTCGTCTTCACCTACTGGCCGCTGCTCCACACCGTGCAGCTCAGCTTCTACGACTGGAACATGGTCAGCCCGACGTGGCGGGAGGATTTCTGGCTGGCCTGCTGGAACACGGTGCTTTACGTCGTCGGGATGCTGGTGTTCTCCATCGTGCTCCCCCTGGGCCTGGCGATCCTCCTGGCGCGTGTCACGGGGCCGCTGCAGACGGTCTACAAGGTCATCCTGTTTTCCCCCGCGGTCATCTCGTTCGCCGTGGCCGCCATCACCTGGCTCTGGATCTTCAACCCGATCGACGGAGTCCTGAACCGCACGCTCCTGGGGCTGGGGACGGCTGGGCCCGCCTGGCTCAATAATCCCCGCTGGGTGATTCCGGCCATCCTCATCATTAGCGCCTGGAAGTTACTGGGGTACAACCTGATCATCTTTACCGCCGGCCTCGCGGGGATTCCCGGGGAATACTACGATGCCGCCAAGGTTGATGGGGCCTCGGCATTCCAGCAATTTTGGTGTATCTCCTGGCCCCTCCTGACGCCGACCACATTCTTTGTGCTCGTGACCACTGTGATCTACGCTGGCCAGCAGACACTCATTCCCATACAGATCCTCACCCAGGGCGGTCCGAACAAAGCCAGCACAAACCTAGTGTATCTCATCTTCCAGTATGGCTTCCAGTTCTTCGAAACTGGTTTGGCCTCGGCCCTGGCTACGCTGGTGTTCCTCCTGTTCACGGGGGTCACGTTGCTCCAGCAAAGGTTGTTGCAGAGGTTCGTCCATTATGAGCTCTAAGGTATTTGTCCACGCCATCATGGTGGTGAGTTGCCTGGCGACCATCTTTCCACTGCTGTGGATGGTTTCGACATCGTTTAAGGCACCCGACGACATCTTCACCCCGGTTATCACGCTCCTTCCGCCTCAGCCGACACTGGGGAACTACCAGAAGGCGTGGGAGCTCACCCCGCTCGGCAAATACATGCGGAACAGCGCTCTGGCGTCGCTGGTCATCATGGCCAGCCAAACCTTGACGAGTCTGCTCGCTGCGTACGGCTTTGCCCGTCATCGGTTTCCTGGGCGGGAAGTTCTCTTTGCTCTGTTTCTGGGCACGATGATCGTGCCCATTCACGTTGTGATGATCCCGAACTATATCTTGGTCTCGCGGCTAGGATGGATCGATACTCTGGCGGCACTGATCGTGCCGCAGCTCAGCAGTGCCTTCGGGGTTTTCATGCTCCGCCAACATCTGTTGACGCTTCCCAAGGAACTGTTTGACGCTGCCGCCATTGATGGGGCCGGCAGTTGGCGGGCCCTGTGGCAGATCGTTGTTCCGGTCATCCGGCCGGCCGTCTCCGCCCTCGCCATACTCTTCTTCCTGAACGCTTGGAACCAGTACTTCTGGCCATTGTTGGTTCTCACCAAGCCGGAGGTCCAAACCATCCCATTGGGGTTGCAGAGGTTCGCAAGTATAGAAGCAGGGACCGCTTGGGGGCCCCTGATGGCCGTTGCCACGGCGGCGTCTGTGCCTGCGCTGGTCGTGTATCTGGTCGCGCAGCGACACATCATCAGCAGCTTTGTCACCTCGGGTCTGAAGGGCTGAAGGCTCGCTGCTAATGCTTGTCGTAGGGGGGGCGCGAGCAATGTCCCGCGCGGTCGTGCTGTCAGGCCGGAATCGGTCTTCCAGCACGGGGGAGTATTGCAATGGCCGCCGGCTTGCGCATTGCCGTGGGTTGGCCCCGCCCGGATCCCGGGCGAGGCGGCCCGTTCCATGGTTGGTGTTCTGGGAAGGAGGTGCGGCAGGAATCAGAAGCGGGGAACCAGTCGGAGGGGGTAAGCTCAGGAAGACGTAGGTAGTACTTCCAGGTGGCTCTGTGTGAGCCGGGAGGATCGAAATGCGCATTCGGGGAAGGTGGATAGTCGCAGTCCTTGGGATCCTGGCGGCCACATTGGCCGGCGGAATGGCCACGGCCCAGACGAAGATCGAGTATTACCACATCAACACGTCGACCTTCGGGGGCCCCACAGTTGCCAAGCTGGTCAAGGAGTTCAACGAAAAGCAGAAGCTCTGTGTCGCATCGGATAAGTTCCAGGCAGGCGCCTACGGAGGCCTGACTACTGCGCTTCAGGTGGCCGCGGCGGCGGGAAGGCCGCCGGCCATCGCACAGATATCCTATCGCCTCCTGCGATATGCCTCCGAGACTTTCGGGCCCACGCCGATCGACCGCGTCGCCGCGGGCGAGTTCCAAGCCGTCGCGGATACGTACCACCCCAGCGTGCTGAAATTGGGCCAATTGAAGGGCATGTACTGGGGGATGCCGTACGCGTTGAGCAGCCCGGTGATGTATTACAACCCGGATCTCTTCAAAGCAGCAGGGCTGGACCCCAATGCGCCTCCCAAGACGTGGGAGGATGTGGTCCGAGCCGCCCGCACCATCAAAGACAAAACTGGGAAATTCGGGCTGTACATCCAGATGGACGACACCTGGCCAATGACGTGGTTCCTCTATGGTCTCGGCGGGCAATGGCTGTCCGAAGATGGAGAACGGGCGCAGGTCAACACCCCCAAGGCGATCAAAGGGATGGAATTCTGGGCCAGCCTGGTTAAGGATGGCCTCCATCCCATGGCGAAGAACGACGAGGCCTTCCCATCCTTCCAGGCGAGCAATGTCGGGATGGTGTTCACTACGATCGCCCGAAGGAATCTCTTCGAGACGGGATCGAAGTTTCCAGTGAAGGTGGGGGAGTTACCCGGCTTCGCGGGGCTGCCACGCAAGGTCCCGGCCGGGGGGAATGTCCTCATGGCCTTCGCGAAGGATTCGCAGGAGAGGGCGTGTGGCTGGGCACTCATCAAGCACCTGGTCTCGCCCCAGGGAATCACGGAGTGGGTAAAGGGCACGGGCTACATCTCCTCGCTGAAGGACCTGGACAAGGATCCCCGCTACCTGGGGAACCTGTTCGCCGAGCTGCCCAACATGCGGCCGGCCTACGCCCAGCTTCCCTACGTGGTTCCCGAGGAGAACTGGCCCAAGAAGGGCCTGCAGATCGAGCAGATCCTGATCGAGGCCCGGGATGCCATCCTGCTGGGACAGGTGGATGCCAAGACGGGCATGGACCGCGCCCAGGCCAAGATCGAGCAGGCCATGCGCTGAGGAATATCCCGAGATCCGGTCGAGCACCCGACCTGATTGCGGGAGGGTCATCCGGGGGGATTGGCGGGACCCCGACGAGGGGTTCCGCTTGTACGCAGCTCGGCCGGACCTCGTCTGGCGACACCTGGCCGCCCCCGGGACAGGACGACAGGGAGACCTTATGACTTTGCGAATCGGTATCATCACGGACATCCACTGCGGGCCGGACATGGATACCCGGCTCGGGAGCACGGCGCTTCCCCTCCTGGACACATTCGCGGAGGAGATGACCCGGCGGTTCAAGCCCAATCTGATCGTGGACCTGGGGGACCGGATCAACGATGTCGCGGCGGGACAGGACGCCGAGCGGATACTCACGATCCGCAGCCGCCTGGAATCCGTCGGGGTCCCGGTCCTGTTCCTTTACGGGAACCACGATCTGATCAACGTCGGCCCGGCCGAGCAGCAGCGCTTGCTCGGAAAGAAGGCCGATTACGAGTCGCTGGACTTCCGGGGATTTCATCTCATCCTCCTCAACTCCCAGGATCCCACCTTCGGAGGGGTAGGTGGGACGGTCTCGGAGAAGCAACTGGCGTGGCTGGATGAGGACCTGCGCGACTCCGAGGGGCCCGTGGTGGTGTTCTGCCACCATCCCCTGAACGAGCAGGAGACCAGCCCCCACTGGTACTTCAACACCCACCCGGACTTCGCCTTGGCGGTGAACCGCGAGCGGGCACGGGCTCTGTTTGCTCGCTCGGGGCGCGTCCGGGCCGTCTTCAGCGGGCACATGCATTGGAACCACACCCAGGTGATGGATGGCATCCCGTATATCACGGTGGAGTCGCTCGTCTGTTGCGGGATGACCGGCGGCCAGCCGGCCGGCGGCTTCACCGAGGTGATCCTGGAAGAGGCTGGGGGCCTCCAGGTCACCGTCCGCGGTCGCCTGCCGATGACCTTCACCCACCCTTGACCCTTCCCGCGCGGTCCTCGCGAACCATCCGATCGCGCATTTGCGGTCGGCCCGGGTTTGCCGGATAATCCCGGCGGGGAAGGCCGCAGGAGGGGTTGCCGCAAGGGGAGATCATGGCCCACATCACGATCCTCGGCGCCGGATTCATGGGGAGCGCCCTCGGCGTTCCGGCGACGGACAACGGGCACCGGGTGGCGCTGTGGGGCACCTGGCTGGACGACCACATCGTGGAGACGGTCCGGCGGGGGGAGCCCCACCCGAAGCTCCGGTTGTGCCTTCCCCCGTCCGTCCAGGTGTATCCGCACGCCGAGCTGGCCCAGGCGCTTCGCGGGGCAGACCTGGTCGTGAACGCCGTGACCTCGGAGGGGACGCTGCCGGTCCTGGCGCGCCTTCTCCCGCATCTTCCACCGGGGGTCCCGCTGATGAGCGTGTCGAAGGGGCTGCTCCGCCGACGGACCGGCCGTGTGGACACGATCTCGGCGAACATCGCGGAGCGCCTGCCCCGGTCCCTGCGCCGAGGCTTCCGGTTGGTCGTGGTGGGCGGTCCGTCCAAGGCGATGGAGCTGATGCGGCGGGTCCCGACCGCGGTCTGCTACGCCTCGGAGGACGCCGCGGCCCGCCGCCTGGCGCGCCGGCTGTTCCAGACGCCGCACTACGCCATCCAGGAGACCGCGGACGTGCGGGGGCTGGAGATCTGCTCGGCCTTCAAGAATGCCTACGCCATCGCCATCGGATTGTGCGATGGGCTGGTGAAAACCGGGCGATGGGAGGCCACGTACAACACCAAGGCCGCCCTCTTCACGCAGGCGATCGCGGAGATCGGGATCCTTGTGCGGAAGGTGCGGGGCGCTGCCGCCACCGCGGCCGGTCTTCCCGCCGTGGGAGACCTCTTCGTCACCGGCGTGGCCGGGCGCAACCGCACCTTCGGCGAGATGCGTGGGTCGGGGATGGGGACCGCTGAGGTCGTCGCCGAGTTGCAGGCCCGGGACGAGCTGACCGAGGGCTACGCCGCCATTCGGATGGGCCACGCCTTCGCGCGCCAGCGACGAATCCGCGGGCTCCCCCTGCTGGAGGCGCTGTACCGGATCGTTTACCGGCAGGCGGACGTGGAGCGGGAGTTGCGCTGGGCCGTCTTCGGCCGTCCCGGGAGGGGGAGGGCATGAATCCCGTTCACGTCCGGGCCATCCTCTTTGATTTCGACGGCGTGCTGGTGGACAGCGAGCCCATCCGGTTCACGGCCGGCGCCCGAGCCCTGGAGGAGATCGGCGAGGCCCTGACCTGGGAGCGCTTCATGCGGCTCTGGCTCGGGCGGACCGATGATGCCGGCCTGCGCGACCTCCTGGGCAATCGCTACGAGGCCGAGGGAATGCGGGTCGCGGCCCGGCGAAACGCGCTCTACGAGGAGCGGTTGGACGAGGTCCCGGTCTTCGAGGATAGCCTGCGTCTCATCCGGCGTCTCCCCGACGGGATCCGGCTGGGGGTGGCCACCGGATCGCGGCAGAAAGAGGTGGAGCACATCCTGGGACACCTCGGGCTGTCGCGGCATTTCGAGGTCATCGTCACGGCCGAGGATTATGCGCGCGCCAAGCCGGCGCCGGATCCGTTCCTCGCCGCGGCCCGCCGTCTGGGGGTGCCGCCTGCCTCGTGCCTGGTCCTGGAGGACAGTGCGGCCGGCGTGGCGGCGGCCCACGCGGCCGGGATGCCCGTCGTGGCGGTGGATCGCGGGCGGGGGGCGGTCGGACTGGACGCGGCCACCTGGACAGTGGCAAGCCTCGACGAACTGGAGCTGACCCCCGCCGGAGAAGTCGTGGCGAGGAGCACACGCACGAGCGGGGGAGGATGACGCCCCGGAATTTCTGACCTGCACGGGCAACGATGAGCCAATCCGCGCCATCCCCTTGCGGGTTCGCCTGTTCTGGTGCGCCCCCGGATCCCTTCCCGCCACCCTCCAGGGGTGAGGCCAGAAATATCTTGACTGTATACAGGCTGTGTATAAACTATCCGCCAGCATGGCGACGCAACGCGGTCTGCTCAGTGATCGGGCCTACGACAAGCTGAAGCACGCCATCCTTACCGGGACGCTCACGCCTGGCACGCCCCTGGTTGAGCTGGATTTGGCCAAGCGGTTCGGGATCGGCCGTACCCCCATGCGGGAGGCCATCCGGCGCCTGCGCGACGAGGGATTGGTTCGCCTGATCAGGAACAAGGGTGCGTTCGTCGAGCGGATGGGACTTACCGACATCGAGGAGGCTCTGTTCCTTCGGGAGCTGCTGGAAGTCGCCGCCGTGCACCGAGGGATTGACTTGATTCCCGAGGAACGATTGAAGGCGCTTGACTCCGCCTTCGAGCGGTTCGCCCAGATGGGGGACCGGTTTCCGGCGGACGAGTGCCTGGCGGCGGATGTGGCCCTGCACGAACTGATTGTGACATCCGCGCGCAGTCCCCGCCTCGTGAAATTCCACAAGCAGCTCGCCGATCAAATCCACCGGATCCGCTATTTCCAGGCGGAGAGGATGCGGGCCTCGATTCCGGAGCATCGGGCCATCATCCGTGCATTGCGCAAGCGGAATGGCGTGGAGGCCGAACGGGCGCTCCGCACGCACATGGAGAAGATCCGGGAGAACCTCTACCGCAATCGCCATTTGCTCTGAGGCAGGCGTGCGCCGGCCCCCCTCTCGCCTGGAAACAGAGCACGTCTCGTGCGTCGTGCCTGCTTCGGTCAGGTCGATCCGGGGCTGTTGAAAAAAGTTCGGAAGCCCCCCGAGGCGCACATGTCCTTCGAAGACGAGTACTCCACGGTGGTGATGTCAAGGAGCGGGAGACGCGGGTGTGTTCCCGTGATCGCATAACAGGGGAGGGGGACGACGATGAAGAAGAACGGGTTGTATCACGGACGGAACAGGGGAGCGATGAGCCGGCGCGACCTGTTGCGGGTGGGCGGTGCCGCCGTGCTCGGGGCTGGCGTCGGGCCGTTTGTCTGGGCCTCGGCCAAGGGACAGACCTTTGACTGGAAGCGATTTCGGGGAAAAGAGCTGTTCGTGATGTTGGCCAAGCACCCGTGGCCGGAAGAAATGGTGAAGTGGATCCCCGAGTTTCAGGATCTGACCGGCATGAAGGTCAACTACGAGATGCTGCCGGACCAACAACAGCGACAGAAAAACGTGGTCCAGTTCACGGCCGGCGACCCCGGGACCGACGCATTCTACAGCAGCTTGCACGTGGAGAAAAAGCGGTTCTGGAAGTCGGGCTGGTACGAGCCGCTGAATCCCTATCTCCAGAATCGCAGCCTGACCAACCCCGACTTCGACTGGAATGACTTCACCGAGGGCGCCCGAACCACGGCGGCCCAGCCGGACGGGACGATCAGCGCCATCCCCTGTTTCATGGACGCGTTGATCCTGTTCTATCGGAAGGACATCTTCCAGGCGAAGGGCCTGAAACCACCCAAGACGATGGCGGAGATGGAAGAGCTCGCCAAGAAATTGCACAACCCGCCCCAGATGTACGGGATCGTGTACCGCGGTCTCAAGAATGCGAATGCCGCGACGTGGGACGGCATGCTGTTCAACTTCGGTGGCGACATGCTCACCAAGGATGGGAAGGCAAACCTCACCAGCAAAGAGGCCGTCGCCACCACCGAATACTACGCGCGGCTTCTCCGGAACTACGGGCCGCCGGGGGTGGTGCAGTTCAACTGGTACGAGTGCAGCTCCGCGTTCAGCCAGGGGCAGATCGCCATGTACTATGACGGGGTCAACTTCGCCAACATCCTCGAGGACAAGGAGAAGGCGAAGACAGCCGGAAAGGTGGGGTACGTAATCTTCCCCAAGGGCCCCGGCGGACAGTGGGCCGCCACCTTCACGCCAGGCATGGCCATCAGCCGCCTCAGCCGAAACAAAGAAGCGGCGTGGTACTTCGTCCAGTGGTCCACGAGCAAGAAAAACTACGTCCGCCAGCTGGTGGCTGGTGTCGGCGTCCCTCGCGTCTCCGCCTGGAGCGCCCCCGAGGTGCAGGCCAAGCGAAAGTACCCACAGGATTGGTACGAGGCCTATCTGGAGAGCCTCAAGGTCGGGCGCCTGGGTGTGCCGGAGATCGTGGGGGTCACCGAGTACCGCGACATCATCGGGGTCGCCATCGAGAAGGCCATCGAGGGTGCGGACGTCCGAACGGTGCTGAACCAGGCCCAGAAGGAATTTCAGGAGCTGCTCGACAAGACCGAGAAAGCCTAGCGGCTCCCAGCGAAAGGGCCTGGGTCCCTGAACGGGATTCAGGCCCTTTGCCTGCCCGTGGAAGATCGGGGTGTGGGCTCCCCCCGTCCGTCTCCCGTGAAAACAATACCCATGCGCCTGAGCTGTATCCCCGCCACCTACTTCATGGACATCATCGAAGGGCGGATGACCATGGAGGCCTGGATTGACCTGGCGGCCGCCCTGGGTCTGGATGGCCTGGACTTCGGCCAGGCCTGGTTCCGCGATCGCCGTCCGGCCACCATCGCCAGCCTCCGCCGGCGGATTGAAGGCCGGGGACTGCAGGCCTGCATGCTGACCTGCGCCCCCGATTTCACGCATCCGGAGGCGACCGGGAGGCGGGCCACATTTGACGAAATGCGGGCAATGATCGAGCTGGCTCCCCAACTCGGGGCTCCCCTGATCCGGGTCACCGCAGGGCAGGCCCACCCGTCGGTTTCGCGCGACAAGGGAGTCGCATGGGTCGTCGAGGGTATTACCAAGTTGCTGCCGGATGCCGAGGCCGCCGGCGTGACCTTTGCCTACGAGAACCACACCAAGGCCTCGGTGTGGCAGTACCCGGATTTCTCCGAAGACTCCGCAATATTCCTGGAGATCGTCCGGGCGACGGAGGGAACGGCGCTGCGCGTGAACTTCGACACGGCGAACCCGCTGGTCCACGGTGAGGATCCCCTGCCGCTGCTTCGCCAAGTCGCCCACCGGGTCGCCAGCATCCATGCGAATGATACCCGGGCTCGCGGCCGGTTCGATTTTTGCGTGGTCGGCCAGGGGCTGGTCCCGTACGCCGAGGTCTTCACCTTCCTGAAACGGACCGTTGGGTTCGACGGATGGATCTCTGTGGAGGAGTACAGTCGGACAGGTGAGGAGGGATTCCGGGAGGCCATTCGCTTCGTCCGCGATGCCTGGGAGGCCGCCTGATGGGGACCCCGGTGACTCTCGACCTCCCGCTCCGGCCGGACGCACGCTTCGATGTGGTCGGCCTCGGCGTGAACGTCATCAACCACCTGTTCCTGGTATCCCGATTTCCAGAGCCGGACACGAAGATTGATCCCCTGGAGGTCACTCAGCAGGGTGGCGGCGTGGTTGCGACCGCCCTCGTGGCGTGCGCCCGCCTGGGCCTCAAGGCGAAATACGTGGGGAAGGTGGGGGCGGACGATGCCGGGAACCTCTCGCGGAAGAGCCTGGAACACGAGGGGATCGACGTCGCCAACCTCGTGGTGGACCCCCGCGAGAGCACGCGGGTCACCTTCGGGCTGATCGAGCAGGCGTCGGGACGGCGGACGCTGATCCGCGGTGCACCCAGCCGACGGCCCAGTGGGCCAGGGTCGGCTGGGATTCCGCCGCTGGCTCGCCTCCGGCCCGAGGAGGTTCCTGCCGCCACCGTATTCAGCGGTCGGGTCTTGCACCTGGATGGTTATGAGGGGCCGGCCACGGTGCGGGCGGCCCGTCTCGCGCGGGAGGACGGGATCCCCGTGTCCCTCGACGCCGAGGACGCCACGGAATGCCAGGAGGAGTTGTTCGCCCTCACCGATATCCTCATCATCGCCCGTGCTTTTGGCGAGCGACTCACGGGATGCCGGCAGGTGCCGGCGATCCTGGAACGGCTGGGACGGCTCGGTCCCAGGGTTGTCGGACTCACCCTGGCTGCCGATGGCGCGGTGGTCCATCACCGCTCGACGACCGTCCACGTTCCAGGTTTCAAGGTGGACGTGGTCGATACCACGGGTGCGGGGGACGTTTTCCACGGGGCCTTCCTCGCCGGTCTGCTCTGGGGATGGCCGCTCGAGGAGATCGTGCGATTTGCCAATGCGGTGGCTGCGCTGAAATGTCGAACGCTGGGGGGACGAGCCGGGATCCCCTCGCTGGTCGAGGCTCGCGCGTTCGTCCAGGCCACCGGTGTTGACCTGCCACTCATTCCGGCTCGCGAGTAGGCACCGGGCGGTTCGTTCAACTCTGCGGCCGGGCGTGTGGATCCCCCGGAGAAGTCATCGTGCAAGGCACGGGCAAGGGGTAGGCGGCGTGCGACCAGGACTGCGATCCGTGCTTGCCTCGATCGTCCTCCTGGGCGTCGCGGTTCCTGGCGTGGCCTCGGCGGCCGTTCCCCTGGACGTGAAGCGACAGCCCCTCCCCGGCGGGGTCTTCCTCGAGATCAAGGCCTGGGGGGCCTGGAACGGATCCTGGCGACCCTACATCTATGAGCCCATTGACGTCCCGGGCGCGAGGGCCGACGACCTGAACGGGATCATTGCACGCTACCGGCAGATCAGGGGGGAGACGGGTCTGGATGTCAGGAAGGGGCCGGACAACGCCTTCCTTCTGCATTACGATAAGGGCCGGACGCGCTTCGACATGCAGACGCAGGGCTTCGTCCCGCGGGTGACCCTCGAGAATCCCGAAGGCCGTCTGGCCCTCGGGGTGGCGGATGCGCGCCTCAACGTCAACGGGCATGAGGTGGCCGGGCGTGTCGTTTCCGCCATCGTCTCCCCCGGGCCGACCGCCGATGCCACCGGGCGGTACGGGCTTTACGATCACATCTCGCTGCAGTTATCGTCGGGAGGCATCCTGGTCGTGTACCACAGCCGGAACCGGCCAGGCTTCAACCTGGTTGCCCTCCTGACCCGGGACGGGAAGGGGGACCGTCAGGCCCGCAAGGTCCAGGTGTCCTGGCGGGAGTTGTGGCGCGATCCCGAATCGGGGCGCGAGGTTCCGACCGTCTGGGCCATCGAGGCGCCCGAGGCAGGAATCAGGGGCGAGCTTTCCGAGTGGGGCCGGAACCTGGTCCGCTACAAGACCGATGCCGGCAAGATGGCGATCGCGGTGAACGTCATGGTCCGGGGCTCGGTGGAGGTGGCCGGGACCCGGACGGAGGCCTTCGGTCTCAACGTGCACGTCCAGGACGAGTGATGCGGGCCGAGGCGCCCCTGCGGTTGTGGACCATGTGGAGATCGCCGAAGGGATCTCCCTGATCTACTGGACCGCGGATGATCGGGTGGTCGGCAAGACGCTGGCCCAGGCGGAGCTTCGCGCCCGCTGGGGTCTGAA
>JACPAT010000284.1 GCA_016180655.1 Candidatus Methylomirabilota bacterium | reverse complement strand
AGCAGGCGGCGCTCGATGTCGAACAGCCACTCCGGCGTCAGAGAGAAGGCCAGCCGGCTCAGCACCGTGAAGTAATCGCTGACCAGCAACACGCCCAGGGCGACCAGGATCAGCCCGCTCCCCCGCGTCACGACCGGGAAGAACCGCTTGAACCGGTCGAAGAACGGCACGAACCGGTGGATCGCCAGCGAGCTGACGAAGAACGGAATGGCCAGGCCCAGAGAGTACGCGGCCAGCATCAGGATCCCGGTGGATGCCGTCTGGGACACCGAGGCCAGCGTCAGGATGGTTCCCAGGATCGGCCCGATGCAGGGCGTCCAACCCGCGGCGAAGGTGATCCCTACCATCAGGGCACCCAGGTAGCCGGCCGGCCGGTCCTTCAGCTCCACCCGCCAGTCGCGCATGAGGAACGGGATCCGCAGCCACCCCCCGACGTACAACCCCATGAGGATCACGAAGACGCCGCCGATCTTCCGGATGACACCCTGCTGCTGGAAGAGGACCTGCCCCAGAAGCGTCGCGCCGGCCCCCAGGGCGATGAAGACCAGAGAAAAACCCAGGATGAAGAACAGCGAGTTGATGAGGATGGCCCGCCGCGTGCGCGGGTTGGCCACCGTCCCCTGGATCTCATCGAAGGACACCCCGGCGACGAAGGAGATGTACGAGGGGAACAGCGGCAGGACGCACGGCGAGAGGAACGAGAGGAGGCCGGCGGCCATCGCCACCAACACGTTCAGATTAGCCGTTGGCATCACGCGTTTTCCATTTCGGATTTCGGATCTCGGATTTCGAATTTAAAGGCGCGAACTGGAAACAACGCGTTGACCCTTTCGAATTTCGGATGTCGGACATCACCACTTCGAATTTCGAATGGTGGATTACGAATTTTCGAACAGGAAACCGTACGCGAGTTTCAACGTTTGCCATCGGACAGGAGGCGGGAGAAGTACTGGCGCGAGGCGGCGCTATCCCACTCCCGCGCCCCGAAGGCCCGCCACAGGATCTTGCCGTCGCGCCCGATCAGAAAGGTGGCCGGAAGCGGCCGGATACCGTACGTGAACGCGACCGACCCATCCTCATCCAGGAGGGCGGGGAACGTGACCTTCAGCTCCTTCAGGAAGGCCCGCACGGCCTTGGCGCTTTCCTTGATGTCCACCGCCAGCACCACCAGCCCCTTGTCCTTGAAGGCCCGGGACAGCCGCTCCATGGCCGGCATTTCCAGCCGGCAGGGAACGCACCACGTGGCAAAGAAATTGAGGAAGACCACCTTCCCCCGGAAGTCCCGGAGCTGGACCTGCTTCCCGTTCAGGTCCTTCAGCGTGAAATCCGGCGCCTCCACCTCCTCCTTCGGAGGCTGCAGGCCCAGGACCTGAAAGTCGTGCGACGTGGCGGCGGCAGGCCGTGTCAACCCCAACGCTGCCAGGATGGTGAGGGCGGCAATCCCCAGGCAGCACGAATCTCCGAGACGCGATCGTGAAGGCAAGAACATGCGCGGGCGCTCTCAAAGAACCTGACCCACCCCGACGGTCCTACGGCTTGATCTTCGCCTTCGTCAGGTCCGCCACCACGGCCAGGGCGTACCGGTCGGGAGTGAGATACTTCTGCGCCACCCGCTGGATGTCCGCCGCGGTCACGGCATTGATCAGTCCCGGATACCGATCCACGTAGTCCAGGCCCAGGCCGAAGTACTCGATGCTGGCCAGCAGGCGAACGATCTTGCTGCTGGTATCCAGGCGCAGTGGGTAGCTGCCGGTGAGATAGGCCTTGGCATCCTTGAGCTCATCGCCGCCCACCGGCTGCTCGCGGATCCGCCGGATCTCGGCCAGAACGGCCTCGACGGCATCCTGGGCCACCTCGTTCTTCGTCTGCAACGACACGTTGAAGGTCCCGGCGTACTTGTCCGGGATGAAGGCGCTCCCAACGTCGTAGGCCCAGCCCTTCTCCTCGCGGATTGTGGCCGTGAGGCGCGAGGTGATCCCCCCGCCGCCGAGGATATAGTTCATCACCTGGATGGCATAGTAGTCCGGATTATCCCGGGTCACCCCCAGGTGGCCAAGGTTAATGTTGGCCTGGGTCACGTCGCGTTGGATTGTGCGCACAACCGGTCGGGCCAGCTGGGCGGGGGGCGGGGGCGGGGGAACGTTCGGCCCGCCGGGCTTCCATCCGCCGAGGCGGACCTCCAGTCGCCGCGTGAGGTCCGGAAGGCTCACGTCCCCCACCACGGCCATGATCGTCCTGTTGGGGCGGTAGTAGGCCTCGTGGAATTTCACCAGGTCATCCCGGGCGATGGTCGGGACCGATGCCTCGATCCCCTCCACCGGACGCCCGTACGGGTGCGAACCGAACACCAGCGCGGCGAACGCCTCGGCCGAGACCTCGCCGGGATCCTCCTGCTTGCGCTTGATCCCGGCCAGGACCTCCTGCACCTTCCGCTGAATTTCCTCGGGCGCGAACGTCGGGTTGAGCAGGATATCCGCCAGCAGGTCCAGGCCCAGGTCCAGGTCCCGGCTGAGCACGGAGAGCGTGACCGTGGTCACGTCCTGGCCGGCCTCCACGCTGAGGGAGCCGCCCACGAATTCGATGGCCTCGCTGATCTGGGTGGCGGTGCGCGTTGTGGTCCCCTGGGTCAAGAGCTCCGCCGTCAGGTTGGCCAGGCCCACCCTGTCCGGGGGATCCGAGATGGCGCCGGCCTGGATCAGCATCGTCGCCGTGACGATGGGCACGGTCCGCCGTTCCGAGACCAGCAGGACCATGCCACTGGGCAGGACCTGGCGCTGGCCGAGGGCGGCGGCCCACGCGGCGGGGGATGGGGAATGGGGGATGGGGGATAGAAAGACGAGGACGGGAGTCAGGAACAGGACCGCCCAAAGGCGCGCGGAGCCGCGAGTCACGTCCCGGGTCCTCATGGCTTGCTGCCTCCTGGTTGTCCGGAGCCCGCCGGGGCGGCCGCCTTGGTGGGGATCAGGATCGCCACCGTGCGGTTGTCCGGCGTGAGATACTGCTTCGCCACGCGCTGCACGTCCGCGGCGGTCACCTTGCGAATGCCATCCGGATACCCTGCCAGCAATCGCCAGCTCGCCACCGACTCCCAGGCGCCCAGCAGGTTGGCCAGCCGATGCACGGAATCCTGGGCGAAGATGAACTCGGATTCGATCTGGTTCTTGGCCTTCTGCAGCTCGCGATCGGTGACCGGCTCGCGCTGGACCCGCTCGATCTCGGCGAAGATGGCCTGCGCGACCTCTTCCGCCGTCTTGCCGGGGAGCGGACCGCCGCTCAGGCCGAACAGGTAGGGGTCCACGTGCACGCCGGAGTAATCAGCCGAGGCATAGGACGCCAGCCGCTTCTCGTATACCACCTGCTGGTGCAGGCGGGCGCTCTGGCCGCCGCCCAGGACATAGGCCAGGACATCCAGCGCGAAGCTATCGGGATGGGTGAGGTTGGGGACGTGGTACACCGCGAACAGGAGGGGCAGCTCCGCATCCTTCTTCACGGAGACGCGGCGCTCCCCGCGCTGGGGTGGCTCCAGCGTGATGACCCTGGGCAGAGGGGCGGGCCCCCGCGGGATCTTGCCGAAGAGCGCCTGGATCTTGGGCAGGAGGTCATCTTTCTTGATGTCGCCGGCCACGATCAAGGTGGCGTTGTTCGGCGCGTAATAGGTCCGGAAGTACTGCACGAGGTCGTCGCGCGTGTACCCCTCGATGTCGCTGGGCCAACCGATGACCGGCCAGCGGTACGGGTGCGCCAGGAACGCCGTCGCCCGCATCGCCTCGCCCAGGACGTTGGCCGGCTGGTCCTCGATCCGCAGCCGCCTCTCCTCGATGACCACCTGGCGCTCCGGCAAAAACTCCTTCTCGTCGAGCAAGAGGTGGGCCATCCGGTCCGCCTCCAGCTCCAGGCCCAGCAGCACGCGGTCCGCGGCGAAGTCCTCGTAGTAGGCGGTGTAGTCGGACGTCGTGTGGGCGTTGTCCTGGCCCCCGTTGCGCTGGACGATGAGGGAGAACTGCTTGGGGCCGATGCTGGGCGTCCCCTTGAACATCATGTGTTCCAGCATGTGGGAGATGCCGGTCTTGCCGATCTGCTCGTTACGCGAGCCCACCTTGTACCAGACATGGATGGTCACCACGGGGGCCTTCGGCTCTTCCACCAGCAGGACCTTGAGGCCGTTTCCCAGGGTCGTCTCGAACACCCGGTCCGCGAGACTCGCGGCGAGCGAGGGCACCGCAGACATGATGAACAGGCCGACTGCCACGGTGACAGCGCACAGGAGAAAGCCTCGCCGCTCGTGGCCACCCACGGCGAGCCGTGGGTACCCGGCTCTTGGCTCGCCGCAGTTGGGGGTTGGGGGTTGGGGGTTGGGGGTTGGGTTATGCTTCATGGCTGATGCCTCATCGCTCTCAGAGGTTGGGTGTTAGGTGTTAGGTCTCGGCTCGCGGCTCGCGGCTCTCCGCTCTCACTTGCCTTTCATCGCGATGTACCGCGTGATGTCGCCGCGCCGCACCAGGAACATGAGGCTGCTGCCCCCGGAGCGCTGCCGCATGACGGACTCGAATGCGTCCCGCGTCTTCACGGACTTCCGATTCACCTCGAGGATCACGTCCCCCTGGCGAATACCGGCCTCCTCGGAAGCACTGCCCGGCGCCACCCGGGTCACGGCAACCCCCTGGCCCTCTGGCACTCCCAGGCCCTTCGCCAGCTCGGGGGTCAGATCCTGGACCGTGAGGCCGAACCCCGGATCCTGCGGGTGGACCTGGGCCAGGCGTTCCTCGCGTAACTCGCCCACGCGGAGGTGGAGCGTCCTGGATTTCCCGTCGCGCAGGATGTCCAGCTCCACCTCGGCGCCCACGGGGGTCTCCGCCACGAACCGCGGCAGGTCCCGGACCTCCGTCACCGACTTCCCCCGGAACCGAAGGATCACGTCCCCGCGCCGGATCCCCACCTTCTCCGCCGGCGAGTCCACCATCACCTCCGATACCAGGGCGCCCTGGGATTCCCGGAGCCCCAGGGCGTCCGCGGCCGGCGGGGTCACCTGCTGGATCACGACGCCCAGCCACCCGCGGGTGACCTTGCCCCGGGCCTTGAGCTGGAGCAGGACGGTCTTGGCCATGTTGCTGGGGATGGCGAACCCGAACCGGCTCCGGGGGATGATGGCCGTATTGATCCCGACGACCTCGCCCCTCGTATTGAACAGCGGGCCCCCGGAGTTGCCCGGGTTGATGGCGGCGTCCGTCTGGATGAAATCGTCGTACGGCCCCGATCCCAGCACCCGCCCCTTGCCGCTCACGATCCCGGCCGTCACCGAGTGATCGAAGCCGAAGGGATTGCCGATGGCCAGGACCCAGTCCCCCACCTCCAGCTTGTCCGAGTCTCCGATGGTGGCGACAGGCAGGGGGGCATCCGCGCGGATCTTGATGAGGGCCAGGTCCGTCTTGGAATCCGTGCCGACCACCTCGGCCCGGTACTGCTGGCCTGAGGACAGACGGACCTGGATCGCCTCGGTGCCGTCGACGACGTGATCGTTGGTGACGATGTAACCGTCCGGGTGGATGATGACGCCGGAGCCCATGTTGCGCTGGTTGAAATCCCGCTCTCGCCCCCCGAAGAACTTGTCGAAGAAGTCGCGAGGCTCGCCCTTCTCGGGGCTTGGGTTCTCCACGTCGGGATGATCCTTGGGCAGCCGGACCCTCTTGGTGGTGTTGATATTGACCACGGTACCCTTGAGGCGCCTGACCAGGGTGGCGAAGGAATCTGGGCGGCCAGGGAGGAGCACGTCAGCCTGGGGGGCGGACGGTGGCTGGAGCTCACTCCAGAAGCGCTGGACGGTGGGCGGCCGCGTCAGGCCGAACGCCACGGCGAGGAGCACGCCCGCCGCCAGCGAGATCACGGCCACCAGGAGCACGGTGGGAAGGGAAACCCCGCGCGCCCGGAAGGAGGGATCACTCATTCGACTCCTCATTCTTCAAGATTCGTCCTGTGTGGTTCCGGTGACGCCGGGTCATGGCAGGGTGGCCTGGACCGTGTTGCCCACGCGGATCCGCTTCCGGTCCGTAAAGCCGGCCGGCACCTCCAGGACCAGGTCGGCCATGGCCGTGTAGATCCGTTCCGGGCGGGTTGGGGTGAGCGGAGGCGCATGTTTTTCGATCTTGACGATCCGCCCGTCCCGGATCCAGACGATGTCCAGGGGGAAGCGCATGTCTTTCATCCAGATGCTCACCGGCTGGGAACGGTCGTAGACGAAGAGCATCCCGTGGCCCGGCTTGAGGCCGGGCCGCCCGCTCAATCCCCGGATATGTTCTTCAGGCTTGCGGGCGAGCTCCACCGTCAGGGTCACCCGTCCGGCGATGACCAGCGGGGCCGTGGGGAGGGGTGGGTTGACCTCCACCCCGCCCACAGGCGGGGCCGGCGCGGCCAGGGCGACAAGCATGAGCAGGACCAGCCAGATCCCCGCGCGGCCCATCATCAACTCTCCGGCAACTCGCCCAACTTGACGACGACGGACACCGGCTTGCCGTCGCGCAGGACGTCCACCCGCATGTCGTCCCCCGCCTTCTTCTGCTCGTCGAGGAAGGCGGTGAGGTCGTCCACGCCGGCGATCTTCTGCCCGTCCAGTGCCACGATGATGTCGCCCCCCACGGTCAGCATGAAGTTACCGACGCGCGCGCGCCGCTGCGAGCCCCGCAGCCCCGCGCGCGCCGCGGGGCCGCTGGGCGCTACCTGGGCGATCATCACGCCCTCCTTCACCGTCAGGCTCAGGGTGCGGGCCAGGCCGGGTGTGATGTCCAGGCCGCTGATGCCCAGCCAGGGGTGGCTGGCTCGGCCTCGGGCGATGAGCTGCGGCAACAACTTCTTCGCGGTGTTCACCGGGATGGCAAAGCCGATGCCCACCGAGCCGCCGCTGGGCGTGAAGATGGCCGTGTTGATCCCGATGACTTCCCCGCGGGAATTCAGGAGGGGCCCGCCGGAGTTGCCGGGATTGATCGCCGCATCCGTCTGGATCACGTTGCGGATCTGCCGGCCCGTATCCGCCTTCAGGCTACGGCCCAGCGCGCTCACCACCCCGCGGGTCACCGTGCGGTCCAGCCCGAAGGGATTTCCGATGGCGATGGCCATCTGGCCCACCTGGAGCTGGGCCGAGTCCCCCAGGCGGAGCGGCGTGAGTTTTTCGCGGGGCAAATCGATCCGGATCACGGCCAGATCGTTGTTCGGGTCCCGGCCGATCAGCTTGGCCGGGACCTTGCTCTTGTCGGCCAGGGTGACCTCGAGGTTGTCGGCATTCTCCACCACGTGGTTGTTGGTGAGAATGTAGCCCCGGTCGTCCACCATGAACCCCGAGCCGGCCCCCCGCTCCGGGACGATCCGGAAGAAGAAGTCCTGGCTCAGGACCGTGCTGGTGATATGGACCACGCCGGGGCTGGCGGCGCGATAGACGCCGATGATGATCTCTTCCTCGGCGGTGAGGCCGCTCGGGCTCCGGCCCGGACCCTCGGCCGGAAGGGCCTGGCCCATGAAGAGTACGAACAGGGGAAGCAGCAGCCAGAAGATCCGTGCAGCCGGAAAGACGCGCAGCGGACGCCGCAGGATGGACATGCTCGGCTCCCTGAACAACCAGCAGTGTCGCCCCAGCTTGATGAAGGCCCCGCGCCTCGGGCCGCCCCCAGGGGCACCCTAGGATTTTCCGAGGCGCCGCACTTGGCATCCTCGATATCCGATGGCACCCGGATTGGCGCGAGCACCCGCCGAAAAGCGTTGCGCCGGTCGCTGGACCGACCGGCGCTGGCAAGCAAGAAGGTCCGGCAGGGAGACATCACCCAGCAGCTACGCGAGGCTTCCCAGCGGGCGCGCCTCCTTCTCCGGCAAGGATGCGGGCGGCGGCACGGGCGCGATGTCCTTGGGTGCGACCGAGACGCCCGCCTCCAGCAGCCCACGGAATCCGCCGCGGACCACGGACACGCGGCTGTACCCCGCCTGCATCAGTTGCAGCGCCACCCGGGCGCTGCTCGCCTCGTCGGGTCAGTCGCAATAGGCGACCACCTCGCCGCTGGGCGCTACCTGCACCTGCAGCGCCTGGGAACTGGGCCGCTCGATGTCGTAGCGGAGGGCGCCGGCCACCTGGACCGGGCTCTCGTCGAAGTTCCCCCCGTGGCGCGCGTCCACCACTGCGACGGGCGCTCCCGCCTCCAAGCGGTTGCGAATCTCGTCCGGGCTGATCCGCTGGACGCGTCCCTGCGCCCGACGCAGCTTCCGGTTCACGGCCGTCCGCACCCCCAGGGCCAGGAGCGCCATTCCAAGGCCGGCGCCCAGGCCGATGCCCACCTTCAGGCGGCGCCCGCCGAAGCCTGGCTCGCGCTCTGCCCGCATCTGGGCCTCGGAGCGCAATCGCAGGAGGTCCGGGAACCCGGGCATGATCCGGTCCGCCTCCTCCACCTGCTGGGCGGCCCCCGTGTAGTCTCCCTGGAAGTAGCTGGTGACGGCGCGCTCCCACTTCTGCGTGAATGGACTGTCCGCGGTCGGCGTCAGGGAGATCCCGCGGGCAAACTCATGGATTGTCTCCACCGGGATGAGGAAGTTGAATCCCTGGATGGCCTGGTCCCCTTCCGACGTGGTGGAGATGAAGGTGGCCGCGCCGATGACCTCGCCCCGGAGGTCGAAGGCCGGTCCCCCGCTGTTCCCCCAGGAGATGGCGGCGTCGGTCTGGATCACCCGGCGATCGGTGATGTCGATCTTGAACCCGGAGACCCGGCCGACCGTCACCGAGGCTTCCAGGGCCGATTTCCGGCTGAGGAAGTCGTGGTTGAGGACCACCCCGGGATAGCCAATGATGAAGATCTGCCCGCCCAGTTGCAGCCCCGTGCTGGCGGGCGCCAGGCGGACCGTGGGGAGGTTATTCGCCTCGATCTTGAGGAGGGCGACGTCCTTCCCGGACTGCTCCACCGCTCCCTTGCCGCCGCCGGAAACCACCTTACCCCCCGGGGGGGCGTCCGGATTGATGGCGGGGCTGTAGGCCTTGACGTCCGCGGCGTAGATCTTCCCCGTGGACAGGTGCACCTGGAGCTTCTTGATCAGGCGGACCTGGTTCCGATTGGCGGGGTCGGCGGCGATGGCCCGCAGGCGCTCCTTCCTGGCACCCTCGGGCAGCATGGCCAGAACCGGGCCGCAGGCCTCCGCGGCGCCCGCCTTGATGAAGTCGGCCGCGAGTCCCTGCTCGTTCATCTCGTAGAAGCGTTCGACGACGTGGCCGTTCGTGGCGATATAGCCGTCCGGGTGAACGATGAAGCCGCTGCCGGTCTCGTAGAGGGGATCCGGCCGCACTGTCTGGGCCGGGCCGGCGCCGCAGCGGATGGTCACCTCGGCGCCGACCTCGCTGCTGATCAGGACGACGGCCGGCTTGGCGCGGAGGATGCTGGCCTCCAGCTCGACGTCGCTCCGGCTAGCAGAAAATGCGGATCCGGCGAGGACGACAAGGCTGCCGAGGGACAAAGCCAGTGCCAGGATGTGTGGATGTGTAACGGGAGAGAGATGCGCGCGGGATTTCCCGTGGGGTGTCATGGGCAAAAGATAGCCAAAGTAGCGGGAAAACGCAAGCACCGCATCCCCGGGCTCGAGGCGGTATCCCGTGTTATGCCCCACCGGGGAGACTGGGCGCTCCGATTCTCTGGACCGCGCGCGCTCCACCCCCCTCTCCATTCTTGGATGAGGGATCCGCCGGTCAAGATTCACCCAGACGACCGAATTTGGTAGAGACCAAGTCCAGAAAAGCAAAACGCCGGTCGGGAAACCGACCGGCGCTTGCCTTGAGGGAGAACGGGCTACTTCTTCTCCTGCCCCTTGCGGACATCCGGACCCTCGGTCCCCTTGGGGGCCTGCTTGCGCACATCCGGGCCCTCGGTGCCCTTGGGCTTCGGGGCGGCCGCGGAAGCGGTCTTCTTCTTGGCCTTCTTGCGCACATCGGGACCCTCGGTGCCCTTGGGCTCCTGCTTGGCGCGGACATCCGGGCCCTCGGTGCCCTTGGGCTTCTGGGCCTCGGCCGAGGCGGTCTTCTTCTTGGCCTTCTTGCGGACGTCGGGACCCTCGGTGCCCTTCGGCTCCTGCTTGCGGATGTCGGGACCCTCGGTGCCCTTGGGAGCCTGCTGTTGCGCGTACGCCGGGGCGATCACGGCCAGCACCAGCAGGACGGCGGCGAAAACACTCATGAACTTCTTCATCTCCTACCTCCTCCAGTGATCCCTACAGGTTGGAGCCCCCGGGGGTCTCCCGAGGGCCTGGCAGCCCTGCGCTGCCTGTTCTGGACCCCGCGTCCGCGGCCGGCGGGGTCTCGGTTCTTTCGACGGGACATCCTAGATGCAGGGGGTATGCCACTTCGGGATGTACCCTCCCGGCGTAACCCGCTATCCCGTCCATCCCTCTGTTTCCGGGGGGTTTCGAGCTGTGCCTCATTGTGTCACAGCGATACCACCCCGCTGAACCTATAGATGCCGGATACCCCAAAAAGGATTTGCCCACCCGAAAAGCTGCGAAGGGTACCCCCTGAATTGCATGACCGTGCATTCACTTGTGAACGTGGAGACGTACGCGGGAGGGGGCCGGACACCGGCGCGGGCCGCAACCTATCCCGCCACCAGGATGAGTCCCCATCCAACGAGGACCGCGCCGAGCGGCGCGCTGAGCCGCCGGCCCCAGGGCATGTTCTTCTCCATCCCCATCAGCATCCCCAGGACCAGCATCCAGCCGAGATTGCCGATCCCCACGGCGAACATCAGGAGCATCAACGACCAACAGCAGCCGACGCAGAAGATCCCGTGATGGACGCCGAGGCGAAACGCCTGGGCATTGTCGCGCTCTCCCTGCCAGTGCTCCATGATGAAGCTGAGGGGCGAGCGGCACTTGTCGAGGCACCGATATTTCAGCGGGGTGAACTGGTAGACCCCGGCGAGCGCCAGAGTCGCCGCACCGATCACCCACGCCTTGGCCTCGAGCCAGGGGCTCCGCTCGACGGCCTCGTGCAGGACCCAGTCCCCGGCGTAGACCAGCAAGCCGAAGAGCGTCCAGATGCCGAGATACCCGGCGACGAGCAGGATCACCAACTGCCGGGCGTCCGGGCGCCGCCGGACGATGGTGTGGAACAACGTCACGAGCGGCAGGCTGGTCGGCAGCATCATGGCCACGATCATCACGGTCCACCCGGCGACGAAGACGAGCATGAGGGCGCCGCCTCCCCGCACCTCCGCCAGTTGATGATGGCTGAGGAACCGGGCATAGGGGGATCGCCCCCAGACCCACAGGGTGAGCCAGGCCAGGGCGACCAGCACGACCATCAGGGTCGCGAACAGTCTTTGGTCGGTTACTTTCGGCCACATGACTCTACCCGTCCCCAGGGTGACCGGCCCCTCCCCGACTGCCCTGCCCGGCCACCCGTGGGGATGGGAGCCCCAGGGAATTCCCGCGCGCCTCAGGCGACGAAGCGGAAGCTTCCCTGGACCGCGTTGTGGTTTTTGAGGTCGATGGTGAACCCGTACTTCGGCGCGCTCACCTTGTAGCTGGATGCCTTGCCCACGAAGGCCGGGGATCCCGGGATGGTTGTGAAGACGGTGTCGTGCATCGCGGTAAATTGGCCAGTGGCCCCCTGGAACGGTGCCAGCTCCGCGTGAATGGCCTGGCCGATCTTCAGCGTCCCCTTGACCCCTTGGACGTCGAAGGTGATCGGCACCCGCTCCACGCCGGCCACCTCGCCGATCAACTGCGCGAGATCGGCAACCGGTCCGCCAAGCTTCCCCGTGAACACCTTCAGGAGCGATTCCTGCTGCTGGGGCGTCGCCTTGTCGTCCACGTACACGACCACTCGCCAGTTGCCCTTCAGGATATTGCCGGGGATGTGGGCCAGGACACACAGGGTGCGGCCCGACACGTCCACGCCGTTGACCGTCCCCTTGTCAAAGTGCCACGCCAGGACCCCCTCGCAGATGCCCCCGTCCGGATCCTCGCCGACCCAGCACGGGCAGAGCACGTTACACGTGCAGACTTCCAGCAGGCGTCCTTCCAGTTGGTATGCCATGGCGCACCTCCTGCAGCTCGCGCGCACCGGGTGTGTCGCGAACCGCCTGTCAGTCGTTCAGTCGCCGATGCTGGTCGAGGTTCGAGGTCGCCCTTACGCGCGCCCGTCCTTCTTCCCCCGGATGTGGGCGGTGTAGATGATCCGATCCTGCTGGGCGGGCGGGATGGATTGTTTTAGCCATGCCAGGAATTCCGGGGTGAAAAGCGGGTAGCGGGTCAGGTCGCCCAGGCCGAACGGCTTCCGTCCCGCCACCACGCTCTCCTCGAATCCCACGAGGAGCTTCAACGGGCGTGTGGCCGCCCGGGGGATCAGCCGGATTGGCGTGTCATACGATAGGAAGCTATATCGGTACCCTTAATGCGGTTTCGTAGGGCCAACTATTCCTGGACCTTAGGCAAATGTCAAGTGGTATGGTCCGTAGTGGTAGGACAGGACGGTGGGACACGTTCGTCATCCAATTGCCTTGACGGAGGGCAGGTTTTGGAATAGGCCTAGGGCGCCGGGATATCGAGATGCGGGATGAGTGATGCGTGATCACGGAGAAACTGAGAAGACAGCGAAGCGACGGTTGCCCTGGTATGGGTGGGTGGGGATTTGTACCCTCCCCCTGGGTGAGGTGGGTCTGTTCCTCGGGGTCTTCGCGGTTCGCGTCCTGTTCTATTGCATCGCCTGGTGGTCCTACATCGTGCTGGTCGACGCCTGGGTGTGGAGGCGGCGTGGCCGTTCCCTTCTGCGCGACCGGCCGTGGGAGTTTCTCGTCCTGGCCTTCTGGTCCGTCGCCGTCTGGAACCTGTTCGAGGTGTTCAACTTCCGCCTCCAGAACTGGTTCTACGTCAACGTGCCGACGGATTTCTTCTACGGAGCCGTCTTCACCTTCTTCGCCTACGCCACCGTCATCCCGGGGATCTTCGAGACCTACGATCTCCTTCGCTCCTATGGCATTGCCGACGGGGTGCGGATGCGGCCCTGGCCGATCCGATCGTGGGGGCTCGCCCTGTCGGTCGCGGTCGGGCTGGTCATGCTGGTGAGTCCGCTCCTCTGGCCGCGCTATGCGTTTCCGTGGGTCTGGGGCTTCGCCGTGTTCCTCTTCGATCCCATCTGCTATCGCGCCCGAGAGACTCGGGCCAAGTCATTGCTGGGCCAGTTCGAGCAGGGCGACCCGCGGCCCTTCCTCCGAATGCTCCTGGCGGGGCTCATCTGTGGCGGCCTGTGGGAGTTCTGGAATTTCTGGGCCTACACGAAGTGGATCTACACCGTGCCCTTCTTGGAAGATTCGAAATGGTTCGAGATGCCGCCCCTGGGCTTCCTCGGCTTTCCTCCTTTCGCCGTGGAATGCTACGTCCTCGTGAATCTCCTCAACCAGTTCCGGCGGGGCCGGGGCTGGGAGGAACCCGGCGAGAGAGGCCCCGGCGCGCCGCGCCGCGTGGCAACGAGTGCCGTCATCATCGCGTCTCTCTTCAACGTCGCCGTCTACGTGGGCATTGACCGCCTCACGGTCCAGAGCTACATCCCCGCGTTGGCGGATGTCGAAGGGGTCCCCGGGGATCTCGTCGAAAGGCTGGCCCGACAGGGGATCGAGTCGCCACTGGATCTCCTCAGGCGCACGGCGAC
>JACPAT010000283.1 GCA_016180655.1 Candidatus Methylomirabilota bacterium | reverse complement strand
GGAGCGATTCCAGCCCGGCGAGCGGGTCCTGGTCTTCTTCGCCAGAGAGCCCGGCCGTCGGCCCCGGATCACCCAGGTCGAACGGCGAGGCTGGCGCGCAGATCCCCTGTTCGGCGCGGACAACTTCAGCGTTCCGGGGAGGGTGCAGCGAGAGGGTCGGGCACGATCGTTCTCCGGAGGTGGCGGTGGGCTGGTTGCCCGGGTGGGCAAGCCACCCGTGCGGGTGGAACTCGAGGTTCCCGCGTCGATTCCCATCGAGGATGCGTCGCTGGAGCAACTGTCGGGGCCAAGCCTGATCCGGGCCAGCCTCCGCCGGGGATTTCTGGGGCATCGGTACCTCACCGACGTCCGATTGATCGGCCGGGGGTGGACAGGCGAGATCAGCTTTGCGTATGACGAGACCCGGGACCGTCTGATCGTGCTGGCGCCCAAGCAGGAGCGCTTTGATCCGAGGCGTTCTTCCACGGACCGGCAGGGACGAAGCGAGATCTTCTTCTTTGGCGGCGAGGGGAAGGAGATCGGCTCGGCCGAGGTGGCCGGACGCCTCGTCGAGGGGGCGATCAACCCCGCGGATGGCACCCTCCTGGGGTTGCTGACCAAGGAGGCCTGGGGCCACGCGACCGTTTATCTCGTTCGGATTGGCGAGAACGGTCAGATCGTGCAGCAGGGGCAACAGATCGAATACGAACGGGTGGTGGGAGTGAATGCGGGGGAAGGCGCGATGTGGGTCCTGGTCGGTGCGCCGGGGTCCCCCCTGCAGCCGCCGTTCTTTGTGGATTCGATGACGCTGGCAGGGCTGAAGGGACAGCGGCTGGGCCCGTTCGCGTCAAAGCCGCGCGTCGTGCACACCTCGGGCCAGCAGGTCTGGGTGGTCGAGCCGGAGCAACATCGCGTGACGCGTCTGGACCGCGGCACCGGACGCATTGAGCGAGAATATCGCGACGTGAATCGCCCGACGGACATCGCCGTTGACGGGGGAGGCCTCGTTCTGATCGAGGCGAACCAGACGCAGCTCAGCAGATTCTCCCACGAGGGGCAGCTCGTCTGGCGGATCCCAAGGTTCCAAGGCTTAGCCTGGGTCATTCCTGACGGAGCGTCCGCTGGGGGATGGGTAGGGGCGCAGCGGTTCGAGGGACGGGAGGGCGGCGTCTTCCGGTACGAGCCCGATGGAAAAGTTACCAGGGTGTCTGGCCTCGTGGCTCCCCGGGTGACCAGCGAATGGAACCGCGGGCGCCTTGCCCCCGAGGCAATCCGCGCCGCCAGGCCGGGTCGCGTCTATATCCGCGAGGGCCAGGCGATCTCCATCCTGGGCGTGGACGGCTCGCTGCTCAAACGGATCGAGGGGTTTCGCTACAAGACCGAGCAGCGAGTCCGGGGGTGAGCCAGTTCGGCCAGCTTCAGAGTTCTTGCCGGTGGATGGAGACAGGGAAGTCGGAGAACCGGATGAGCCTCAACGTCCCCGCCTCACGGCGTGTTTAGCAACCTGGAATCGCACCTTCCTGCGGATCGCACGGAAGTTCGAGGGTTTTTTCCCCGACCGATTCTTGACTGAGGCGGCGACATCCAGAATTGTCCCTCGCAGAGGATAGAGAATGGCGTGGTCCACTTCTGCGATCACGACAATTCTGTCCGCCGGTTTCAGCGCCAGCGATTCCCGGATGGCCCTTGGAATGGTTATCCGCCCTTTGGATGTGATGACAGCCATGGACATTCTCGAGTCTTTTCCTTTCGGTCAAGCATGAGCGAGATGCCCGGAAAATGTCAACGGCTTTCTTTCAGCCGCTCAGAGGGCAAAGGTGGATTGGGACGGGATGAGTCGGAGCGGAGCGAGTAAACTGCAAGGGCGGCTGCGTCGGGCCAGGCGCGTGGCGGTCCTGACGGGCGCCGGGGTGTCGGCGGAGAGCGGGGTGCCGACGTTCCGCGGGACGGACGGGTTGTGGCGCCAGTATCGCGCCGAGGACCTGGCGACACCCGAGGCGTTCCGCCGGGATCCCGGGCTGGTTTGGGAATGGTACGATTGGCGGCGACAGCTCGTCGCCACATGCCAGCCGAACCCGGCACATCGGGCCATCGCGGCACTGGAACGCGACGCGCCGGAGTTCCTGCTGATCACGCAGAACGTGGACGGCCTGCATCGCAAGGCTGGGAGCGTCCGGGTGGTGGAATTGCACGGCAACCTCTGGCGCGTCCGTTGCGTGCGGGACGAGAGGACCACGGAGAACCTCGAGGCCCCCTTGCAGGATATTCCCCCTCGATGCACGTGCGGCGGGCTCCTCCGACCCGACGTGGTCTGGTTCGGCGAGGCGTTGCCCGCGGAGGACCTGCGCCGGGCATTCGAGGCTGCCGAATCCTGCGAGATCTTCCTCGTGGTCGGGACCTCCGCTGTCGTCCAGCCGGCCGCCTCCCTGCCGATGATCGCCAGGGAGCACGGCGCCTACGTGGTCGAGGTGAACCTGGAGCCGACGCCGCTCACCTCCACCGCCCATGAATCGCACCACGGCAAAGCCGGCGAGATCCTCCCCCACCTCCTCGGCCTTACCCCCGTCCCTGGTCCCCCGTCCCCTGTCCCCCAAGGGCCTCCGTGTTCACCGTGAGACTGGCGCCCGGCAAGGAGGCGCGGCTCCAGGCCGGGCATCCGTGGATCTACCGGAGCGAGATCGCTCGAGTCGAGGATGAGGGTGAGCCCGGCGCCATCGCGGAGGTGCAGGACAGCCGCGGGCGGTTCCTGGGCCAGGCGATGGTGAATCTGAAATCCCAGATCGCCGGCCGGCTGCTTTCCCGCGTCGAGGAACCCATTGATGCCACGTTCTTCGGACGCCGGATTGGCCAGGCGGTGGCGCGCTGTGGTCGTTCGGCGAAGGGTCCGGATGCGTGTCGCCTGGTCTTCGGCGAGGCGGATCACCTGCCGGGCCTGATCGTGGATCGGTACGGCGACCTCCAGGTCATCCAGATCCTGACGGCCGGGATGGAGCGTGTTCGTGAGATGATCCTGGCGGCGCTCCGCGCCGCGATCCAGCCTCGCGCGATCTACGAGCGGAACGATGTCTCCCCCCGGAAGCTAGAGGGACTGGAACTCCGCAAGGGCTTCGCCTGGGGCCAGGGGGAGACGGGTCTCTGCATCCAGGAGGGCGATCTGCGCTTCTTCGTCGAGGTGGCGGAGGGGCAGAAGACCGGCTTCTTCCTCGACCAGCGCGAGAACCGCCGGGTGGTGAAGGGTTTGGCGGCGGGGCGGGAGGTCCTGGATTGCTTCTGCTACTCAGGGGGCTTCGCACTGAGCGCAGCAGCCGGCGGGGCGGCCGCGGTCACGGGGATCGACCTCTCCGCCGAGGCGATCGCGTGGGCTGAACAGTCGGCAGAGCTCAACAGCCTGTCATCCCGGTGCACGTTCATGATTGGCAATGCCTTCGACGCCCTGCGGGCCTTCGACCGGGAGGGACGGCGATTCGGGATGTTGATCCTGGATCCTCCCGCCTTCACGAAGGGCAAGGGAGCCCTGGCGGGCGCCCTGCGCGGCTACAAGGAGATCAACCTCCGCGCCATGAAATTGCTGGCCCCCGGGGGGATCCTGGTCTCCTGCTCCTGCTCGTATCACGTGGACGCCCCGACGTTCCTCGATATGCTCAGGGCTGCGGCCGCGGACGCCCACAGGGAATTTCAGCTCCGGGAGCTTCGCACGCAGGCCAACGACCACCCGATTCTCCTCGCCGCGAGGGAGACCCAGTATCTCAAGTGCGCGATCCTGGAGGCGCTGGATTGATTTCACCCCGCTGCCCTCTCGCCGGCGGGGCCGTTCGAGGTTCAATGTTCGATGTTCAACGTCGAACATTGCACGTTGAACCCTGACTGCCGGGGTCAGCGGTTTGCCGGGGAGGAGGGAGCGATGACCCAGCAGTCAGTCCCCTGGCGATGCGGCGTGTGCCGGAAGGAGATGCGGGGAGTATGGGCGATCCTCACGCGGAGGCCCTTTCCGGTCTGTTCCCGGTGCCGCCTCATGGTTCACCACGGATGCCTGGCGCAAAACGACCCGCCTGTATGCGGCCGCTGCGTCGCGACACGACCCGAGGCCACGCACCAATGACCATGCCTCGCCCCACTTTGAGAATATCGGCGGCCTTGGCGGTTCAATTGCGGCCGCTCACAGGAAGGTACTGAAAATCAGACCTGCGGAATGGCCGAGCGTCCTAGCGCCTGACACCGGAATGGGTGCATGTTACTCTCGGCGCAATATCATCACGGGCACACAGGAAGGAGAGTCTCATGAAACCACCGCCCTCGATGGCCGGCATCTTCCCCCCCATCCCCACGCCCTTCGACGCGGCCGGGGAGCTGGAGCTGAAGGCGCTGGCCGCCAATCTGGAGAAATGGAACCGCTACCCCCTGGGTGGCTACGTGGTGCTGGGCACCAACGGTGAGTTCCCGTATCTCACCGAGTCGGAGAAGCTGACCTATTTCGAGGCCGCGCGGAAGCACATCCCCCCGACCAAGCTCTTCATGGCCGGCACGGCGTGCGAGTCCACCCACAGCACCATCGCCCTCACCAGGAAGGCGGCGGCCCTGGGCGCGGACGTCGCCATCCTCGTCACGCCCAGCTACTACAAGTCCAGGATGGACGCGGCGGGACTCTCGCACTATTACCTGACCGTCGCCGACGCCTCGCCCATCCCGGTGAGCCTCTACAACATGCCGGCCAACACCACCGTGGATATGCCGGCCGACCTCATCATCGCGCTCTCCCAGCACCCCAATATCCTCGGCGTGAAGGACAGCGGCGGGAACCTGGCGAAGCTGGGAGAGATCATCCGCTCGGCCCGCCCGGGCTTCCAGGTGCTGGCCGGTTCGGCCGGGTTCCTGTACCCGGCCCTGTGCGTCGGCGCCATCGGCGGAGTCCTCGCCCTGGCCAACATCGCGCCCCAGCAATGCTGCGACATCGTGAGCCTGTTCAAACACGGCAAGCACGAGGATGCCAGGGAGCTGCAGCTCCGGATGATCGCCCCCAATACCGCCGTTACCGCCCGCTTCGGCGTGCCGGGCCTGAAGGCGGCCCTGGACTTGCTGGGCTACTACGGCGGCCCGCCCCGCAGCCCGCTGCTGCCTCTCAACGACGCGCAGAAGGAGACCCTGCGCAGCGTCCTGGTGGGGGCCGGAATCCTTGGAACGGGGATTGGGGGCTAGGGGCTGGGGGTTGGGGCCAAACCACGGGGGTCAGGGCGACCCCGGTCTCCCGTCCCCCATCTCCCGTCTTCATTCGATTAAACGTCGCGGGCGCGGCGCTGTCCAATGGGTATGGGGGCAAGGCTGCCCCGTGGAGGTGAGACCATGAAGATCATGCGAAGTCTCGCATTGGCCGGCTTCGTCGCCGCCATCCCACCGGCGCAGGTCTGGGCCCAGGCGGGGCCACCGCCCGCGCCGCCGTCCCAGGAGCGCCCGATGAAGCGGGAGCTCCCGCCAGAGGCCAAGGCCATGATGGAGCGGCAGCGGGAGGAGATGCGGGCGCTCCGAGAAAAGCACCGGGCAGAGCGGCAAGCGCTCCGGCAGAAGCTGATGCAGGAGCGAAAAGAGCAAGGCCCGGGCGGCCCGCCGGAGAAGAAGTCCCTGTAGGCCGGGGCCCCCAACTGCGGATCGAGGCGTGATCTGGGTCAGGCCTTGCCTCGTATCTCGACGTTGGCCATCGCCTCGACGACCTTGACCAGGGCGGCGACGTCCAGGTCGCCGTAGCCGGCCGTCATGGCGGCGCGATACATCTCGCGCGCGACGCTCGCGATCGGCAGGGGAACCTGGAGGTCCCGCGCCAGCTCCGCGACCAGGCGCAGATCCTTGTCCATCAGGCGCAGGGCGAAGCCGGCATTCTCGAAGCTCCGGGCGAAGATGGTGGGCCCGCGGCTTTCCATCATGCCGGTCCGGGCCCCGCCAGCCGACGTGACCTCGGAGACCTGCTGAGGGTCCAGACCCGCTTTCACGGCCAGGGCCAGCCCCTCGCAGATCACCTGCAAGACCGTCGCGCCGATCAGGTTGTTGATCAGCTTCATCGTGTGGCCGGCGCCGTTTGGCCCGACGTGAATGATCCGCTTCCCCATGGCCTGGAAGATCTCCAGGCACCGGTCGAGCACCTCGCGCTTGCCCCCCACCATGATCCCGAGAGTGCCATCCGCCGCGTTGCCCGGCTGGCCGGTCACCGGGGCATCCAACATCTCGATACCCAGGCCGTTGAGTTCCGCCGCCAGGGCCTTCGAGGCCGTGGGCGAGACCGTGCTCATGTCCACGTAGACCATCCCGCGGCGTAGGCTTTCCCGCAAACCGTCCGCCCCTCGCACCACCTGCTCCACGTCCGGGGTGTCCGGCACCATGGTGATGACCACGTCGCTGGCTGCCGCCACCTCTCGCGGAGAGGTCACCGCGCTGGCGCCCGCCTCTTTCAGTTCCGCCACCTTCCGGGAATCCCGGTCGTGCACGGTCAGGCTGAACCCCGCCCGCAGCAGGCAGCGCGACATCCGGCTGCCCATGGTCCCTACGCCGATGAATCCCACCCGCGGCTTCGCCATACCGACTCTCCTTCAGCGGAATGACCAATGACCAATTCATAATGACCATTCGCTCATGACCGGTTTCCGAAGCTAATCGACTGATCTACGAAACCACAGATCCACCTATCCCCCAACCCCCAACCCCCAACCCCTAATCTCCAACCCCCAACCCCTAGCCCCCAGTCCCCAACCCCCGTCCTCTATCCCCCGTCCCCGGTCAGCTCAACTGATACTGCAACTGGTGCAGCCGATAGTAGATGCCCTGCCTGGCCAGGAGTTCCTCGTGCGTCCCCTCCTCGCGGATGCGGCCCTTGTGGATCACCAGGATGCGGTCCACGAACTGGATCGTGGAGAGGCGGTGGGCCACGATGATGGCGGTCCGGTCTTGCAGCAAGACGCGCAGGGCGTCCTGGATCAGCAACTCGGTCTCCGTGTCCACGGAGCTGGTGGCCTCGTCCAGGATCAGGATGGTGGGATCGAAGGCCAGCGCCCTGGCGAAGGACAGGAGCTGGCGCTCGCCCTGGGACAGCGTGGAGCCGCGCTCCTGCACTTCCTCCTGGTACCGGCGGGGCAGGCGTTCGATGAACCGGCTGGCGTGCACGCGACGGGCGGCTTCCTGGATCTGATCGGGGGTGATCCAGGGGCTGCCCAGGCTGACGTTCTCGCCGATGGTTCCCGAGAAGAGGAAGACGTCCTGGAGGACCAGGCCGATGTGTTTCCGAAGGGCGGTCTTGTCCCACTCCCGGATGTCCAGCCCGTCCACCAGGATCCGCCCGCGCTCCACGTCGTAGAACCGGCAGAGAGCCGAGATGATGGACGTCTTCCCGTGGCCCGTGGGGCCCACCAGGGCGATCTTTTCCCCGGGCTCTACCCGGAAGGAGATACCGCGCAGGACCGGCTCGCCCGGGAGGTAGGACAGCCAGACGTCCTCGAACTCGATGGCCCCCCGCGCCGCCCGGGGCTGCCGGGGCATGGACGGCACCGTGACCTTCGCGGGCTCGTCCAGGAGGCGGAAGATCCGCTCGCTGCTGGCCATGGCGGCCTGGAAGATGTTGTACTTCTCCGCCAGGTCGCGGATGGGCTGGAACATCCGCTGCACGTACTGGATGAAGGCCACCACCACGCCCGTGTGCACGGCCCCGTCCAGGATCATGCCGCCGCCCCGCCACAGGATGAGGCTCACGGTGATGGCGCTGCAGACTTCCACCAGGGGGAAGAAGATCGCATTGTAGTGGATGCTCTTGAGCAGGGCGTCCCGGTTCTGGGTGTTGATGTCCTTGAACTTCAGGTAATTCCGCCGCTCCTGGCCGAAGGCCTGGACCGTGGCCATGCCGGAGATGTTCTCGTTGAGGTAGGCATTCAGGCGCGAGAGGATGCGCCGGCTGTCGCGGTAATTCTCTCGCGCTCTGGCGCGATACACGTTCGTCGCCAGGATCATCACCGGCAGCAGGGCGATCCCCACCAAGCCCAGGCGCCAATCCAGGAGCAGCATGGCCACCGCGATCCCCGCGATCATCAGCGTGTCGCCGAGGAACGCCACCACCCCGGAGCTCAGCAGCTCGTTCAGGTTCTCGACGTCGTTGATGACGCGGGTCATGAGGCGGCCCACGGGGTTCCGGTCGAAGAAGGCCAGGTCGTGTCCCTGGAGGTGCCCGAACAGCCGCTGGCGGATGTCGTGCATCACCCGCTGGCCGACGTACTGGGTGGTATAGGAGTGGGCGAAGTGAAAGAGGAAGCTCAGGACGACGGCGCCCACGTAGGCGAGAGCCACCCGATCCAGGCCGGCCAGGTCCTTGGCGGCGATGTGCTCGTCAATGGCGACCTTGACCAGATAGGGTCCCAGGAGCTGGGCGCCCGTGTACCCGGCGAGGAACAGGATGGCCAGGAGGACCAGAAACCCGTACGGCCGAAGGTAGGTGAGCAGGCGCAGGACCAGCCGGGCGTCGTACGCCTTGCCCAGCACCTCGTCGTCAATGTGGACATTCGGCCCGTGCATGGCTACCCGTTTTCCCGCTCGGCCAGGGCCTCCAGCTCGCTGGCCAGGAGCTGCTTCTGGTACAGCCGGTGGTAGTGGCCCTCGCGTGCCAGCAGCTCCTGGTGGGTGCCGCGCTCCGCGATGCAGCCGTCCTTCAGGTACACGATCTGGTCCGCGTCCTTCAGCGTGGAGATCCGGTGGGAGATGAGAATCGTCGTCCGCCCCTCCATGGCGGCCTTCAGCTCGCTCAAGATGCGCTCCTCGGTCTGGACGTCCACGCTGGAGAAGGCGTCGTCAAGGATCAGGATGGGCGGGTTCTTGATCAGGGCGCGGGCCAGGGCCGTCCGCTGCTTCTGGCCGCCGGAGAGGCGGACGCCCCGCTCCCCCAGCAGGGTCTCGAACCGGTCGGCGAACTCCTGGATGCTGGGCAAGAGCGCCGCGACCCGCGCGGCCTCCTCCAGGTCCTCGATGGTGGCGTCCTGGCGGCCGAACAGGATGTTCTCGCGGATGGTCTCGGAGAAGAGGAAGATGTCCTGCGAGACGAGGCCGATGGAGGCCTTGAGGGTGGTGAGCGGGATGGTCCGGATGTCGCGCCCGTCCAGGAACAGGCTGCCCTCGGGCGCCTCGAACAGGCGGGGGATCAGGTTGACGAGCGTGCTCTTGCCCGCGCCCACCTCGCCGACGATGGCGCAGCGGCTGCCGGCCGGGATCGTGAGCGAGACGTCCCGCAAGACCCAGCGGCCCTCGGGGCCGTAGCGGAACGACAGGCCGCGAAACTCGATCTCCCCGCGGAGGCGCCTGGGCCTTCCGTCCTCCCGCGTGAGGTATCCGGGCGCGACGGGCGTCTCCAGGATCTCCACCAGCCGGGCGAGGGCGGAGGATCCCCGCTGGTACAGGTTCACCACGTACCCGATGGCCATCACCGGCCAGGTCAGCATGGCCAGGTAGCCGTTGAACTGGACGAACTGGCCGATGGTGAGCTGTCCCGTGAGCACGCGCCGCCCGCCCAGCCAGAGGACGATGGCGGCCGCCAGCCCGGAGAAGACGGCCATGAGCGGCCACAGGAGGCCGCTGAGGCGGGCCGTGACCAGGTTCTTCCGCATGTACTCGGCGGAGAGATCGGTGAACCGGCGGAGCTGGTTCTCCTCCTGCGCGTGGGCCTGGACGACGCGGATGCCGGCCAAATTCTCCTGGACGAAGATGCTCACCCGCCCCAGGAACTGCTGCACCTCGCGGTAGCCCCGGTGGATGCGGTTGCCGAAGCCCAGCACCAAGAGGGTGATGCCCGGCAGCGAGAGGAGCGACCAGAGGGTGAGCCACGGGTCAATCCCGATCATCAGGGGCAGCGCCGCGAGGATGAGGAGAGCGCCGTCCAGGGCCGCCACGGCGCCGATCCCCAGCATCTCGCGGACCGACGCCAGATCGTTGGTCAGGCGGGACATCAGGTCGCCGGTCTTGGTGTGTTGGAAGTACGAGAGCGGCAGGCGCTGGAGGTGCGCGAACAGGGCGTTGCGGAGGTCCCACTCGATGTTCCGGGAGAAGCCGAAGACGTTGGTCCGCCAGAAGAACCGGAAGACCCCCTGGCCAACCGCGGCCAAGACGATCAGGGCGGGATAGCGAAGCAGGCCCCACCCGTGGTCCCGGGCCGCCGTCAGGCCATCCAGGGCCAGGCGGGTGAACCACGGGATCAAGAGGTGCATGGCATCCGTGCCCAGCAGGGCCAGGATGCCCAAAAAGAAAAGCCGGCGATGCCGGCGGAGGAATGGCCGGACGTGCTGCAGGAGCCTGGCGATGGCGCGCCTCACACGAAAGGAGAAACAGCGAACGACGGAGTACACATTCTGCTATGTAACGGCAGAGTTTGCAAGGGCTTCATGCGGGACGTGTAGAGCAGGGAGGCGGGCACGCCACACGGATCGCCGGACGGTGCGAGGGCGGTCAGGGGGCTGGAGGTCGCCGCGGGGAGGAATCAGCCCCGCGGTATTGACGGTTCGGCCCGCGAGGTCAGTGGATGGAAAAGCGCAGGCCCACCCGGTAGGTGAGGCCGCCAGCGATGATGGCGACAGGGGCTATGTACTCGTGGACGGGGCTTCGCCTTCGACTTCAGGATTCCGTCCCCACCGGATTGCTTCCGGCTGACGGCCGGTCCGCGGTGAGTTCCCGAATGACCCGCAGGATTTCCTCCAGCGGAAACGGCTTGCCCAGCACCCGGTCCACCAGTCCCCGTTCGCTGGCCTCCTTCACCACCTGATCCCCCCAGCCGGTCATCAGGACGACCGGCAGGCCGGGGAGACGGCTCTTGATGGCGCGGGCGATGTCCCACCCGCTCACTTCCGGCATCACAAGGTCGGTCAACACCAGGTCTACCGGACTCTCGACCAGGTGAGCGAGGCCGGCCGCGCCTCCGTCGGCCTCAGTGACGTGATGTCCAACGGTCCGGAGGAGGTCGCTGAGCGACTCCCGAACCCACGAATCGTCGTCGATTAACAGGATACGCCGCGGGCCGGCAACGGTCGCGCTGGCTTTCTGCCTCGCAACCACTGGCCCAAGGGCAGCCTGGAACTGGAGCGTAACGGTGCTTCCCCGCCCCGGAACCGAGGCGACGTGAATGTGGCCGCCGTGTCGCTCCATAATCCCATACACCACGGCGAGCCCCAGGCCAGTCCCGTGCATCCCCTTGGTGGTGAAGAAGGGTTCGAAGATCCGACGGCGGATCTCCTCTGACATTCCGGTGCCCGTATCAGTCACGGTGAGTTCGACCCACTCCCCCGGGTTGTCACGGGGTCGGTCCCTGGAGGCACCGGGAGACGGGGCCGCCTCGATCTGATTCCCCGCTGCCTTCTTGACCTGCCGGGCATTCAGGGTCAGGACGCCCCCCTGGGGCATCGCGTCCACTGCGTTCAGGATCAGGTTGGTCACGGCCTCCCGCACCTCGGGAGCATTCCCCTGGATATGAGAGATGCCATCCAGCAGGGTCCGGACCTCGATCACGCGCCCCTGGCGATGCGGCTCGTCGCGCCAGTGCGGGCGGGTCATCTCCAGGGTCTCCTGCACCGCCCGGGCGAGATCGGTCGGGACCAGGGGACTCCGTGCCCTCTGGCGTGCGAAATCCTGGAGCCGGCGGACGACGTGCGCGCCGTCAGTGACCGCCGTCTCCAGCGTCTTGAGCGTCTCGCGAATCTCCGGGTCTGCGACCCGGAACCGGAGCAGTTCCACCCGAGCGAGAACAGCCGCCAGGATGTTGTTCAGGTCATGAGCGATGCCGGCTGCCATCTGGCCCAGGGCGCGGAGCTTCTCCGACCGGATCAACTCATCCTGCGCCTGCTGCAGGTCGCGGTAGGACGCGTTCAGCTCGGAGAACAACTGCGCGTTCTGGATGGCGATGGCCGCCTGGTCGGCGAAGCTCGTGAGGAGCGCGAGGTGGGCCTGGGTGAAGGCCGCCCCGGGTTGGGTGGCGTGCGAGGTGAGGACACCCAGGAACCGATCGCGGTAGAGCAGGGGAACGCCAATCACCGCGACCAGCTCTGTCATCCCGGGAACCCGGTGGGGAAAGTTCTGGTAGTCATTCACGATGAGCGACGCCCTGGTCTCGGCCACGATTCCATTGACACCTTCGCCCAGGCGGAATTCCTGCGTCCTGACCTGTTCGGCCTCGCTCCCGTAGGCCGCGCCGAGTCGGAGAGAGTGGGCCTCCTCGTCCCAGAGGACGACCTGCGCATGCGGGGTGCCCAGGAGTTCCGTCGTCTTCACCGAGATCAGATGGAGAACCTCCGAGGGATCCAGCGAGGTGGTGAGGCTGTGGGCGATCTCGTAGAGGCTCCGGGCCTCGCGGGCGGCCCGCTCGGTCGCATCGAGGAGGCGGGCGTTCTCGATGGCGATGGCGGCCTGGGCGGCGAACAGGCTGAGCGTGTTCCGATCCTGCTCGGAGAAGTGCCTCCCCACGCCCTGATTGTCCACGGTGATCGCCCCGAGCAGTCGATCGTGATACAGGAGGGGCTCTGCCAGGACGGCGGTGATCCCGGTGTGCTCCAGGAAGAGGGGGTGCGCGTACGTGGAGGTCCGATAGTCGTTCAGCATCAGCCCTTCCCGCCGCTGGGCGACCGTTCCTGCCACCCCCTCGCCGAGCCGGAGGCGAACCTCCTTCAGCCACCCCCCGAACCCGTGCCAGGCCTCGGGGACGAGGCATTGGGCCGTCTCGTTCCACAGCCAGACCACGCCCGAGACGGACCCCACCAGCTCCGCCGCCCGGCGGTTGATGAGCCTCAGGAGGGTCGTGAGTTCCAGCTCCCGGGTGACCTCCTCCGTCACCGTGCGGACCGCTTCAAGCTGTCGTGTCCGGTCGGCCAGCGCCTCCGCGGCCCGCTTGCGCTCGGTGATATTCACGTACATCGCATGGGTGCCGGAGACGCGGCCTTCTTCGTCACCCTTGGGTACCGCCTGCAACAATGTCTCGATGACCCGGCCATCGCAGGTGACGAGCTGACGCTCTTCGGGAACGAACTCGCCCCTCAGCGCCTGTTGGTATCCGCCCCCTTGCAGGAGTTGGCGGCGCGACCCGGGGGTGTAGAAGTCGGCCAGCGGGCGCCCCAGAACCTGGGCACGGCGATACCCCAGGGTGTGCAAGAATAGTTCATTGCAGTCGAGGATGATGGGTTCGCCCTCTCGATCCCCGGTGATGACGTACATCACCGGTGCGTGCTCGAACAGGTCCCGATATCGTTCTTGAGTGAGCCGGAGCGCTTTCTCCGCTCGTTGGCGCTCGGTGAGTTCGAGCCGGATGGCGTCGTACAGCTGGGCGTTCTGAATGGCGATGGCCGCATGGGCGGCGAAGAGGGTGAGGAGTTCGCGATCCTTCTCCGTGAAGGGCCGTCCGAGTCCCTTGTTATCAACGGTGATCACCCCGAGCAGCCGATCGCGGCACACCAGCGGCTCGGCCAGGACGGCGGTGGCCTCCATGCGCTCCAGGAAGAAGGGGAGTGCGTAGGAGGAGGTCCGGTAGTCGTTGACGATCATGCCCTCCCGCCGTCGCGCGACGGTCCCCGCGACCCCCTCGCCGAGGCGGAGGCGCGCCTCCCCCCTCCATTCCCCGTAGCCGTGCCACGCCGCCGGGACGAGGAGCTGGGATTCCTCGTCCCACAGCCAGACTGCGCCCGTCTCGGTCCCGATCA